>JALQZP010000134.1 GCA_023258235.1 Terrimicrobiaceae bacterium | reverse complement strand
TGACTTGTCGGCAGCAGAAAGATGACCCCCGTTTAGTACCTGAACTTGGGCCGTGATGGGCTCATTGACGACTAGCGAGCCGCCAGTCACCAGCGTTTGGCCTTCGAAATGAGAATCGCCTGATAGACTTAATGCGCCTTCATTTACCGCAGGTGGAGTCGCGAAATGAATGGCGCCTGATATATCTGGCGTGCCGCCATTCAATGTCAAATGTGCTGTTGAATCTCCGAGAGCAAAAACTCTTTCAAAAGGCAAAGGTGGATCGAACTTTACGTGCGCCTGATCAAACTCCCATAAATCATGATGGTCATTCAAATCCTCCCATTGACCTTCAAACAAACACGTCAAAACAACCTCAGGATCTCCGTCAACGTTCTTGCCCGTCTCTTCTGAATGCACCTCGTCAGTCGGAAGTATTGCAATCTCCGGGTCGGAGTCAACGTGCTCGCCCGACTCGTCCGAATGCTCCTCGTCAGTTGGAAGTATTGCAATCTCCGGGTCGGAGTCAACGTGCTCGCCCGACTCGTCCGAATGCACCTCGTCAGTCGGAAGTATTGCAATCTCCGGGTCGGAGTCAACGTGCTCGCCCGACTCGTCCGAATGCTCCTCGTCAGTTGGAAGTATTGCTATCTCCGGGTCGGAGTCAACGTGCTCGCCCGTCTCGTCCGAATGCTCCTCGTCAGTCGGAAGTATTTCTATCTCCGGGTCGGAGTCAACGTGATCCCCCGTCTCATCGGAATACTCCTCGGCAGTGCCGGTTATTGGCAACTCCGGAACGGGATCGACATGAATTCTTGTGTCCACGGCAAGCTCTTCGGGAGGCGGGAACACGCAAATCTCGGAATCAGTTTCTGTCTGATGATCCCACTCTACACAGGGAGCGATGACGGGAGCCTCATCGACATGGTCAAAAACAGCGCATGCAGCGACTCCTTCGAGTCCGGGAGCCACGCTAGGAACGCGTTTGGGTTCGAGAGTTTTGATGAGGCGCTCGGAAGATTGGGCGTTGGGATTTTTCATATGTTCGTAGTGGGGACGAAGCTCGTCGCGAAGTTTGTCTAAAGAATATCTCAACCGACTGGCCACCGTGTTAAGAGGAATGCCTTGTTCCTCGGCTATGAGCGCCAGTGTTTTTCCATGAAAGAGCCTGGCTTCGGCAACAGCGCGTTGGTCCGCTGGCAGCTTTTGAAGCGCTATCCGGATGATATTACCCAGATCCTTATCCGCTTGCGGAGGGGCAGGCGCGGGGTGAAAATGGGCAACGGCTTCGGGTGAATCCTGGCGTCTCTGATCGGCGGCGCGTTTGCGGGCAAGGTCAATCGCAAGTCGGCGGGCAGACACGTTTAAAAATGCCCTCGGAGACTTCATGGCGGCGAGTGTCGAAGGATCGCGACTCAGGCGAAGAAAAAGATCTTGAAGGATGTCGCCGGCGTCATCCGGGTTTCCGCAATAGGCGATGAGCATGGAATGAACGGCGCCGGAGTGTTCATTCCAGAGAGACTCGAGAAGTTTGGCATTCGAGGGCGAAAGAAAAATAGGAACGGGCTTTGGCATGGCCTTTTTTTTAAAATGCGAATGTGACCTTGGCGGGGATACCGGAGGGAATGGACATGTCGGAATTGGGAAGAAGGAGTCTCACACGAAAGAGGCCACTCGAAGGATCCACAACGGGATCGACCATTCCAATCGAGGCCGGCAACTTTTTTTCACCCAATGAGGGAACTTCGATGGAGACTTTGGTGCTTTCATTCAACCGGCCCTTCCACTCGCCTTCCAAGTAGGCGTCCACGTGCAATGTTTTGATGTCAACGATATCGATGACCTTGTCCACCCGGCCCACCGTTTCGCCGGGTTCTTTCAAGATGCGAAGGATAAAGCCGTCGAACGGGGCATAGAGGGTTTTTTCATGCAGGACGGCTTCGGCGCGACGGGCTTCGATTCGAGCGATGTCGCAATCGAGTTTTTTTTGCCGGGCGGCCTCCTCGCTGATGATCGCGTTGGAGCGCAGCTTTTCACTGTTTCCGAGCATGAACTCGGCAAGATCGAGTTGCTTCGCAGCGCGTTCCTTTTCCAAGGATTCCACGGGACTGTAGAGGATGGCTAAGATGTCACCCTTCAGAACCAAAGCGCCTTCCTTGACTTTAACTTCCCGCAAAATGGCCTCCACTGGGAGACTCAGGGAAACGGAGCGCGATGGGAGGATGAGGCCTTCGGCAACAATCTCGTCGGCAGCGATCGCGTGGCCGGTCCGGCAAAAAAACAGAACCGCCAAAACGACCAATCCCCCGACCCGTTTCGTTCGCAACCAATCAAACGGAAACCCTGGGATTAATTTTTGCATCTGGGGAATAGGACGTTTCCGAGAGCGATTTTCTGTCTAAAAATAACGGTTTTTTTTATTCGACTGTGACGCTTTTGGCGAGGTTGCGGGGCTTGTCCACGTCGCATCCCAACTCGGTGGCGATGTGGTACGAGAGGAGTTGAAGCGGAATGACCGAGAGGATCGGGGTGAGGTAGTGTGGGCAATCAGGGATCAGGATGACGTCGTCGCAGATTTTGGCGAGGGCGGTGTCGCCTTCCGTTCCGATGGCAATGACAGGGCCTTTGCGCGCTTTGACTTCCTCGATGTTGCTGATGTTTTTTTCGTAAACGGCATCTCTCGGGGCAATGAAGATTGACGGGGCTTCCTCGGTGATGAGGGCGATGACGCCGTGCTTGAGTTCCGCGCTCGGATAGCCGGAGGCTGAAATGTAGCTGATCTCCTTGAGCTTGAGGGCGCCTTCGAGGGCGATCGGGTATTGGGCTTGGCGACCCATGAAGAGGAAGCTCTTCGAATGGGCGTATTTTTTGGCAATGGCGGCGATCTGTGCATTGAGTTCGAGGGTTCGCGCGACGAGATCCGGCAGTTTTTCCAGCGCGGAGACGATTTCGAGCCCGTCGCTGTGGGAGAGATGGCGGATGCGTCCGAAGAGCAGCCCAAGAAGGGCGAAAATGGTGAGCTGCGAGGTGAAGGATTTGGTCGCGGCCACACCGATCTCGGGCCCGGCGTGCATATAGACACCGCCATCGCTTTCGCGTGCGATCGTGCTGGCGACGTTGTTGCAGATGCCCAGTGTGCGGTGGCCCTTCCGCTGGCTCTCACGCAGCGCGGCGAGCGTGTCGGCCGTTTCTCCGCTCTGGCTTACGACGAAGACCAGCGTGTCGCGGTCGAGCGGGATATTGCGGTAGCGGAATTCGCTTGCGAACTCGCACTCCACCGGAATGTGGGCCAGGGATTCGATGAGGTATTCGCCCGCCAAGGCCGAATGGAAAGCCGTTCCGCAACCAACAAGAATAATACGATCCACCGAGCGGAGGTCGGCGTTCGACATGTTCAATCCGCCGAGTTTGGCGGTGGCCTCCTCGAGGCAGAGTCGACCCCGCAGGGCGTCACGGACGCTGTTCGGTTGCTCGTGGATTTCCTTGAGCATATAGTGCGGGTAGGAACCCTTGTCGACGGAGTCGGCGGAGTATTCGACTTTGCTGACTTGGTAGTCGGCCCCGTTGCCCGAGACGGTTGTGATCTCGAACCCCTCGGCCTGCAGCGCGATGATTTCGTAGTCGTTGAGAAAAACCACATCCCTTGTGTGGGCCACAATCGCGCTCACGTCGCTGGCGAGAAAGTGTTCGTTTTTTCCAATTCCCAAAACGAGAGGGCTTCCGCGGCGAGCGCCGATGATGACGCCCGGGACGTCGGCATGAACGACGGAAATGCCATAGGTGCCGATAACTTGACGCAAGGCTTGGCGCACAGCCTCGACAAGGGCGGCTTCGTTCCGCGACGGAGACCGGTCAAAAGCTTCCCCAACGAGGTGGGCGAGAACTTCGGTGTCTGTCTGGGAATGAAAAACGTGTCCGCGCTCAATCAGTTGTTCGCGCAGGATTTGATAATTTTCGATCACTCCATTGTGGACCAGATGGAGTCGCCCCGATTTGTCCGTGTGGGGGTGGGCATTTTCACGGGTGACCGCGCCATGCGTGGCCCAGCGGGTGTGGCTGATGCCTATCGATCCCGAAACGGGGTTTTTGTCGATCTCCTCGGCCAGATTTGCAATGCGCCCGATGGATTTGCGCAGGTGGATCCGGCCACTCTCCAAAATGGCCACGCCGGCGGAGTCGTAGCCCCGGTATTCCAAGCGGCGCAGACCATCCATCAATACGGGCAACGCATCCGAGCGTCCTATGTAAGCGACAATTCCACACATAAAAGTATCGTGACATCGCCCAACTATCCACGCAAGCTTGTATCGCCCATGACTGTCCAACCTTCCTCCTCTTTCAAGTCCGACACCCTGGCCATCATTATGGGCGGCGGTGCCGGTTCACGTCTTTTTCCACTCACCAAAGAGCGCTCGAAGCCGGCCGTTCCGCTCGGCGGCAAATACCGTCTGGTGGACATCCCGATCAGCAACTGCCTGAACTCCGGCCTGCGCGGGATTTACATTCTCACTCAATTCAACAGCGCCTCGCTGCATACGCACATCAACGAGAGCTATAAGTTCGACAATTTCACTCCCAGCTTCGTGGACATCCTCGCCGCCCAGCAAACGCCGGAAGGCGCCAGGTGGTATCAGGGCACGGCGGATGCGGTTCGTCAAAACATGAGGTATTTCCTCGAGCACCGTTGCAAATATTTCATCATCCTCAGCGGAGACCAACTCTACCGCATGGATTACCGCCAGATGATCCGCCAGCATATCGACTCCGGCGCGGATCTCACCATCGGAACGATCCCAGTCGAGCGAAAGGCGGTCCCCGGATTCGGCATCATGGCCACGGATAGCAATCGTCGCATCACGCGGTTCGTGGAAAAGCCGAAAGACCCCGAAGTGATCGACTCGCTTCGCATTCCCGGCGAACTGCTCAGTCAGATCGGACATCCGATTCAGGAGGAGCTGTTCCAAGCCTCAATGGGAATCTATGTCTTCAATCGCGAGGCCCTCATCTCCAGCCTCGACAACGATCTTGTCGATTTCGGTAAAAACATCATCCCCGCCGCGATCCAGAGCCGGAAGGTGATGGCCCACATTTTCGAGGGCTATTGGGAAGACATCGGAACTATCCGATCATTCTTCGACGCCAACCTCGAAATGGCCGACAACAATCCGAAATTCAGTTTCTATGTTCCGGGTTACCCGGTTTATTCCCAACCCCTCTGTCTGCCTGCAACGGTGATTGAC
>JALQZP010000133.1 GCA_023258235.1 Terrimicrobiaceae bacterium | reverse complement strand
TGATTCCTCTCCGAATCAGGCAAACTTAGGACTCGCCGGTGCGCCGAAGCTTGGGCGAGATCTGATGGCCGGGATACAGTGATTGTATCCACAACAAAAGTGCGTGGCCCACTGGTCTCCGAGTCCTCGCGCCTGATGACAATCGTATTTGCAGGGCCAGCTTGAAGTGCAACTCCCTCCAAACGAATCCTTCGCCAATCTTTAGCCAATCTCAGCAATGGCAACTCGACCTCATGACGGACTCCATTCACCAAGACCACCATCCTTGTGGGAATGTTCCAAAAATCCCGCTCCATGCCCGGCAACATCCGAAACTCCAGCGCCCCTATTCCTGCCACTTGGCCCCCATCCACGTTCAAAAAAGTGGCACTGGCCCCATTTGCGCTAAAATCCACCATGCGGTCCACAGAGGAATATCCCCGAATTGAAGTCGTATTAAGGTCGGCAATGGTAGCATTACCGCTCAAATTTCCCGATTCGCCCTGAATGACTAAACCACCAGCAACACGAAAAATATCACTCAGCGTCTCTGCCGAGCCATCATGAAAAAACGGCGCCCCCGCCCACAGACCTAGCAAACTTGGGGTGTCGATTCCGGCGAGTGTCATTTCAAGCCGCCTACCAGAACTCGCTCGCAGCGTTCCAACATCATGCAGGGTCGAGCCATCCTTGGAGTCCGTGTAGAGAGGTTCGGAGTGACAAGTCGAGCACTGCTCACGCTGAAAAATCGCCTGCCCCGCAATTCCCGAGGAAGTCATCAATCCATTGGAGGCACGGTGTGGGCTCTTTGGAACAGTGGAGATTCCGAGCGAGGCCACATAAGCCGCAAGGTCGTCCATTTCTTGCGATCGATTGGAATTAGATCCAACCAAAGCCTCATTCTCCACTTCTCCTTCTGGCAAGAATCCCAAGCCTCCGAAATGCTGCCGGATATCGATCGCAAAATCCTGAGCTTCGTCGAAATTTGCGCTCCAGTGGAGGTTTCCATGAGCCATGCCACTCTTTCCGCGGAGATCGATGGTGTTTCTCAAGCCCTCCCCGCGTTGCGTAAAATCAAAGACTCGGCCATCTTGTCCCCCATCGACATGGCAAGACGCACATGAAATATAGGTGTCCATGCTCATGCGATCAGAGGCCTCGTAGAAAATCTTTTTTCCTGCCAGCACGCGCTCCGCGAGTTTTTCGGTAGCGGCCGTGCGAATCGATGTCGCAGCGGACCTCCTGCCTGACCCGAAGAATGACTGCATCGGAGCACGGGTGAGATCCCTGCTCAGCAGGTTCTGAATCCAAAGTGTCCCAGCTTGTGGATCAATCGCCAAACCTTGAGGTGCAGAACCTGCCGGAATCCTTAAGGTTAAAGTCCGGCTCAGCGATGCGCGGAACATCATGGCGTCGAAAACCGCCACATCGTTTTTTCCCTGTAGAGCGACAAACAACCAGTCTCCAAGTGGTGAAAACTCAATCGCCACCGGCGATTCGCTGTTGTCAATATCCGTGCGCAGTGACCACTGTCGCGGAGTGCCTTCGTTGGTCAAACCGAAAGCCACCGTCGCCTCAGGCTCCGGCAATTGATCGATAGGCGCATTCATATCGATCGCACCCATCATCGCCCGCACTGTGTGCTCCGGAGAGAGATCCGTGTTCACCGCCGTGGTTTCGGAGGCATAGGCGTTGTAGGTTTTATTCTGTGAAAACCACCTGCCGCGCATGGTCTGATCTTTTTTCGCCACAAACCAAGCCGTCGAGTGATCAGGCGCAATTGCCACATCGGCAATATGGTTAGGCACACCCTTGCCCTGCGATGATCCATCGAAAGGCATCGTCTGCGAGTTCGTTCCACCTGGATCATTCACCAATCGGATTTCGCGGCGCAGTGCCATCGCATCCACATTCACATCCCATACCACTCCGTGCGTCTCGGGCGAAATGAAGCGAGTCACCAAAGCCCTCGATCCATTCCCGGTAATCGATACCGCCCGTGCCGTCGGCCCCAATTCCAGCCGCCCGATTTCAGCGTAGGTGCCGGAATTGTATTTGATCAATTGTCCGTTTCCAGGATTGCCAAGGGCACGGAATTGGGTGGTGGCTAGCGCGAACGATCCATCTCTCGACATGGCCACAGCCGAAGGGGCGCTTCCATAGCCAGTGTAAATCTCGCGCTTCACTGCACCATTAGCCTCATTCAGAACCACGATCCGATCCGCATCCAGACACGCCACCCAAACATCGCCATTCGATGCCACGGCAAGACTTCGCGGATCCACAGAGGGTTCCTCAAGGGAGGCCGCCAGATCAGTTTCGAACAAAACCTCCCCCGTGTCCGCATGCACGGCCGTTACGGAATCGTTGTCGGGATTAACCGTCCATACCTTGCGGCGAACCGCATCCACAGCGACCGGGGAGGATTTCGTAGGCAAAGGTCCGGCGGCAGCGGTCGCGACAGTGACTGTGAGAGTATCCACCGCCAAATTTTTAGAGGCATCACGCACCTGAACTTTTGCTGAATAACGACCCGCCTCCGCGAAAGTTTTTGACACAGTGCTGTTGGAAGTCCACGCACGCGAAGTATCCTCATCACCAAAGGAGAAGCGGTATTCCAGAGCACTGTTTTCGGGATCAGAGGCGGAAACTGAAAACATCACTGGTGTTCCGGGAGCCACCGGAGCGGGATTTGCCGTAAAACTTGAAATCACGGGCGAGCGATTGCCCGCACTCAAATTTCCGCCGGTCGAGAAAGTGAATGAATACCCGTCAATGCCATTGCCTGCGGCATCCTTAATTCCACCTTGCGGTATCACCACCTCATAGGTTGTGTCCTGTGCCAGCGCCTGCTTAGGCGTGATGGTCAGCACATCATCATGCGAAAACGAAGTCCAACAGTCCACCGCAGCGCCACCCCCTACCGGTCGCAAAATCACAGATTCGCCGTTTACTATTGTGTAACTCTCCAGCGTTTCATGAATCAGGAGGCTGATTGGTGCACGGGGAGGATAGTTCGTCTGGCCGTTACGCGGGATATGATACCCCACAAACGGGGCGCGGTTGTCGGGTCCGGATTGATGAGCCCAAATGGCGATGCCATTCGCATTCCCAGGCAGTCCACCGGTCACCAGATAGGGGCCTAGAGGCATCATGTATTGACTTGTTTCAACCGGCTCTTGAATTGATCCAGGGCGGCTTCCACCGCCCCTTTCATTCAACTCCAGAACAGGAGTCAGTGTTTCCATGTTGATCTTGTGCCGACGCGCAAAAACAAATTCATCCTGCGCCTGCGCGTAGGGCACATCAGAGTTGAAGCTCCAGCCCGCCGTGCCGGACATATCAAGGGTCTTTACCAGCCGCAAATTGCTGGGATCGCTCCAATCCACCACATCGACCGTGTTTGTATCGCGCCGCGCGAGGATAATGTAATTCCTCCAAAGCACCGGCAGATAAGCACCCAGAAATCCGCTAATTTTGTCCAGAAGCACAGGCTCGCGGGCAGGTGTCTCAAAAATCGGGGAAATATCAAACGCCGCCACTCCTCGTTTCGATTCGTCCGAGGCCACGATCAAAATATTTCCCATCAAGATGTGGATGCCGTCCACACTATGCTTCGCAAGACCATCGTAGGAGTGGAAAGTCGTATTCCGCGATGAAACGAAAAACGGTGTAATGTCACCGGAACCGCTTGTGTATTGGTGCCAGTTGAAAGGCACGCGCCACGGCCAGAACACACCGCGCCCACCCCACACCGACCAAGACTCTGGATTACTCTGGATTATATTCACTCCCTCGGACTGGCGCATGATGATGTTATTCATCCATGCCCCAACCTTTGTATGACCGTGGTTGCCGTCGTCACTCATCGCGGGAATTTCATTTCCACCAGAGCGAGCCAAAAGATCGGCCGTCGTGTCAGTGAGTGAGGAGATGTTGGCTGGGTTCGTCCAACTCCACTGCGTCCGACCACCCCCGTTCACCCAGTTGGTGTAAAGATGCCCGTTGTGGTAGGCGATGTTAGTCACCCGGAAACTTGGTTGGCGGAACAAAACCTCTCCAGGAGTGAGTTGCAACCCCGGCCCATTGGGAAAGGCGCTTGGCACTGCGGGAATCTCAGCAAACGCTGAAATCCCGAAAAGCAACAGCATGCCTAGCATCCCAATCAGGACATTCATAGAATTAGAGTATGCGTATCCTCAATACGCTCCCTGCAATTTGCAAGCAGCCAATTTTAATCAGAAACTCAGGAGAAATTGAATACTGGCAAAAAGCTATAAATTCAAACCGTGGGGGGCGAGCTCATTAGAGATTTTTTGCAGCGGCTTAACGGGGCTGGTGTTCAGGGATTTGACGCGTTCGTGGATTCCGGGGGCGATTTCGGGTTGGCGGGCGTAGGCCATCCAGAGCATTTCAATTTTTGCGTCGAGGTTGTCGACCATGTTGAGGGCGATGGCTTCAGGGGTTTTGGGTTCGACGGGGGAGCCGAATTGCAACTCGCCGTGATGCGAGGCGATGAGGTGTAGGAGGTGCAGGCGGACATCCTCCGAGGCGGGTTCGAGGGTTTTCCAGTCATCGAGCGGTAGTTTTCGCCAAATAGAATTTACCACCTCAACGCCGATCGAGATATGTCCGAGGAGTTCGCCACGGAGTTCGCGCGGGATGCCAAAACCCGCTTCGGGTGGGCACATTTCCCAAAGTTTGCCGCAATCGTGGAAAAGGACTCCGGTGAGGAGGAGGTCGCGATTTAGCGCCGGATAGACCGCGCAAATGGCGGCGGCGGACCTCATCATTTGGCCGGTGTGACGAAGCAAGCCGCCTCGATGGGCGTGGTGGTTGTGGCGGGCGGCGGCGGCGCGTTGGAAGCGGGCGCCGAATTCCTCGAGAAAAACCGCGCACAACGCGTGGAGGCGCGGATCGCGGATTTCACCGGCTAACCGAACAACATCTCCGTAATCGCGTTCGACGGCGGCGGCTTCTTCGGGTCCACCGGCGAGAAGGGTTTCGATTTCTTCCTCGTCGAGACAGCGTAGGCGCCAGCGTTTGGCATCAAGCCCGAAGCCGCCGTTCATCGCAAAGTCTCCCTCAATCTCCACAAAACCTCCGCGCGAGGTTTCAGCGCAGGCGCGGAAGGCGTCAGTGTCCGACCACGCACGCAGGGTCAGCACATCACCAGCATCGCGGAGTTTAAGTTCCCAGTAGGGCTTGCCGTTGGCGGATTCTTTTTTGACAAGCTCGTCC
>JALQZP010000132.1 GCA_023258235.1 Terrimicrobiaceae bacterium | reverse complement strand
GTTCGCAGAGGCGAAGCAGCGCAACGGCGTCGGCCCGGAGTTCGCGGTTTGGATTGATTGGATTGAGGTGGAAAATGCGGGTCCATCCACTGGGACGAAGACGATCAAGGAGCGGCGCGAGGTCGAGCTGCACGCGAACGCGATGGTGGGCGGCACTTACAATGGTTACTTCAAAGGCGGCTACGAGGCGGCGAAGAAGTTCATGGAGACCAAGCAACCGCAGAAAGGCATTCCGGACGAACAGGAAGCGAAGTTCCGCATTCGTGCCTTCGAGCAGAACGGGCCGACCTTCCAGCGTTATCTCAATGACCCGCTGACGAAGTCGGGCGCTTATTTGACCATCTACAACGTCCACCCCGAGGAAGTCATCACGCTGCCGCCGGACCAGCCGTCCGGTTGGCTCAAGACCAAGCATGAGGTCGAGCGGGCCGAGCCGGGCGAGTATGTGCTGCGCTTCCGCATCGGCGCGGTGGCCGGCACGCCGAAGGAGCGGCACTTCGTCGCGCTCGGCAGCCGGCGGAAGCCAGAGGAGCGCGAAGACTTCACCTTGATGCAGACCTTTCAAATCAGCGGCACCACCGATTCACCGCAAGTCATCGAGGTGCCGGTGAGCATCAGCGCGAACGGTCCGCGCACCTTCGTGCTGCGGGAGAAGCGCGATGTGAAGCTGGACCATGAACTGTTCACCACGGCGCAGAAGGCCACTGGCGTCGGCCCGCTGTCCGCGCTGTGGATTGATTGGGTGGAATGGGAAGGCCCGTTGCCGAAGCAGATGCCCGCCGCGAAGGTCACGCGCATCGAGCCCGAGACACGCCGCGCCGAGGTGGAGCGCGGGCATTTGCGCTTCAAGTATCTCAACGAGCAATACGCGAAGTGGAAGGCTGCGGGTGGCGATGAGCAGCGGCTGAAGGAGTTCGATTTCACCGACAAGTCACACGCGGAGTTCGCCAAGGTGGTGTGGGACAGCAACAATCGCTGGTTCCAGCAATACCTCGACCGCCCGCTGTCGAAGTCCGGCCTTTACCTCGACAACACCGTGCAGGAAACCTGCGAGTATGCTGTTGACCTGCCCGCCCAGGCTGCGACCGGCGACTACGTGATGCGCGTGAGAATTGGCCGCGTGGCGGACATGCCGACGGAGCGCGCGTTCCTGACCTTGGTGGAGGCGAGCCCGATTGATAAAGACGACCGCACTTTCCTTGCGAACAAGCAAATCACCGCGACACTGGAGCAGCCGGAGGTGATTGAGCTGCCGTTCCAAGTGCGCCCCGGCGGCCCGCGCAAGTTTGTGCTCTTCGAGAAACGTCCGCTGCAAAAGGAACCCATCAGCCTGCCGGGCCGAACCCGCCAAATTGCCGACGCGAAGCAGCGCGACCCTGTTCTCTGGCTGGATTGGATTGAGTGGGAAGGCCCGCTGGCGCGCGGAGTCGCGAAGGCAAACGTAGCGCCAGTGCTGTCCGCCGGGGAGACGGACGCATGGGCAGTGATTGAAAAGTTTGCCGCGCGCGCCTTTCGCGGAAAGCAGCCCACGGCGGCCCTTTTGGACAAGCTCGTGGCGCTCCACGAAGCGCGAGTGAAGGCTGGCGAAACCTTCGACAAGGCCATCCGCGAGCCGTTGAGCGTGATTCTGGCCTCGCCGGGGTTTTTGTATCTTCAGGAAATTGGCTCGCAACCCGTTTCCCCGACTCATTCACCACATGCCGAGACTGGTAAAAAATTGGAGGTAAAAGACGAAAGGCAGAGAGCTTTGTCACCACCCGAACTCGCTGCCCGGCTGTCGTATTTTCTCTGGAGCGCGCCGCCCGATGAGCAACTCCTCCGCGCCGACCTTGCGCAGCCCGCCGTGCTTGCTGCTGAGGCGGACCGTCTCCTCGCCGACCCGCGCAGCCGCGAGTTCGTCACCGGCTTTGTGCATCAATGGCTCGGTATGGATCGGCTGGATTTCTTCCAGTTCAACACCCGCCTCTACCGCGATTTCGACGAGAGCGCCAAGGCCGCCGCGCGGACCGAAGTTTACGAATCGTTCGCCCACTTGCTCGCCAGCAACGGCAGTCTGCGTCAGCTCCTCAAGGCCGACTATGTGATGGCGAACGGCCTGCTCGCCAACTACTACGGCCTCGAAGGCGTGAGCGGCGATGAGTTCCGAAAAGTCCCGTTGCCCGCCGGCTCTCCGCGCGGCGGCTTACTGGGCATGGCGGCCATCCTCGCGATGGGCGGCAACGGCGAGCACACCAGCCCGGTCGAGCGCGGCGCGTGGGTGCTCCGCAAGCTGCTCCACGACCCGCCGCCGCCCGCGCCGCCGAACGTTCCGCAACTCACCCGCCTCGAAGGCAAACTGCTCACCACCCGCGAGCGTTTCGCCGCACACACGGAGGAACCGCAGTGCGCGAGCTGCCATCACAAGATTGACCCCATCGGCTTCGGCTTGGAGAACTTCAACGCCGCTGGCAAATGGCGCACCGAAGACACTTACGAGAAACGCGGCGTTGGTAAGAAAACCTGGCCCATTGACCCCAGCGGTCAGCTCCACAACGGCCCGGCTTTTAAGGATTACTTCGAGCTGCGCGACCTCGTGGCCAGCCGTGCGGCCGGCTTCGCCCGTGGGTTCACCGAAGCGCTGATTGAGTATGCGCTCGGTCGCCCGTTCGGCTTCACTGACGAGGCTTTGGCCGAGGCCGTCGTTGCCCGGGCCGAGGCCAAGGATTTCGCCCTCCGGGAATTTCTCCACGCGCTGGTGGCGAGCCGGGAGTTCCGACTTAAACAATGAGCCACCCATGCCTCAGTTCTCGCAGACACCCTCGCGGGGTTGACCGCCCAGGGAGTTTGGACTTTTCCGAGGCGCGCGGAACATGGCGTAATTTTTCCCAGTCTGCTGCTTTGGGATGGCGTAATCGCGAAGGCGATTTAATCGATGAATGGCGACATGTCTGCGCGAGGGATGGCTGCGTGCTGGTGGAACCCCCTCGATCCGCAGGCCCCTCCAGTCATGCGCTCAAAGTTTTCCAAGGCAGACGCAGCGCCAAGAAGTTCACCGCATGCAACCAACGGCTCGCGGGAAAGCCGAAAAGCGGATGGAGGAAAATGTTGCGTGACCTGAAGCAAGCCGCCGTCTCGACGAAGCGATCAGACCCTTTCAAAACATGAAACGAATCGCGCTGCTCATCGAAGCCGGCCGGCCTTGGGAGGCGGTGAGGGCAGGGCGGCTGCTACTCCACCTGGAGCGGCTCACGGGGTATGGCTTTGAGGTGGACGTGGCCGCGGTCCGATTGGTCAAGCTTTTGGCGGAAAAATCATTCATGCCAAGACATTGATGCATGGTAAAACTTCACAAATCCATCACACGAATCAAGGCGTATTTAAAGATTTAAAAAATCCATTTATAGCAACACGCTATCATTCGCTCGTGATTGAGCGCGATGAAGAAGAAATTACTACTCCTTGATGGCCACTCTTTAGCCTATCGAGCCTTCTTCGCCCTGCCGGTAGAGAATTTCGCAACCTCTACGGGCCAACACACCAACGCAATCTACGGATTCGCTTCGATGATTATCAATCTCATTCGCGATGAGAAACCAACACATATCGCCACTGCTTTTGATGTATCTCGAAAAACCTTCCGAAGTGAAAAGTTTCCAGAATATAAAGCAAATCGCGCTGCAACTCCCGATGAGTTTCGTTCTCAGATTTCGTATATCAATGAGCTACTCGATGCCTTTCGAATTCCGCATTTCGAGCTGGAGGGATTTGAAGCCGATGATGTGATTGCAACCTTTGTCAGCCAGTTCAAGGACGAGGGCGAAATCGTTATCTGTACTGGTGATCGAGATTCCTTCCAACTTGTTTCCGCGGGTGTAACGGTTCTCTATCCCAAGAAAGGCGTTACTGAATTAGCGCGCATGACGCCTGAAGCTGTCCTGGAAAAATATGGTTTAACTCCGGAGCAATACCCAGATTTTGCAGCTTTACGCGGCGACCCAAGCGATAACCTGCCATCGATTCCCGGCGTAGGCGAGAAGACTGCAACCAAGTGGATACAAGAATTTGGAAACTTGAAATCGCTGGTGGCAAAGGTTGACACAGTTCCTGGTAAGGCAGGAGAGGCGTTACGTAATTCGCTCGCCGCAGTTCTTACAAATCGCGAACTCACTCAACTTCGCCATGATGTACCGCTCCACCCCGAGTTTTCAGAGTTGGAATGGAAAGGAATAGATAAATCTCATCTCAACCAACTCTTTGAGAAACTCGAGATCAAGGCGCTCAAGGAGCGAATCAAAGCGCTTTCCGGTGAAGAAGCTGAAGTCATTGACGTTGATGCATCGATAGCGGTAAAGGAAGTTACTGCCAAGGAATTCACTGCCTTGGTAAAGAGAAATACATCTCTCATTCCAATTGTTCTCTCAGAAAACTCAGTCGCTGCATGCTTTGAAACTGGCCAGGTTGTGACCACCAATCTTGACGGAGTCAAAGGAGTTTTACTCAGCGCAGGCAACTGGCAGATTCATGGCGCGAAACGTGCTATTCGAAATGGAATTTTGGAGAAGGTTGCAGTTGATACCGAAGTGGCGGCCTATCTTCTTAATCCTGGTTCTCGAGAGATCGAACTCAATGATGTCATCAGGAAATATCTGGGAATTGAAATTGCGGCGTCGGGCGGAGACTTGTTCTCCGAGGATTGGACCCCAGTTTCGGCTGGGCATCTGACTAAAGTGTGGGACATCCTCCAGAAAGAACTTGAGGTACATAACGCGCTCAAGCTTTATAAGGAGATCGAAATACCAACCATGGAGATTCTTGCGACCATGGAGCGTTTAGGAATCGGTGTAGATCGTAAGAAACTTGAGAAGTTACGCAATTTCTTTGAATCCGAAGAGAGCTCATCCATTAAATCCGCCTACCAGGCAGTCGGGCATGAATTTAACGTCGCTTCGCCCAAGCAACTACAAACAGTGCTCTTCGATGAACTGAAATTACCTAAGACGAAGCGCATCAAGACGGGCTTTAGTACCGATGCCGAATCTCTTGAGTGGTTGTTCTCCACAACAAAGCATCCTGTTCTAGAAGCGCTCCTTCGTATCCGTGAAGTAAGCAAGTTGCGCACCACAATCGAAGGTCTACTTAGTGCGATTGCATCCGATGAACGAATCCATACGACTTTCCAACAAACAACCACAGCAACCGGTCGACTCTCATCTACCGAACCAAACTTGCAAAACATTCCGATTCGCACTGATGAAGGACG
>JALQZP010000131.1 GCA_023258235.1 Terrimicrobiaceae bacterium | reverse complement strand
AGGCTTGGAGTCGGAAATCGATCGCGTCGGCGTCGAGATCCCTTTGGCGACCAATTTGGCACCGCTTTTTGAGCCTCTCGATATTCAAGGGAAGCGAATTCCCAACCGCTTCTGTGCGCAACCGATCACGGGCTGTGATGCGCTTTCCGACGGATCTCCTGGCAAATCGACCGCACGTCGATACAAGCGATATGCGAAAGGCGGATTCGGTTTGATTTGGTTTGAGGCGACGGGGGCTTTGCAGTCGATCGGTTCGTCTCGTCTTGTATTGAACAAGTCCACCTTGCCCCAATTTCAATCCCTGCTTTGCGAACTTCGGGGAGAAGTCGCCGACAAACCCGTTTTCATTTTGCAACTGGTTTCGGGTTTTGAGGGGCGCGTGGATCAGTTGAGCGACGCTCGGATTGACGGGCTTCGCGACTCTTTGATTGAAGCGGCTTGTCTTGCTGCCGAAGCGGGCTTTGACGGGGTGGATGTCGCAACCACTTACGGTGCCCTTGCGGGGACATTGTTGAGCGCGGTAAATCGCCCAGGCAAGTATGGCAGACCCTTTGAAAATCGAAGTCGATTCCTTTTGGAAACGCTTGCGGGCATTCGCAAGGCTTCGCCGTTTCTGCTGCTGGGAACGAGACTCTGTGCTTATACGGGCATTCGAGATGGATTCGGCGTCAGTAAATCGGATTACAGAAAATGGGATCCCACTGAACCTCGCGAACTCGTTCGGCACCTTCAAAAAAAAGATGTCGCCTTTTTAAATGTCACCTCCGCGAGCCCGAATCTCCGAGGCGCTGCAACGGAGCGTTCACTTCACCCGTTTTGCGATTTCGACGAACCGGATGAACATCCGCTCACGACTTTGCAGAGACAATTGCATCTGGCAAAAAGCCTCGCTCCTTCCGGGAACGGTTTGGTTGTTATAGGGAGTGGATTCAGTTGGCTGAGGCAGTTCACTCCTCATGTCGCAGTTGGCGCGATCGAAAAGGGTTGGATTTCGATGGTCGGCCTCGGTCGTGGAGCCTTGGCTTATCCGGATGCGCCGAGAGCTATTTTATCACATGGGAAAATGGAGCCTTCTGCGACATGCATGCGATGCGATGCCTGTTCCATCCTCCATCAAGCAAACGAGCCTGTGGGCTGCGTGATTCGTGATGCCGCCGTCCATTCACCTACATACCGATCACTCCGGCGCTTTGACCCTTATCAATTGCACGCGGAAGCATCCCGCTGCCACTTCTGCGAATCCGCCCCCTGTATTTCTGCCGATCCGACTCGAACGGATATTCCTGGTTTCATTCGAGCCTATTTAGACGGCGACGAGTCGAGGGCTTACGAGATCATCAGAAAATCGAATCCCTTGCCGGAACTCACCTCACAGCTTTCACCAGCCTGGTTGGAAAATGAAGGCGCCTGTATCGAGACCACGCTCACAGGAAGATCTGTTCCTATCCTTGATCTTCAATACACGATCGCCTGGCGCGCACGACAAGAGGGACTGGCTGGCACCCGCATTCCTCAGGCTTCCTCAGGAAAGAAGGTCGCCATCGTGGGAGGAGGCCCAACTGGTATTGCTGCTGCGTCGCGCCTAGTTGAGTTCGCCCACGAGGTTGATCTCTTCGAACAGTCCGATCGTTTGGGGGGGGCGCCAGTCCGCGTCATTCCTGCATCCCGACTGACATCTCCTGCTGATGAGATCGAGGCGCTCTTAGCTCCGGCCATTGCCGCCGAGAGGTTGAAGGTCTTCACTGGTCAGACTCTCGGCGCAACAATCTCCATGGAGGAATTGCTGCAGACCTACGATGCGGTTCTTCTGGCCATCGGAGTCTGGAAAGAGGCCTCGCTAGGCGAACCGCTCACCGGCGTTATGAGTGGTCTCGATTTTTTGGAGGCGGCCAAAAACGGCACCCTGACAACGGTGCCTGCGAGAGTGGCCATCCTTGCGGGGGGCGACAGTGCGATGGATGCGGCACAAGTTGCGCAATCTTTGGGAGCACGGGAAATATTTATTCTCTTCGAGGGTCCGCGTTCGGAGATGCACTGGCATATGCCAGAAAGTTGGTTTGCCTCACCGGGTGTGCACGCCATGATGGAATGGCAACCGCTGGGATATTCCAGCGATGCCGCTGGACGTGTCACCAACATCCAGATCCGTCATACCCATCTCGGCGTGCAGAGTTCGCTGGCGATGGATTTTGTGATTGAGGCGATGGGACTCAGTGTCGATGAAAAACCGGTCGCCAATACTGATCCAGCCACCCATGTTCAAATTCGGAATTTGATCCGCACGGAGCGCGAGCGTTTATACACTGCGGGAGGAATGCGGAATGGTGGGGCCTCGGTGGGGGCGTGTATTGCCGATGGCTTGGCCGCTGCAGATGCGATCCATCACGACCTCGTCTCTGTTATGTTTAAAAAATGAAATTGGAATCTCGAATCAAATTGGCGCATGACCGCTGCGTCGATCCGCTTGAAACCATTTCGCGTCTCGAGTCGCTCATTGGTGTCCATCACGATTACTGGATCCATGAGGAAACTGTTGCAGAGCATTTTCACTGGTCGGCCATGTTTATTGAAGGAATGGATTTTCGCTCCATGGGAAAAGGCCTCACCCCTGCATTCAGTAAAGCCGGTGCTTTGGCTGAAGGCGCAGAGTGGTTGACGGCTCAGCCAACAGGCTTGTTGTCAGGCTACCTCTGCGCACATCAGAAGGATGTTCCCAATGCCCTTCCTATCGAATCGCTCGTTTCGCACGTGGCCACGGCGACGCCTGCAGTGATCAATCGAATCAAGGCGCTTGATGAATCCTGGCATTGGGTCGATGCCAGCTCGCTTTGCGATGATCGCATCGTGAAGGTTCCTATGGAATACATCCGCTTGATTAGCGGTCCTAACGGCAAAGCCTCGGGAAATTCCATCGAGGAGGCGATTGTTCATGCCGCCCATGAAATCTTTGAAAGGCGCTCCCATATTACGGTGCTGCGAAATCGCATGGTCATGCCGACGATTGACCCGCGCACAATCACCCATCCGATTCTCCAACAACAAATCGCCTTTATTCGTAGCAAAGGCATTGAGTTGACCATTAAGGATCTCTCTTTCGGGGGCGTTCTTCCCTGCGTGGGCGTTTATTTCAAGGACCCAAATATCCCGGATGACTTTCAGTTCCACCATTTCTTCAAAGTTGGGGCTTCTTTTGATAGGGAAGAAGCGCTGATCAGGACATTCACGGAATACACGCAGGGCCGTAAATTGCATGAGTTCCTGGACAGGACCGCTCCCGACCACGAAGCGAAGCTGGCAGCGATGCTGAATCATGATTTCCGGAACCTCAAAACATGCGCGGACGATTGCGACAATTTCCTCTCCACATTCATGTTTGGATTTGTGCCTTACAGAAATGCGGACTTTTTCATGGAGGGCGAGTTGGTTCCGTTTGATCGGGGCGAGCAATACCGGGATTGTTTGGACGATATCGCGCATGCTTGTCGCATTTGCAATGCTCTGGGGAAGGATTTGCTCGCGGTGGATCTCACCAGCCCCGAATTTGGTTTTCCCGTAGTGCAAGTCATCATTCCCGGTTACTCCGATGTTCTTCCTTTCCATCCGGCAAACAGCAAGGGGCTCTTTGCGCAATGGACCCGCAGCGATGTGTTGGAGTCCTACGCCTAAAAAAAGGCGCGCAACTTTTCGTGATTAGGACTGTTTGATCGTCTGCATCCCAGCGGATGTATAAAACACCAACACTATGAAAAAATCCCTATTGCTATCCACCCTCATTCTGACCGCTTCCATTGCTTTGCTTGGTTCTGATTTGGCTCGCGCTGAAGATGCCGCCAAGAAGCCAGATCACGCTGCGAAAAAGTTTGAAAAACGGGACTCAGATAAAAACGGATCTTTGAGTCTCGACGAATTTAAATCTGGGGCGAAAGACCCAGCAAAGGCCGAGAAGGCATTCAAAAATAAAGACGCCAACAATGATGGTGGGATAACCTTGGAGGAATTTTCTGCTAAAAAAGAGAAGTCCAATAAGAAAAAGCAATAAGCCATCTGGGCTGAATTTTAACTGACGGTTTAACAATCACATATATCGCAAGCTGTAAGGCAAGGCCTTTGCAGGTTGCGATGTGAGGAAAACACGGGTTCTAATTTCGCAATTTCCTTAACTCGGGAGTATTGCAAGCTTGGTGAGGGCTGTTAGTCTCGTGCTCGATGAAATTCTTTATTTCTTTGTTTTCTCTTATGGGGTTTGTTCCAGCGGTCCTTGCTGCGCAGGAGGCCCCCAAGTCGACAAGTTTGTGGCAGGTGATCGAGACCGGAGGGTTGATGATGTATCCCCTCGCGGCCCTCTCCATATTGGCGTTGAGCCTGATTTTTGTTTTTCTTTTTACACTTCGCCGAGGTGCTGTGGTGACCGGTCGGTATATGCAGTCAGCCGAAGCGCTTTTGCGGAAAAAAGATTTCCTCGGTCTTCTGGCGGTTTCGAATCGGCATGGTGACGCGGTCGCGAGTGTGATGGAAAAGGCGCTTTATTTCCTGACAAATAATCCCGGCGCCACCATCTCGGAGGTTCGCGAGGTTGCCACGGCCGAAGGTGTAAGGTTGGCTGGACTCTGGAATCAGCGCGTGAGCTATCTTGCGGATATTGGATCCATCGCGCCGATGGTCGGTCTTTTTGGAACGGTGTTGGGCATGATCAAATCTTTCACTGCGGTATCCGGCGAAATGGCGGCATCGCGTTCCCTGTTGCTTTCCAGCGGTGTTGCCGAGGCTCTCATAGCAACGGCAGCGGGTCTTGTGATTGGCATTCCGGCTATGGCTGCTTTTGCTTTTTTTCGAGGGCGAGTGCAAGGGATGGTATCCGAACTCGAGGCTTCATCGACCGTTTTGATGGCTCAATTGAGCATCATTCTGCCTGATCGTACCAATCGCGATTAAGATGAATATGCGTCCGCAGATGGCACGATTTTCTGGTCAATTCTGAAGAATGAAACTGGGCATCCGGTTTTTGCTTTTTTTTTCGGTTTTGCCCGTTTACGCCGTCGATCAAGTAGAGGTGCGTCGGGCATTGCCAGTTCAGGCACTCGAACCCGACGCCTATCCTAATCCCGCCTGGGTCGAACGTGCCGTAGAGGAGATCGAGGTCAGGAGGGCGCTTCCCGCTTCTGCTCCAGAGCCAACGCCATTGATCCCGCAAAATGTGGCACCCACACCGGCAGCACCCGCACCGGCAGCACCCGCACCGGCAGCACCCGCACCG
>JALQZP010000130.1 GCA_023258235.1 Terrimicrobiaceae bacterium | reverse complement strand
TCACCCTCGAGGCTCCTTGCAGCCCCCGGTGCAAGATGCTCCGGGATCATCCATGGCTGCAGATTCATGCCGGTGTTGGCTCGGGAATCAAACTGTCGTGATGGTGAAACTGCAATTCATAAAGGCTTCGGTAGAGATCCGATTTTTGAAGGAGTTCCTCATGACGACCCGTGGCCACGACACGCCCGTGGTCCATCACGACGATGCAATCAGAATTGAGGATGGTCGAAAGCCTGTGCGCGATGGCCACAACAGTGCGACCCTCCGAAAGCCGCTCCAGAGCTTCCTGGACCATTCGCTCGCTTTCCGAATCGAGAGCCGACGTCGCCTCGTCCAAAAGAAGAACAGGGGCATTTTTCAAAATCGCCCGGGCAATCGCCAAACGCTGCTGCTGGCCTCCGCTAAGCATGCATCCCTTGTCGCCAACAATGGTTTCATAGCCATCCGGCTGTGCCATGATGAAATCATGCGCGAAGGCGAATCGGGCTGCTGCGAGGATCTCCTCACGGGTCGCATCGAGGCGTCCGTAACGGATATTCTCGTAGATCGTGTCGTGAAACAAAAACGTCTCCTGTGTCACCATCCCCACCGTCTCGCGGAGCGAGTGCTGGGCGACATCGCGCAAGTCATGACCATCAATCCGCACGACTCCCTTTTGAGGATCGTAAAAACGCATAATGAGGGACAGAATCGTGCTCTTGCCGGCTCCACTGGCACCAACCAGAGCGTATTTTTTGCCGGACTCGATCCGGAGGGTCACATCCTGCACGGCGGCTTTATCCGAACCGTAGTCGAAGCTCACTTTCTCAAAATCGATCCGGCCCTCGGACCTCCCGAGGACAATCGCACCCGGACGATCCACGATGCTCGGCTGCGTCTCCATGAGCTCAAAAACATTGACCGCCGAGACCATGCACTTCTGCATCAGCATCGGAAGACGACTGAGATTTTTGACGGGTTGGTAAAGCATGAAAATACCCCCGCACAAGGCCGCGAATTTGATAAAACTGATGTCGTAATAGTAGACATAGACCATCGCCAAAACGACGCCGAATGCGGATACGGACTCGATCAACGGTTGCACGATATCCGAACTTCGACGCACTCGAAGGCTGTTTTGGCACTGAGTATCGCTCGACTTGGCAAATTGCTCGGTCTGGTAACTCTCGCGGGCGAAACTTTTGATCACGCGCACACCGGCAAAAGTCTCCTGAAGGATGATCGACATCTGGGCGGATTCTTTTTCCTCCGCCTTGCCCGCCGATCGCACCTTGCGTCCAAAGACCACGACCGGGACAATGCACAACGGAAACAGCACCAGTGTGGTGAGGCTGAATTTCCAGTCGATCGCCACAAGCACACCGACCTGCGTCATCACGGCGATCGGATCTTTGATAATGTCGCCGGAGATCGAGGTCAGGGCGTTCTGCGTCACTCGCGTATCGCTCATCACACGCGACATGAGTTTGCCGGTCTTTTCCCGGTTGAAAAAATCAAGCGACTGGGACATGAGATGCGCAAACAATTGGGTACGGATGTCCCTTAAGACACGCAAACTCACCCACGCCAAATAGTAGACATTGAGATAGGAAAAAAGCCCCCTCAGCACCATCACCAAGGGAATAAGGAGGCTCATCCCGATCACACTCTCGATACCCGGTCCACCGGTCGGGATGGCTCCTGGCATGAGCTGGGATTTATCGATTTTCACCCCGATGGATTCTCCCGCCTTGAGGATGACCAAGGTCAACGATCCACTCACGATGCCAGCGAGCACACCAAAAGCGATGCCCATAAAAAACCGCTTCCGGTAAGGGTGCATGTACCCCAGCAATCTCAAATAGGGACTCCAAAAAGCGCGCATCAACTGCGGGAAAGGAAGCTTGGCGGGTTTGGACATGGCAGGAATTACAACAGATTGAAACGCTCGATGGGACTAAAATTCAAAAAAGTAACGAAAATTCGGGAGGTTCGAAAAATACCACTCCGCAAGCAAGCGACCTCCGAAAATCCATATACACGCTCCCAATGCCAGAAAAGGTCCGAACGGAATCCGGGTTCCAGCGCTGTCCTTGGCAAGAAACATTCCGGCGATTCCCGCCAAACTGCCGATCACGGATGCCGAGAAGAGTGTGAAAAGAACCGCCTTCCAACCAAGAAAAGCGCCGATACAGGCAATAAACTTCACATCACCGAACCCCATGGCCTCTCTTGGGATCACAATCGAGCCCATGCGCCCGGTGATCCGTTCTACTCGATCCAAAGAAACCGTTTCTCCGGCAAGGTCCGCCTGATTGTAGTGAAAAACCAGATTTGATGCGCTGAACTCGCGTCCATCCACATTCACAGGTCCATTCAACTCGATCGTGAGAACATCCTTCTCGCGTGAAAAAACATCCATCCAGGTCAACTTTTCAGAACCAAGGCGGATTTCCGCGTGATCACCGATGCGCTGCCATTCAAAGACCTCGCCATCGGGAAAGCGGTGTTTGATTTTTCCGAAGGCCCATTTGCCACCCTCAACAACAAGAAAGAGGAGGCCGAAGCCAAAGGCGGCGCCACCCAGCGAAAATGCGGCAGCGGCCGCCCGCGAACTGGTTTCCATCATTTCCGGCAGCGCGATACACAGCCCAACCCCCAAAAATACCCCACCCCATGTGATCTCGTCGGGGATAATGAAATGCTCGAGGTCGATAAAGGTGGCCGTCACCAAAAGCGATACAAAGACCCAATAAGGCACGGCGAGCGGAAACCCATACGATTCCCAAACCCACCAAAACAACGCTCCCGTCAGCAACTCGACGAGGAAATACCGAAAAGCGATCCCCGCCCCGCAAGCGGAACAACGCCCCCGTAAAGCGAGCCAGCTGACAAGCGGCAGATTTTCATACCACGGGATCGTTTTTTTGCAGGAGGGACAGAATGAGCGACGCGGCTCAGTGAGGCTCAGCCCCAATGGCATGCGGTGGATGCAGGCATTCAAAAACGACCCCACCACCGCTCCCAGCACGGCTGCGAAAATCGTCAGAAGGAGACTCATTCCTTGTCGAGACCGGGCTCAACAATCTCACAAATCGTGTGAAGGAGGAATTTGTGGGCCTCTTGGATGCGGGCCGTGACGTTTCCCGATACCTGGATCTCGATATCGGCCGCCCCTTTGGTGAAGCCACCGCCCTTCCCCAGAAAGACGATATTTTTAACGCCGATCCGCTTGGCTTCTTCGATCGCGGAAAGAATATTTCGCGATTTCCCGCTGGTTGTGAGCGTGATCAAAACATCGCCTGGCTTGCCATAGGCCCGCACCTGCCGGGCGAAGACCTCTTGAAAGGCATAGTCATTCCCGATCGCGGTCAGCAACCCGCCATCGGACGTGAGCGAAATAGCCGGATACGGCCGACGGTCGCCCATGAATCGGCAGGTGAACTCCGTGGCAATGTGAGCACTATCCGCGGCACTACCGCCGTTTCCGCAAAGGAGCAACTTGCCCCCCGATTTCAAGCAATCCAGAACCAAATTGGCGGCTTCCAGCACCTTCGGCTCGAGTGTCCGGAGAGACTCGAAGGTTTCCAACGCACCTTTGAGGGATTCGGCAAAAGGGCTCATGCGGCTTTCGCGAGCGTTACGGGGGCGAGGGCGGGATGGGTCGCGAGGAGATCCTTGAGTGTCGGCCACCCCTCCTCATCCATACCGGCAAACAAATGCAAATAGACGAATATCGGAAATACCCCGTGATGGGCGAGCAGCGTCTCGACGGCGGACTTCACTTTTTCGGCCGACGGCTCGGAGGGAATCTGATCGATCAACCCCTTGCCATCATGCGAAATAGAAAGCGCATCCAAAAACTCGGCGACCATCGCGAGATTGTTCCCCAGCGTCCAGACCTGGAGGATTTCCAGCGCCAAATCCGCATTGGCGGGACGGGTCAGCGCTTCTTGCATCCACTGGTTTTTTTCATCCCGTGGCTTGCGCTCGACAAAAACCGGACGCAACTTGCGGCGCGTAGCCAGCATAGAGGCGCAATTCCGATAGGCGGGGCGGTCATGGTTTGCCAGCCAGTTCAAAATCTCCGCGCTTTGGGAAGCGCTCAAAACTCCAAATATTTCAGGTGCAGTCATTCAACACCCACTTATCGGAGCCGGAGCCAGCGCCGTCAAGCCCGTGCTCGCCACCCGGCACTTTCCGATTGTAGCCAGGCCATGGTGTGGGCGACATTGATGGAAGTGAACTGCTATCAACAAATCCTGCGCCCTCTTTTATTCTGCCTTCCCGCCGAAGCCGCCCACAATCTTGCCATGGTGGCACTTCGACTCATGCCCTCCCCGGTTTTACGCACGATGTTCGGCCCCCTCCCCCGGCGTCCGTTGCGACTTTTCGGCCTCAATTTTCCGAACCCCGTGGGACTCGCCGCTGGCATGGATAAAAATGCCGTTGCACTCCCCGCATGGCAGGCGATGGGCTTTGGCTTTCTGGAAGCAGGCACGATCACGGCACTCGCCCAACCCGGAAATGAAAAGCCCCGCTGCTTCCGATTCCCTTCGCAAGAGGCGCTCATCAATCGCATGGGATTCAACAACCGCGGCGCCAGCGCTGCAGCGAAACGTCTCCGCCGCCTCAAATCCAGCGGACGCTGGCCAAGCATCCCTGTGGGAATCAACATCGGAAAATCCAAGGTCACTCCGCTGGAAAACGCCGCATCCGACTACGCCACGAGCTACAACCTGCTGCTTCCCTATGGGGACTATTTTGTGATCAACGTCAGTTCGCCGAACACCCCCGGCCTTCGCACCCTCCAGGACAGCGATTCCCTGGCCCAAATCATCCGAACCCTCAAGCGCATCCACAGCGGCAAGCCACTTCTGGTCAAAATCGCCCCGGACCTCACCGATGACGCCGTTCGCGAGATGGCGGCACTCGCCGAGTCGGAAAAGCTCGCCGGCCTCATCGCCACAAATACAACCCTCAACCACAGCGCAATTCCAGCCCCGGCCGACCAGACCGGTGGACTCAGCGGTGCCCCACTTCGCCAGCGATCAACAGAAGTCATCCGCACCCTTCGCTCGGCAACGCAGCTTCCAATCATCGCCTCGGGGGGGATCATGGACGCCGCCTCGGCCAAGGAAAAACTCGATGCCGGCGCGAACCTCGTTCAGATCTACACAGGCTTCGTTTATCACGGCCCCGAGTTGATCCGCGATATCGTCGGCGCGCTAGTGGACTGAGCGCCCGGAGCGCAGCCCTCCGCGCGTTGCCTCAATCAAAAAAGACACCAAGGGTAAGGTTTATTCATGAACGCCCGGAGGGCGAGGTAGCGGCA
>JALQZP010000012.1 GCA_023258235.1 Terrimicrobiaceae bacterium | reverse complement strand
CTCCACATTTTTTCGATTGGGTTGAGGTCCGGGGAGTAGGCAGGTAGATGACATGAAACCGACAGGGGGCAGGAGTCAAAGTCCACAGTTGTTACGAAGCGGGACCGTGTGGCTACGGGCTTCATCGCATCCTGGAATCCATGGGTGTTGAAAACTTGGTTATCGTCCCGCAGCGATGGGACACGGGTGGGGAGCGGGTTAAAACCGACAAGCGCGATGCCCGGGAGCTTGTGGATCGGCTTGACCGCTATCTGCGAGGGAACAAGAAGGTCTTCGCCGTGGTGAAGGTTCCGAGTCCCGAGCAGGAGCAAACACGCTGCGTGGCGCCACAGCGCGGGGCGATCCTCAAAGAGCGCAACCGCTGCGTGGTACGCGGACACGGAATGATGCTTGTGCAGGGAGTGCAGGCCCCCGGCAATTGGTGGAGACCCGGGAGATGGGAGGAATTCGGAGGCAAACTTCCCGGTTGGTTGCGCGAGCAAGTGGCACTTTGGCAGAAGAAAGCTGTAGAGTTTGAAAAAGAGGTGGTCGCTTTGAACAAGGAAATCACCGCCCAAACTTCCGGCAAGATGTTGCCCAAGGGACTCGGAAGTTTGACCACTGCGCTGCTTGGTGCAGAGGTCTTGGATTGGAGTCGTTTCAAAAACCGGCGCCAGGTCGCCAGCTACACGGGACTGTGTCCCGGAGAGCATTCCTCGGGTGAAAGGCGGCGGCAGGGATCGATCACCAAGCATGGCAATCCGCGAATCCGACACAATCTAGTGGAGGCCATCTGGCGCTTGGAGAAGTGGCAACCCGACTACCCGCCGATCAAAAAGTTGCTCGCCGCTGGAGCGGGGCGCTCGCGCAAGCGGATGGCGGTGGCGGCAGCCAGACGACTGGCCATTGACCTGTGGCGAATTGAAACCGGGCAGTGCTCGGCACAGAGCCTAGGCCTTGTGCTGATGCCCGCCGCTGCCAAGGCCTAAGGACATGTTGCCGTAGGACAATTTGCGGCGGGGACGGCACGAGTCCGTGCTGTCCCTTGGCTTGCGCAAGCAGCCGAAAGGTAGATTGGACCGTTCGTCTCCGCCGCCCGATCCGCATAAGTCATCTTAACCCGCCCAGCATCGACGGGCGCTTGGATAGCAGGTTGGGCCGCGAGACTCTTCGGAGATCAACGCGAGTTCTGGCGGAGGACGTCCCCGGCGCAAATATGTCTGGCCCGATACAACGGACTGGCTTGATGGGGGCTATGCGCCCCCAGACCCCACACCGCTCGCCGCGGCAGGCGATCAGGGGGAACAAAAGAGAAGGCGCTCCGCGCCTAAGAAACAGAAACGATTCGTGGACTCCATCGAATCGTGAGGATGGTTTTTTTTCGTTGACCGAATGACTTTCATAGCAGGGGCAGATCGCCGAGATGCCCCAAGATTCCGGGACGTTGCGCGGAGACGGGGAGGCGGCTTTGCCGCTCAAGTGGGTCGTTTCGGCGAAACAAACCTACCAGTTTTTTTAACCGCCCTATCCTGAGGAGTCAGGAGTTATCGCGCCGAGGGGACTCGGGATACGAAGGCGCGTGCGGCTCACCGCTGTTTTATGTGACATCAGAAACTCTTAATGAATTCCTTTTAAATTGATTCGCTGTGCTCACCCGTTGGGCTGCCTTCGGCAGTCTTTCTTCGCTGCGCTTCGGTTGCCCACCTTGGGCTACACCGTTGACTCGTTCGCTCCCACTCAGCTCGCCCTTCGGGCCAACCTTCGGTTACTCTTCCTCCAAGGCTCCCGCCTTTCCGGTTGAGGTTAATTCCGACGAATTCGGGTTAAAGATGACCAAAAAAACTTTTGACAAAACGCGCTTTATTTATTGAGATAGGGTCTCAATATCAATAAATATGAAACTACATCAGACTGTTTGTGCTATCGTGCTTGGATCCCACCTAATTTGTGAGGTTGCTACCGCAGGCGACCGGAGGTTCAGCTATGTTTATGAGTCAACGACGGCGGCGAAGGGGGAGGTCGAAGTGGAGAATTGGGCGACGTGGAAAACTCGCCGCGACGGAAGCGGCAGGGCAAACGAATTTGATTTCCGGCATGAGTTGGAATACGGAGTAACGGATCGGTTGCAGGCAGCCATTTATGTGGCCGATTGGAAAGTGAGCGACGGGCAAGCCGTCTACAAGGACACCGCTGCCGAGTTGATTTACAATATGACGAATCCCGTCACCGATCTTGTCGGGTCTGCGATTTACGGGGAAGTGAAACTCGGGGACCAGCAGTTCAAGTTGGAGGGGAAAATTCTTCTTCAGAAAAATTTTGGTCCCATCGTGATGGCGTACAATGCGGGGATCGAGGCCGAGTGGGAGGGCGAGCGATTTGGCGACTACGAAGAACGGAGCGGGGAGTTCATGCAAAGCTTTGGCGTGAGTTATCAAGTTTCGCCGCATTTCCTCTTGGGTGGGGAGTTTTTGCATGAGGTGGGATTTGACGAGTGGCAGGAGGCGGGTGATCCGGTGATCTATGCCGGTCCCAACGCTTCCTTCCGGTTTGACCGCTTTTTTGTGACCACCACGGCGATGGTGCAGGCGACGGGCGTGACCGATGAACCCGACTTTCAGTTGCGGACGATTTTCGGAATGCATTTCTGAGAAAAAAGGAGATCCATGCACAAGGCCAAACTGACATGGGCGGGGTTGGTGTTGTTCATCGCCGGTTGCGCGAGCTTCCAAGCGGGGGCTCCCGCGATCACTCCTGCGATGGTGAAAGTGGCGCAGACGAGCGGTGATTCATTGGAAAAATTGGAAAGGGGGCGGCGTTTGCTCGCGATGCGATGCACGACGTGCCATGCCCTCGAGCCGGTTGGCAATTACACCGTGCAAGAATGGAGCGATATCGTTGAAGACATGGCGGATCGATCGGGATTGAAAAACGACGAACAGCAGGAAATCCAAGCCTACCTTGCCGCCGCTCGTAAGACTCTGTAGGCGGGAAATCGGTCTTTGTGCGGTGGATCGCATCGCGGAGTTGCTTTCCTGATTTTCATGGAGTCCACTCGACCTCGAATGGGCGAAGGATCATCGGCGTGGAATCTCGAAGGCGAACTGGAGCGCCACTTCGGGCATGCGGAGTTTCGATCGGGTCAGCGTCAAGTCGTGGAGACTTTGCTGGAGGGACGCTCCGCTCTCGCGGTTTTTCCCACCGGCGGGGGAAAATCGCTTTGCTACCAACTTCCCGCCATTTTACTGGACGGGCTCACGCTCGTCGTCTCTCCGCTTATAGCGTTGATGAAGGATCAGGTGGATGTGCTTGTGGCGCGGGGGATCGCGGCTGCAAGATGGGATTCGACTCTCACAGCCGCCGAGGTTGAGGCGGTGTATGAGGGCATGTTAAACGGCACGCTCAAGCTGCTCTATATTGCGCCCGAGCGATTCGTGAGCGAGACATTCGTGTCCAAGATAAAGGGAGCGAAGATCAGCCTGCTTGCCATCGACGAGGCGCACTGCATTTCCGAGTGGGGACACAATTTTCGTCCCGAATATTTGCGCCTGGCCGCCTTGGCGAAAAAATTTCGTATCAAGCGTGTTCTCGCCCTGACGGCTACGGCCACGCCGCCGGTGGTCGCGGAAATCTGCGCGGGTTTTCGGATCAAGAAGAAGGACTGCGTTCAGACATCCTTTCTGCGGCGGAATTTGGCCATGCATATCACATCTGTTTCGGCGGGGGAACGACTTCCGCTTTTAACCCAGAAATTAACGGCATCGGCACACCTTCCCGCGATCGTTTATGTAACGCTCCAACATACGGCGGAGAGCGTGGCGGGGCATCTGCAAAAAGCCGGGCTCCGCGCCCGCGCCTACCACGCCGGCATGGCGAACGAGGTCCGCGCAAGCGTGCAAGACGATTTCATGAGCGGTCGGTGCGACATCATCGTTGCGACGATCGCTTTTGGAATGGGTATTGATAAATCGGATATCCGGGCCGTTTATCACTACAATCTTCCCAAGACGCTGGAGAACTATCAGCAGGAGATCGGACGTGCGGGGCGGGACGGTTTGCCCTCGCACTGCGAAATGCTCGCCTGCGCGGATGATCTCACGGTTTTGGAGAATTTCATCCTGGGACACACGCCCGAGGAAAGTGCGTTGCGGCATTTGGTGGATCACCTTTTGCGATTGGGGGACGAGTTTGACATCAGCCGCTACGACCTCTCGCGCACCACGGATATCCGTTCGCTCGTTTTGGAGACAGTCATCACCTACCTCGAAAAAGATGGAATCCTGGAGCCCGCAGGATCCTTCTACAGTACGTTTCAGATCTCGTTTCACCATGCCGAGGATCGCGTGATTGCGGGGCACACGCCGGAGCGTCAGCGTTTTCTTCAAGCCCTTTTTGCCGCAGGTAAGAGGGGGCGACGTCTCCTCACGATCGATGCGGATACCGCCGCGGCGGCCACGGGGGAGTCCCGCGAGCGAGTATTGAAGGCGCTCGCCTATCTCGAGGAGTCTGGAGATATCGCGATCAAGCCCTCCGGTCTCCGGCACCGCTTCCGACTTCTTTCCGGCGCAAAAGAGCGTTCTCCGCGGGAGGTGGCCACTTGGCTCTACGGGATCTTCACCGCCCGCGAAAAAAAGGACCTCTCGCGTTTGGATGGCATTATGGAATTCGCTTCCTCTCCAGGGTGTCTCACGCGTCGCTTGGTTGCTTATTTCGGGGAGGCGATGGAGGCGGATTGCGGTCATTGCGGTCGCTGCGCGGGTGAGGTGGCAAGCGCTCCGCCGCGAAGTGAGCAGTGGGAAATCGCCTCGGCGGGTATTTCCGCAATCCAAGCCCTTCGAGCCGAGGGGCACGCCGCGCTGCGCTCGAAGCGGGCGCTGGCCCGCTTCCTTTGTGGCATCACCAGTCCCGCTGTATCGCGGGACCGACTCACCCGACACGATGCATTTGGGATGTTCGAGATCGTCCCTTTTTCCGAAGTGCTCGCGCATCTCGAAACCCTTGCCTAAGGAGGTCAAAAGCAGGAACGGATTTTTTTAAATACCAACACACCCTTGTAGGAGATATATTTCAGCGAATTTTTTAAAAAAATCGAGCGCCGAGGCGGGCGGGAGTAAGGGCAGCCGTTGGCTGAGCAAAGCCTAAACGTAGGGTTAAAGATTCGCAGAAAGACGTTATGAAGTGGGCGATGTTTTTTTGCTCGATTGCGGAAGCATTTACTCGACACAATAAACACGTCTGATAGACATTTCTCGTCGTTCGTTCAAAAAAGTTCGAATCAAAATTTCCGGATTTCACCCATTGGGGAATGGGTGAAAAAAATCCACTGCAGCCTGATCTTGGGGTAGAAAGGGCTGCGGTGGTACTTTTTTAGGGCATAGGTCAGGCCACCAAGGTCAGGGAACGGGTTGGGATCACAAATCAGGCATTCAGATGAGAGCCAAGACCCTTGCGGTAGGGGTTTTTTGATGCCTGATATGCGTGTAAAATAGATTAAAAAGGACTCTACACTTATTATACTATTGGACTTCAGCGTGTTTCTTTGATTGTTTCAAAGACGGGTTGAAGAATTGGGTTGGGGGTGCTGATGACCCGAGTACCGATGATTTCACCTTTTTCATTTTGCACGGGGACCACGGTTTGAATGGGGGCTCCGTAGTCGATGAAGCCCTTCAACTCCGTGTTTTCAAATTTTGATATGGTGCCGGTTTCGATGGTCACTCCGAGTTGGCGGTTTTGAAAGGAATTCGGAGAAGCGGGAACCACAACCGTATAGCCAGCGGAGTCGGTTCGTACCTGTGCCGGCGTGTATCCGCTCGGGTAGGAAATTTCCTGCCCGATAAATATCTTGGAGCTGTGAATCTTGGCAGGCGGTCCGTCGAATGTCTTTTTGGGGTGGCCCAAGGTGGTTTTGGCGGAGGAGGATTCCTCCTCTTCCTCGTCGTAGTGAATCTGGGGAGTGACGGTCGCCGTGGCTTGGTGGGGTGTTGGCGTTGGTTCGGGTGCCGCGCAGGCGGGTGAGAGCGGCAGAAGGAGGATGAGCGGGAGGAGAAGGGCGTGTCTGTGCGGAGTGGTTGGCATATCAAGCGGGTGGTTTTGGAATCGTTCGCTCTGGTGCAAAGTAATACGAAAGTCAGAGCCGTGCAATCGAGAGGGAATCGTTCTTGTCCTTCAACGGGGATGGGCCAATCTCGGGGGATGGATTCCTATTTTTCTGAACTGGGCGGAATGGTCTATGATCGTTGGAAGAAGGTGGACTTTTCACCCGGGGCTTTTCCCGAGATCGCTACGGCCGTGCTCGTCGAGCGGTCCCCGGCGGACAACGTCAATTTGCCCGAACTGGTGCGCGAGTTTCTCTTGGAGGATGCGCAACCGGTGCAGTCCACATCGGGGTTCGGTCAGCCGGAATTGATCGTTTACGACAACCCGCGTTTTTACATCCAGGTTTTGTTTTGGATGGAGGGAACGACGGACATCCATCAGCACGGATTCTCCGGGGCTTTTCACGTGATGGAGGGATCGAGTTTGCATTCGTTGTTCGAGTTCGAGGATGCGGAGTCGATCACCTCGCACTTTCGCGTTGGAAATTTGAAGTTGAAGGAATCGCACTTGTTGGAGACCGGAGCGACAATGCCGATTGTTTCGGGTTCGGGCTGCATCCATTCGTTGTTCCACTTGGATTCGCCTTCGGTGTCGGTCGTGATTCGCACACACGCGGATCCGTCTTGTGGGCCGCAGTTCACCTATTTGCCACCGCATCTCGCGGTCGATCCCGTGCAAAATGACGCACTCACCTTGCGGCGCAAGCAACTCCTCGACCTGCTCGAGCAGACGGGTGATCCGGAGTATGCGGACCTCGTTGTCGAAATGATCCGCGAGTTGGATTTTGAACGGGGATTTTTCATTCTCCAGAATGGCATCGGATATCTGCGGAGTCTGGGTGTCTGGGCCGAGGTATGGGAGGCTTTCGCACAAAAGCACGGTCCGCTCGCGGAGGCGGTGCCACCGACTTTGGAGGAGATCATTCGCCGGGACGGGATCGCGGCCATGCGCGGCATGATCGGCGATCCGGACCACCGTTTTTTTCTGGCTTTGATGTTGAATGTCGAAGATGGGAGCTCGCTTTTGGAAATGGTCGGCCTGCGTTATGGGGGTGCGCCTGTCGACATGATTCTCCAATGGGGCGAGGAACTCATGCGGGTCACCGAATCCGGAACGTGGATGGTCGATGCCGAGTTTCCCGAGGAACTCGGGATCGAGCTGGATGAGCAACCTGGAATTTTTTTGGAGGCGCTACGGTATTTTCTGAATCCTGAAAATCCGCCCGCGAATATCTCCGTCGCAGACTTGGAAGTTTTGAGAACGGCTTTCGAGCGCTCGAGTTGGAGAGCCTTGGTGGCCGCTCGCTAGCGTGCCGACCGCAGAAACCAAGCGTAGGAGTCGAGGATGCCTTCGCGAAGCGGGATGCGGGGTGTCCATCCGAGGGAGCGAATCTTTTCGATGTTGAGAAGTTTGCGCGGGGTGCCATCCGGCTTCGATGTGTCGTATTCGAGTTCGCCGTCGAACCCCAACGTCTCGCAAACCGTCTCCGCGAGTTCACGAATCGAAATGTCCTCGCCGCAACCGATGTTCACAATCTCGGGGGAGTCATAATTTTTGAGGAGAAAAAGACAGGCGTCGGCCAGGTCATCCACGTGCAGGAATTCCCTGCGGGGCGTCCCTGTGCCCCAGACCGAAATGGTGCGGGCGCCGCTGGTTTTCGCTTCGTGAACCTTGCGGATGAGTGCGGGGAGGACATGCGAAGTGTGGAGGTCGAAATTGTCATTCGGGCCATAGAGGTTCGTTGGCATGCCGGAAATGAAGTTTTTCCCATATTGCTTCGCGTAAGCTTGGCAGAGCTTGATGCCGGCGATTTTGGCCAGCGCATAGGCATCGTTCGTGGATTCCAGCGGACCGGTGAGAAGCGAGTCTTCGCTGATCGGTTGCGGGGCGAGTTTGGGGTAAATGCAAGAACTGCCGAGAAAGAGGAGCTTGGTTGTGCCGAAGTCCGCTGCGGCTTGAATGACGTTGTTTTGGATCGTGAGGTTCTCGATGAGAAATTCCACAGGGCTTTCGGAGTTGGCCACGATGCCTCCCACCCGCGCGGCCGCATCGAAAACAAACTCCGGGCGTTCGGTTTCAAAAAAACAACGCACGGCGTTGCGATCGAGCAGGTCGAGTTCGGAGCGGGTGCGGGTGAGGATTCGGGTGAAGCCCTCCGCTTGCAGTCGGCGAACGATCGCACTCCCGACCATGCCGCGATGCCCGGCAACGAAGATCTTCGACTCCTTGTTCATTGCTGCGGATTTAATAGAGCGAGCTTCGGCATGGGAAGAAATGGATTCCATCCTGTCACTCCACGCTGGCTTGAAGTCCCGCTTCCACCTTGGGATAGCGGAAGGAATAGCCGCCTGCCAAGGCGACCTCGGGAATAACGCGAACGCTGTCGAGCATGACGCGGGAAAGCTCGCCGAGGGCCAGCCGAAGAGCGAAAGCCGGGGCGGGTAAAATGGCCGGCCGATGAACCACCCTCGCCAGGGACCGGGTGAAATCGGTGTTCCTGACAGGTTCCGGGCATACGGCATTGACCGGGCCGGAGATCGAGTCGTTGGCAATCGCCCAGAGGATCAGGCCGGCAACATCATCGACATGGATGCAGCTCATCCACTGGCGGCCCGTGCCGAGACGACCTCCGAGGCCCATCTGGAAAAGCGGCAGCACGAACCGCATGGCTCCACCAGGTCCAGTCACAAAGCCGATGCGAAGCCGGACGATCCGCTTTCTTTCCGAGACTGCACCTTGGGTCGCCTCCTCCCAAGCCTTACAAGTCTGCGCTAAAAACCCGGTGCCTGCGGGCGAGGTTTCGCTGACGGTATTCTCTCCTGTGTCACCATAGTAGCCGATGGCCGAGGCATTGATGAGGATGCGGGGCGAGTCTGGAAGTCGTGACAGCCCCTCCATGACTTGTCGCGTCGTTTCGACTCGGCTGCGGAGGATTTTTTCTTTTTTTTGTCGTGTCCACAATCCGAGGATCGACTCGCCCCCGAGATTCACAACGGCATCCAGACCCGAAAAGTCTGGAATGGCATCCAAGGAAAACCGGCGGAATCCGGGGAGTGCCTGTCTCGAAAAACCAACGACCTCGTGGCCGCTCGCGATCGCGGCATCTCGGAGGCGTGAACCGATGTATCCCGTCGCACCGATGAGGCCGATTTTCATTTGCAAAAACGCCTTCCTGTCCATGCCGAAACATAAAGGGGCTTGGGGCGTTTCGGCCGTTTCATAGAAAGCGGATGGTGAGCGGAAACTTGTAGGTTTCGCCATTGCTGGCGCGAACGGCACCCTGGATTGCAAAAATGGCCCAGAAAATCAGGAGGATGAAAGGAACTGCGATCGGCAGGATGAGGCAGGATCCGATCAAGGCCACCAAGCCGGAGAGAAAAAACCAGATGCTCCAGGAAATCTGGTAGTTCAGGACCTCGCGCCCGGCGGCCTCCATGCCCGGGACCTCGTTTTTTTTCATCAACCAAATGACAAGCGGGCCCAAAATGTGGCCGAAACCCACGATGACAAGTCCTGCAAAGGCGCTGAGATGCATGAGGGTGATCCATTGTCTCGCCTCGGGACTGTTCGAACCCGGCGGCAGCGGCGGCGGATGGGAAGCTGGATCGGTGGAATTTTCCATTGTTGAAGAATCGCTGCGGGAAGACGGGAAAGCAAGATCAGGCAATCCACCCAAATTCCAAAAAAACGAATGGAAAGCAGTCAAACGATCTGCTATGCATGATCCCAAAAAATTATGAAGAAAATCCCCCTTTTGGCTCCGTTGCTTGTGGTGTCCGCATTCGTCTTCGCCGGAACTGCGCATGCGCAGTCGCCCGCCGCCGCCGCTGAAAACGAAAAGGCCTACGATCTTTTGTCAAACGCCGAGTATGCCAACGCCGCAGCGGCCTATGAGGAAATCATCAAGGGCTATCCCACGGATATTCTCGTGCAGAGTTGCCGGATCCAGCTCGCCATGTGCCAGCTCTACACCGGCGAATACGACAAGGCTCTCACCAATTTGGATGATACGTCCAAAGGAATGGAGCTGACGCCGGATCTCGTGATGTTGGTGGACAGTTTGCGTCCCCAAATTTTAACCGCGAAAGCGGCGGTTCTTCCGGCGGGTGATGCCGGACGCAAGGCGGCGTATGAGAAAGCGATCGCGAGCTACTCGGATTTCATCACCAAATATCCAGCTCCGAAGTTCCCCGAAACGGAATCGGCCATCTATGGCCGCGCCATGTGCAACTTCCAAATCGAGGAATACGGAAAAGCGGCCGAGGACTTGGAGCTGAACATCAAAAACTATCCCGCCAGCCCGTCGATCCCCTCCACCAAAAATCTGCTTGCCATCACGCTTGCGACCCAGGCCGCTCAAATCCTCACCAGTGAAGGCGGGGACAAGGCCAAGGGGCTCGAAGTGGCCAAACAGGCCGAGGATATCCTACTCAAAATCATCGCCGACAAGAAGGATCTCGTTCTCATAAACGATGCGAATTACCAACTCGGAGAAATCGTATTTATGCGCGGTGCCTTCAGTCCCGAAGAGGAGCGCCAGGCCATTTACAATAAAGCCGCCGAGTACTACTTGGCGATCCTTCCCAAAGAGGATGTGGAGGAAATGCAGAAGGAAAAAATCAAGTTGATCGGCCCGCAGCGAGTCGAGGCGCTTCGCGCCAAAAATATGGCGCTCAAAAAGAAGCTGGAGAAAGACAACGAGCGTGAACTGAAGAGACTCGCTGAAATCTCGGCCAAGCCGGACCAAACGGCAACGGCCTTCCTCAAGGTGGGTGAGATTTTTTTCAATTCGGGAAAAATCAACGAATCCCGCGTGATCATTTCGCATATTGCGCCTTTTTTAACGAACGAAGACGAGAAGATGCGGGCGCTTTACTATAAAACGATGGGTTATGCAGTTCAGGGCGTGGAAGTTCCTGCCGTAAAATGTTATGAGGAATTTGTGGCCTCCTACAAAGGCAACCCCCTCGCCGAAAACCTGCCGTTTCTGATTGGAAATCTCTATCTCAGCCAAGGCAAGAACGAGGAATCCATCCGCTTCTTTGACGAGTCCATCGCACAGTATCCAAAGGGACGTTTGTCGGGACTGTCCGTCGCACAAAAAGCCCAAGCCCAAGTGGCCCTCAAAAAATACGACGAGGCGCTCAAGACTTTCACCGACACGCTCGCCCAAAATCCCCCACCGGATATCGGGCTGATCGCCCAATACGGAATTGCGAATATTTACCGTGACACGGGAAGGTGGGATGAGGCCCTTGCCGCGTTCAAGGCGACCAAAGAAAAGTATGGCGATACGCCGCAGGGCATCGAAGCCGGATATTGGGTTGCCGCTTGTATGCAACAGAAGGGGGACAACGCCGGTGCCGCTCCCCTGTTTGAGGCTTTCATCAAGGAGAATGCAAACCATGCGCTTCTTCCCTTGGCCACCTATGCCTTGGGCAACGCGCAGATCGCCAACGGTGATAAGGATGCCGGTGTGGCAACGCTCGCTCAGGTTGTCGAGAAGTATCCCGACTCTTCACCGGCCCCATTCACCTACTTTTCCCGAGCGCAAGTTTTTGCCGCGGCGCAAAAACCGGACGAGGTCATGAAGCTGATGCGCGAATTCATCGAGAAATATCCGAAGGATGAGAAGGTTTTCTATGCTTACAGCAGCATTGCGCAAAACTCCATTGCTGGCGGAAAGCCCGACGATGCCATCGCCGCTTACTCCGAACTCGTCGAAAAATATCCTGAAAACCCGAACTCAGCCGGTTCACTGGTCAAGATTGCCGATCTTCAGCGCGCCCAAGCTGACCGCCTGGCCACGAATTACAGCTCCCTCAAGCCTGAGGATCGCGAAAAGTGGAAAACTTCCATCAATAACTCGATTGCTTCGTTGGAGAAGCTGATTGCGAATTACCCGCAGAGCGCGGACGTCGTGGCGGGTCTGCAATCGCTCCTGACGAGCCAACGCGCGTTGCTTCGCTCTGAGCTGAAGACGGACGCGGATGTGGAAACTTACTTCCAGGAAATCGCGGGCAAAACAAGCGACCCTGCCGCGAAGAGCAAGATTCTCTTTGCTCTCGCTGGATTCATCTCCGAAAAAGACAAGCCACGCGCCCTTGCCAAGATGAGCGAGGCTTACAATGCGTCCGTGGTTTATAGCCCCAAGGATCTCGACATCTATGGACTGGCCCTCATTGAAAGTGGCAAGGTGGACGAGGCTGAGGCCGTTTTTGAGAAATTGGCAGCGGACTATCCGATTCCCGAGGGTGCCAAACCCAACACCGCTCCGACAGTCGTCCAGGAAGCCCAGGCTACAGCCCTCTTCGGTAAGGGCCGCGTTGCCCAAGAGCGCAAGCAAACGGTTGAAGCCGGCCAGTTCTTTGAACAGCTGAAGACCCTTTATTCGTGGTCGCCCAAAGTGCTGGAGGCGAATTACGGTATTGCCCAGTCGCTTCGTGCGGCGAATAAGCCCGATGATGCCATCAAGTTGCTCGGAGCCATCATCCGCGCCCAGAATGCCACGGCCGAACTCCGTGCGAATTCCTTCCTCCTCTACGGCTACATCATGAAGGACAAGTCGGATAAGGAATCGGATCCCAAGAAAAAAGAGGAGGCGCGTGCCTCGGCGGTCGATTTCTTCATGAAGATCCCGCAATTCTATTCGGGTGTTCCTGCTGCGGCTGTCCCCGGTCTCTGGGAGGGGGCTCAACTCATGGAGCAACAGGCCGCCGCCAGCGCCGATCCCAAGTTCAAAGCACAGCAACTCGGTCGAGCCAAGGCCTCGTATGAGCAAATCGTGAAGGACTTCCCGAACGACAAAATCGCTCCGAAAGCCAAAGAGCGCGCCCAAGCCCTCGCCGGATCGTGAACAAAAGGGAGCGCGCGGCAGAGCTTCTCAAGCGCCTCCCGGCCATCTACCCGGACGCTCACTGCGAGTTGGTGCATTCCAATCCTCTGGAATTGCTGGTTGCGACGATCCTTTCGGCGCAGTGCACCGACAAGCGTGTGAACATGGTGACCCCGGCCCTCTTTCAACGCTGTCCGAGCGCCGCGGACTACGCTGCCATTTCGCAGGAGGAAATGGAGGGGCTGATCCGTTCGACGGGATTTTACCGGAACAAAGCGAAAAACATCCGCGCTATGGCGGCAGCCCTGCTGGAGAGGCACAAGGGGAAGGTTCCTTCCACATTGGAATCGCTTGCCGCCCTGCCGGGGGTCGGACGCAAGACCGCGAATGTTGTTCTTGGGAACGCTTTTTCTAAAAACGAGGGAATCGTTGTGGACACCCATGTTTCCCGTTTGTCGCAGCGCCTGGGGCTGACCAAATTCACCGACCCGATCCGTATCGAGCAGGACCTCATCAAACTTTTTCCGCGTTCTTTCTGGGCCGATTTCAGCCATTGCCTGATCTTTCACGGTCGCCGCCGCTGCCCGGCGCGGAAGCCGGATTGCATCCACTGCGAGTTGAATGATATTTGCCCCTCGGCGAAAGGTGTGAATGAGGTGCCCCGGTGAGCCGGGCGTCCCGCTAACGGAGTGAGATGTTTCTTGATGGTCGTCGGTGACGAGGGCATAAATGGAAGTCTCATTCGATGACCGCCAATAATTTAAATTCGCTGGATTTTTCTTTGGCTGAAATCCCCGTTCTGGTGGTCGATGACAGTCGATTCATTCGTTTGACGATCATCCAATCGCTCAACGAAATCGGGTTTAAAAACATCACCGAGGCCAATCATGGTCGTGAAGCATTGGAGCTGATTAAAAAGACCGAGTTCGCCGTCATGCTCTTGGATATTGAAATGCCTGAAATGAGCGGCATAGAAGTCCTGACCCAAGTCAAAAACAATCCCGATACGGCGTCTCTCCCTGTGATTGTGATCTCCGGTTCGGACGAAGTTGCCAACGCGATCCATTGTATATCACTGGGGGCTGAGGATTACCTCTCCAAGCCCTTCGATGTCCTCCTGCTTCGTGTGCGGGTGCTGTCCGCCATTGAAAAAAAGAGGCTGCGCGATTTCGAAAAAATGCGTCTCGAGGAACTGGAAGCCGAGAAGCAACTTCTCGAGCGGGAGCAGGAGAAGTCCGAGCGCTTGCTTCTGAATATTCTTCCCCGCCTGATCGCAGCCAGACTCATGCAAGGGGAGAGCCTCATCGCCGACAAGCACGAATCGGTCACGGTGGCTTTTGCCGACTTGGTGGGCTTCACCGAGCTATCCCGTTCGAGCACGCCTTCCGCCATCGTCAATCTACTCAACCGCATCTTCACGGCATTCGACATCATCGTAGAGCGCCGTGGGGCAGAGAAGATCAAAACCATCGGAGATAGTTACATGTTCGTGAGTGGGATTCCTGCCGAGCGTGTGGACCATGCCGAGGTGGTCTCGGACTGCGCTTTGGAAATGCTGGAAGCTTTCAAAAAGCTCAATGCCGCGCTGGGAACCAAGCTGGAAATCCGCTTCGGCATCAATACGGGATCCGTTGTCGCCGGCATCATTGGAAAACGCAAATTCGCCTACGATCTCTGGGGGGATGCCGTGAACGTCGCAAGCCGCATGGAATCGAGTGGCACGCCGGGAATGATCCATATTTCCCAGAGCACATACGACGCCATTTCGGGCAAGTTTTTATGCGAGTCGCGCGGATCGGTGAACTGCAAGGGAATCGGTGAAGTGCAGGGATATTACTTGAAGAAGCGCAACGCCGAGTAGGTCTGCCGGGCCGGAAGGGAAGAGTCCCTTCCTTGCACAAAAAAGTTGAGCGTTTGCCTTTCAGCGGGCACAATCCGAGGCCTTATGGTTGTCGCTCCCAAAATCCGTGGATTTATTTGCACCACAGCCCATCCGGAAGGATGCGCAAAACATGTCGCTGAACAAATTGCCGTGGTGAAGAGTCGCGGACCAATCGCCAACGGGCCGAAGAAGGTGCTCGTGATCGGCTCGTCCACCGGATATGGGTTGGCTTCCCGCATCGCTGCGGCGTTCGGTTCGAATGCCGCGACAGTCGGCGTTTTCTTCGAGAGGGCCAGCGAGGGCGACCGCACCGCGACCGCCGGGTGGTATAACTCCGCGGCATTCGAGCGCGAAGCCGCTGCTGCCGGACTCTACGCCCGCTCGTTCAATGGCGATGCCTTTTCCGATGCCATGAAGTCGGAGGTGATCGCCGCCATCAAGAAGGATTTGGGGCAAGTGGATTGCGTGATTTACAGTCTGGCTTCACCGCGTCGCACGCATCCCAAAACCGGCGAGGTTTTGAAATCCGTTCTCAAGCCGATTGGCGAATCCTACACAAATAAAAATCTCAATACCGGCAACGGCGTGGTGAACGAGATCACCATTGATCCGGCGAACGAGGATGAAATCGCTCAAACCGTGGCCGTGATGGGTGGAGAGGATTGGGAGATGTGGATGGAGGCCCTTGCATCAGCCAATGTGCTTGCTCCAGGTGTTCAGACACTCGCTTATTCCTACATCGGACCGGTGCTCACCTGGCCGATCTACAAGAACGGCACCATCGGCCAAGCCAAACTCGATCTCGAGCGCGCCCAGAAGGCCCTCGATCAAAAGCTCGCCCCGCTCGGCGGAAAGGCCTGGATTTCCGTGAACAAGGCGCTCGTCACTCAGGCCAGTTCCGCCATTCCGGTCGTTCCGCTTTACATCTCCCTCCTCTATAAAATCATGAAGGCCGCCGGTTCGCACGAGGAATGCATCGAGCAGATGGATCGCCTCTTCCGCGATCGTTTGTGCAGTGGAAACCCGCATCCGGACGAGGCCGGACGCATCCGGTTGGATGATTGGGAAATGGCCGAAAGTGTTCAGAACCTCATCAGCGAACGTTGGGATTCCGTGACCACCGAAAACTTCGCTGAGTTGGCGGATTTTGCAGGGTATCAGGCGAACTTCCTCAAGCTTTTTGGATTCGGTCTCGAAGGCGTCGACTATTCCGCCGATACGGATGTCGCCGTTTCCATTCCATCGATCTCCTGATTTCCATGGCGGAGTGCTCTAGGCCCTGAGAAAACGTTGGGCGATGGGCATTCGGCGACCGATTCCGAATGCCCGGCTGGTGACCCTTAGGCCGGGTGCGGCTTGCTCGCGTTTGTATTCGTTGAAGTCCACTTTGCGTGTGACCCACCGGACGGTTTTGGCGTCAAAACCGTGCGCAACGATGGCTTCGACGCCCAGGTTTTCCTCGACGTATAGCCGCAGGATGGCATCTAGCGTTTCATAGGGGGGCAGGGTATCCTGATCGGTCTGGTCGGGCCGGAGTTCGGCGCTGGGAGGTTTGTCAATCGTACGTCGGGGAATGACTTCCTTGTCGCGATTCAAAAACTCGGCCAGCGCGTAGACCATGGTTTTTGGCACGTCGGATATCACCGCGAGGCCGCCGCACATGTCGCCGTAGAGTGTGCAGTAGCCGACCGCCAACTCGCTTTTGTTGCCGGTGGTGAGAAGCAGGTGGCCGAATTTGTTCGAAAGCGACATGAGAGTGAGGCCGCGAAGTCGTGCCTGCATGTTTTCCTCGGTCGTATCTTCCGGCAATCCGTCAAAAACCGGGCGCATCTGTTTTTTAAAAGCCTCGAAACTATCCGCGATGGGGATCGTGTGGTACGTGATGCCCAAATTGTGCGCGAGGGCGGCGGCATCCTCCAAGCTGTGGGTCGAAGAATAAGGGGAAGGCATCGCAATGCCTGTGACCTTGTCCGTGCCCAAGGCCTCAACGGCGATGCAGGCGGTCACGGCGCTGTCGATTCCGCCGCTCAGGCCCAGAACGGCGGAACGAAATCCGCACTTGGCCGCGTAGTCGCGCAGGCCGAGTACCAGCGCGCGACGAAGATCGGCAATATCCGAAGCCGGTTCGGGTTCTCGGCAGGGAATTTCTTCGACCAGCAAGTTGGCCTCCTCAAATCCGGGTCCGCTTTTCAAGTGTTGTCCATCCGCGCCAATGGCGAGCGAGTGTCCATCAAAGACGAGTTGGTCATTACCTCCGACGGCGTTGCAGTAGTAGAACGGAATGCCGCTTTTTCGGGCTTGGGAACGGAGCATTTCCGCCCGGCGCGCCGGCTTTCCGGTCTGGAACGGTGAGGCGCTGAGATTCAAAATCGCCTCTGCTCCCGCCTCCACAAGAATCCCTACAGGATCGCAACTGTAGAGGGGGCGGGGCAGGTATTCGGGAGACCAGACATCCTCGCAGATCGTTATTCCGAAAAGATGGCCTTGGATTTCCGTCGGTGTGGGCCGCGGACCGGGGTGAAAATATCGCGCCTCGTTGAAAACATCGTAAGTCGGGAGCAGGGTCTTAAAAACCCATCGGATTGGTTTTCCGCGTTCCAGAACAGCCGCGGCATTGAAGAGAGGCTTTCCCTCCGGAGAGGGGTTCCACTGAACGCAGCCCACGATCCAAGCGGCGGAGCCCGTGGCTCTGTGGATTTCCTCCAGCATCCGAAGGCTGGCCGGAACAAAGTCCGATTGGAAAAGCAAATCCTGCGGGGGATACCCGGTGAGAACGAGCTCCGGAGTGAGAATGATTTCGGCACCTTCGCGCTCGAGAGCGCGGCAGGAATCCATGATCTTTTGTGCGTTGCCGGCAAGATCGCCGACGGTCGAGTTGATCTGTGCGAGTCCGATTTTCATGAATTACCAAAAGCCCCATTGGCGGGTGGACATAATGTAAATGCCAAGACCAAGATTGGTGATGGAATGGGCAAGCACGCAAGCCGACAGGCTGCCGGTGCGGACCGCCACAAGGTTGTAGGCGATCCCGCAAAGGAACGCGGCGGGCCAGTCCGCCCTCTCGTGCACCAACATGAAGGCCAGTGCCACGACAAGAAAGGAACGCCATTGGAAGGCGCCGATGGGAACATTCGTGAAATCCTCCTTGATCAAGAAACGCATCAAAAATCCGCGCCAAAAAAGCTCCTCCAAAACCGGAACGACAATGACCAGGCGGGCGAAGCGAGCCAACAACGATGTCCAGTAAAGAAAGGGGCTCGTTTCAAATAGGGTGGGATCGAATCCCTTCAAGCGGGGAGGGAACCCAAACAGCACCTGAGGTGCGATCCATAATCCGAGCACGGCGAACCCTATGGCTGCGGCAAACCCATAACCATTTCGCTTGCCCCAAGAATAAGTTTTCCAGAAATAAAGGAGAGCAGCCCCGCAAAGCAGCGTTTGCAGCGGATAAATCCCCTGCTCGGGAAAATGAGCCCATATCGAGTCACCTCCAAAAATCCTCACTAAGGGAAGCAACGCGAGAGCGCCCATGAACAGGGCGAATGGCAACACATAAGCGGCAAGTGGTGATCGCATCGCCGGAGTTTCGGTGTCCTAAAAAAACGGGCTAGAGCGTTTGGGGCGCTTCCAGCAGTTCCGCGATGCGCTTCAGGAGTCGCCCGGCCGCACCGCCGTCGATCACGCGATGATCGAAGCTCAGGGTGAATTGGGCCTCGATGACAGGAACAAATTTCTCCAGCTTGGCGTCCCACGATGGCACGGTTTGACCCGCGCCCATGCCGAGAAGGACCGTCTGCTCGGGAAGGGGAATCGGAGTGGCGAGAGTGAGGCCGAAGGTGCCGTAGTTGGTGATGGTCGCGATTGAGCCTCCTGTGTCGTTCGCCGGGAGGCGGCGCTGGCGCGCCAATTCGACGAGGCGATTGTAGCGGGAAACGAGATCGTCCAGCGGGAATTGGTCGGCATTCCGAATCACCGGCACAAGAACGCCATCCTCCGCTTCCACGGCGAAGCCGATATCGACGGAGGGCGGATGAACGATGCGGTCGCCGATCAGGCGTCCGGCCGGGGCGCTGTTCTCGCCGAGCGCGATGGCGAGCGCGCGAAGGGCGTAAAGAGCCGGTCCGGGCTTAGATGGGTGGCTTTTGCGGTGGGCGAGAAGATTGTCGAGATTGATCGGCCGGCAAACGGTGGCCAGCGGACGCGACCAACTGCGGATCATCGCATCCGCCACGGCCTTTCGCATGGGCGAGGCGGGTGTGATTTTATTGTTCTCAATGCTGCCCATGAAGCGTTCGAGATCTTCAATGGTGACGCGTCCGCCTGCTCCGCTGCCGGGGATGCCAGCGAGATCCGAGGATCGCAGACCCAGCTCCACCATGCGCGCTTTCATGCGCGGGGAAAGATAGCTCACACCGCCCGCATGGGCGGGGACTGGCAGGCCGCCAGGGATGGTTGGCTCCACGGTCTGGGGTTTTGCCGGGGCGTCGGCGCGTTTTTTTTCGGGCTTGCGTTTGGGCGCCTCCTCTTTGTCGAGGCCGAGGCGGGCAGCCTCCTCGCTGGACACCTCGATATGCCCCAGTACGGCCCCGACGGGATAGCTCACCCCGGTTTCAGCACTGATCGTGGCGAGTTGGCCGGTACAAGAGGCGGTGACGGCCATCATGGCTTTGTTGGTCTCCACCTCGATGAGATCGGCGTCCGCCTGGACGGTGTCGCCTTCCTGATGAAGTATGCGGACGATGGTGGCCTCGGCGATGGATTCGCCGAGTTGGGGCATGAGTATGGGTACGAGTGCCATGGTTGGTTCAGCTGAGTAGCAGACGCCGGGCTGCGGCGGCTATGGTGGATGCGGTCGGGCGGTGGACTGACCAAAGATCGGGATGGTAGGGGACCGGAGTGTCTTTGGCGTTCACCCGCATGGGAGCGACATCCAACAGACCGAACCCTTCCGAGGAGACGCGTGCAATGACCTCGGCGGTGACACCGCCCCAGGGCCATTCCTCGCTCACGCAAAGGAGTCGGCCGGTGCGGGCCACAGATGCCAGCACGGTATCCGTGTCCAGTGGTTTCACACTCCGAAGATCGACGATCTCGATTTCAAACCCGTCTTCAGCGAGTTCTGTCACGGCGGCGAGGGATTCGTGGAGCATCGCTCCGTGGGTGACGATCGTGGCATCGCGTCCCGTCCGCGCCAAACGCGCCTTGCCGATCGGCAGGGAAGTCTCGGGAAGCGAATCCGCTTTGAGATGGTTGTAAAGGAACTTGTGCTCGCAGAAGATGACCGGATCATCGAGTCCCACCGCATCAAAAAGCATCGTATAGGCGTCCTCGACCGTGGCCGGAGTCAGGACGACCAGACCGGGGTAGTGGGCATAGAGCGCTTCCATGCTCTGGCTGTGAAAAGGGCCGCCACCGGACGTGCCGCCCGAGGGGAGGCGGACGACGATCGGGCAGGGAACGCCTGTCCGATAGTAGAGCGTCGCTGCGTGATTCACGATCTGGTTGAGGCCGCAGGTTGAAAAATCGGCGAACTGCATTTCCACGATGGGTCGCATGCCTTCGATCGCGGCGCCGATGGCCATGCCGACAATGGCGTCCTCGCTCAGCGGGGCGTCAAAAACGCGGCCGGGAAATTCCTTGGAGAGATTCTTGGTGGCTTTGAATGCGCCGCCGAAGTTTCCAATATCCTGACCGTAGAGGAAAACCCGGGGGTCTGTGGCGAGGGCCTTTTGCTGCGCGAGGCGAATGGCTTCAAGGTAGGTGATCATGATGTGGCGTAATGCTCACGATATTCCGGGCAGGAGAGGGCGGCCCAGTCGTCCTCTTCAGGGTCGGGTGTCGGTTCGCGCCGGACGCGGTCGGCGGTCGAGTTGACTTCCGACTCGACCTCGCGGCGCCATGCGGCGTGTTCCTCCGCGGTCGCCCATCCCTGCTCGAGGATGTGGTGTTCGGCAAGGGCGAGGCAGTCTCCACCGAGCGGAGAGGCTTTCAATTTGGGATCGACGTATTGACCGTCATCATGCTCCCCGTGGCCGACGAGGCGTAAAAGATCCGCGACAACGAGTTGGGGACCACCACCCTCGCGGGCGTTGCGAACCGCGAGGCGAAGTGTTTGCAGGCAATCCAAAAGATTTGTTCCATCCGCCTTGTGGCCGGTGACTCCATACCCAGCGGCCTTGTCCAACAGATCTTCGCAGGCGTATTGGCGGGAATTCGGAGTCGAGTAGGCATACTGGTTGTTGGCCACCACGACGATGAGGGGGAGTTTCTCCACGGCGGCCGCATTGAGTCCCTCGTGGAAGGCCCCGGTGGATGTGCCACCGTCGCCGATGCAAGTCGCGCCCACCACGCCACTCTCACCCTTGAGGCGCCGTGCAAACAGGGCGCCGGAGACTGCGGGAATCATCGCGCCCAGATGGCTGATCATCGCATAATAGCCGTCGCGGGGACGGCCCCGGTGGATATTTCCATCCCTGCCCCGCATGGAGCCGAGTTGAGAACCGAGATAGGTGCGGAGCGTGTCGAGAACCGTGTCTCCGAAGGCAAGGCGTCCGGCCTGATCGCGGATGAGAGGGGCAAATATATCGCCCCGGTGGAGATGGGTGCCGACCGAGACGCTCAAGGCCTCCTGTCCCCGCCCGAGGAAAACACCGCCTTTGATCATTCCCGCCCGATAGAGGCTGGCCAACTTTTCCTCCAGCACGCGGGACAGAAGCATAATGCGGTAGGCCTTGATATAATCGGCCTGGGTAACTGCGGCGCTCGTCTTTGGCATTTCGCTGATTTTTATATGAAAAACCCGGGGCCTCCTGCAAACATTCGTTGCGTTAACCGTGTTTTTCTACTGGCCTGCCGGCGGCACGACTTGGACGGAAATCGGCGCCGCCGTGGCGAGGTGGATGTCGCGTTGAGGGAAGGCCAGGGCGATGCCGGCCTCGTTCAAGGCATTGTAAATCGAGAGTCGCAGCTCGCTTGGAACGCGGTTGCCCGTTCCGACCACTTGTTTATCCACCCAGTAAAGCAGGCGGAGCACGATGGCATCGGCCCCGAAGTCATGAAAAAAAACGTTAGTGTCGTAGTTTTTCAAAACATCTGGGTGCGATTGGGCGATGCGGGTGACGATTTCGAGGGCCTTCTCGACAGGGGATCCATAGTTGATGCCGATGAGGATTTCCTGCCGGACATGTTTGTCGGTGAGTGTCCAGTTCACCACGGTGCCTTGGAGAATGACACTGTTGGGGATGAGGATTTCGACGCCGTCGGGGCGGCGGAGTTGCGAGCAACGGGTGCCGATCGAGGTCACAGTGCCGGCATAAGTCCCCACATCGATGATGTCGCCGATGCGGATCGGACGTTCAAATAGAAGAATGATGCCGCTGATGAGGTTGTTGACGAGTTGCTGGGATCCAAACCCCACCGCGATCGCCGCCGCGCCGCCGAGCAATGCGAAAATGGTGAGCGGAATTTTCACCACCGCCAGCGCCACGAGGCTGATGCAAACAAGGAGAAAGTAGTTGCTGAATTTTTGAATGATCGCGCCGGTGTTTGCATCCAGCGAAAACCGCGCGGTGAGGCGGGATCGGAGCCAGCGGCTGAATGCGGATGAGAGCAGGCCACCGAGGACGAGGATGAGCAGGGCCGACAGCATCATCCCGAGAGTGACCGGGCTGGGGCGCTGCACGACTTCGCCATTGATGAAAACCGAATCGTTCAACTGGAAAATTTCGGTGTTCCACAAAGTTCTCATTTCTCCGCTCAGCGAGGCGGCGGCGACGTCGAGCTTTTGACTCATGTTCAGGAGATGCCTTCGCTCGGCCAAGTCGGCATTGGCCAGAGTGATGAGCTGCACGAGGTAGTCAAAACCGTTTTCCCATTTCGAGAGGGCGGCATCTTCTTGGGAGAAATATTTTTCCACAAGCTGCCGAGTGGTGTCCGGGGCCTTCTGATTCGGGTTGTCAAGGAGGGCCTGGGCGATCCGTCGGCGCTCTTGCGATTTGGCGTGGAGGCTCGCGATGATGGGACGCCAGGTCTGGACATCCTGCATGCGGTCGTTCACGGATCGTGCGGTCTTTTCAAACGACTTGGGATCTTTTGCGTTCCAGATATCAAATCGGGCCTGCCAGATCTGGGAGCGGATCAGAAGACCAATCCTGCGATACTCGGATAGTTGGATTTGGCTCTCCAGTCCCTGCATCAGGAGTGTGCTGATCTCCGGGTAGCGGCGAAAAGTGCTGTTGGAGGGCAGGGCCTTGATTTGATTCTCGAGTTCCTGGGCCGATTGCGCGCTGTCCGACTCCTCCTTGCGGGTCTGCTCGCGCTTGGTGTCCAGCAAGGTGATTGGAAAAACAACATGGCCTTTGATGCAGTCCAAGTATTTTCTGGCTAATCTGATGCGAACATCCTGCAACTTCATGTCCGCATTGAGTGACGACGAGTCGGCTCTCGCTTGCTGATCGGCATAAGCGGCTGCGACGCGAAGTTCCTGCAACTTGAATTGCCAAGCCAACTGGGGGTTGGAAGGGGGCCCCGCATTCTGAAGGGATTGCAGTTCGGCCTGCTCCTTTTTCAACTCTTCAAAAGAAATTCGATTCTGTTCGACGCGGGATTGGGCGATTTTATTCAGGGCGGCAAGCCAGTTCTCGGCCTGCCAAAGGTCGAGGCGAGCCGCATCGAAAGCGTCGAGCCCCGTGTCGGCGTTGATAATGGGTGGTTTGAAGTCGGCGATCTGCTTTTCAAAATCGGCGGTTTGCGAAACGAGAATCTGCGTGCTTGTGGCGCGATCCTCTTTAAAGGTTTTCATTTCCACGATCTGGCCCAGCAGGTGGACGTAGTCCCGGAATTCCTCCGGGGTCGCGGGATCGGTTTTTTGGAAAGCCTCCAACCCTTCGTCCAAGGCCTTGCTGAGCATGCCCGCGTAGTCGGGGGCAGCACGGGTTGGGGTGGGGGTCGCCGAGGGCGCAGGGGAAGGAATCGGCGAAGATACGGGGTCTTGGGCTTGGCCTGACCCAAGCCAGAAAAACACGGCGACACTTAAAACGACTCGGGGGCAAAAAAAGCACCGTAATGTGGATTTGTGAAGATTTCCTATTGTCACAAGTTAAAAGATCGTTACTATACACACCCTTTTACAAATGAAGCCAGAAATCCATCCCAACTACGAGGAGTCCGTGATTGTGTGTGCCTGCGGAGCAACCTATCACACCCGCTCCACCCGTCAAAACATCAAACTCGGCATCTGTGCCGCTTGCCATCCGTTCTTCACCGGTGAGCAAAAATTTGTGGATACGGCCGGTCGTGTTGACAAATTCATGCGCCGCTACGGCACCGTGCGCGCTCCCCGCGCCACCAAAAAAGCCTAAATCGGATTTTATTTTATCAACGGTAAACAGGCTCGCTGCCTGTTTACCGTTTTTGTTTACCTATGGATTTTGAACCGTTGATCGAGCGCAAGCGGCGACGTTTCGAGGAGTTGGAGCGCGAGATCGCCTCGCCCGACCTCTTCGACAATGCCCAACGCGCGAGGGAGGTTCTCCGCGAGCATGGAGCCACCAGAGAGTTGCTCGAAGTTTGGAGCCGCTTTGAAAAAGCCTCCCGCGAGATTGTCGAAAACCGGGAACTGGCTGCAAGCGAGGACAAGGAAATGGCGGCGCTCGCGAAAGAGGAAATTGCCCGCTTGGAGTCCGAGGTGGCGACTCTCGAGCGCGCCGTTCAAGTCGCGCTCCTCCCGCCGGAACCCGACGAGGACCGTGATGCCATCGTGGAAATCCGCGCCGGCACGGGCGGCACCGAGGCCGCGCTTTTTGCCGCCGACCTGTATCGGATGTATTGCCGGTATGCCGATTCCCTTGGCCTGAAGGTCGAGGAGTTGGAGTCCAGTCCCGCCGATCTCGGGGGCTTTCGTGAAATCATTTTCCGCATTTCCGGAACCTCTGTTTTCCGCCGCTTCCGATACGAGAGCGGTGTTCATCGTGTCCAGCGCGTTCCTGCAACGGAGGCGCAGGGCCGCATCCATACATCAACGGCGACGGTGGCTGTTTTGCCCGAGGCCGAAGAGGTGGATATCGAATTGCGCCCCGAGGACATTCGGATCGAGGTTTGTCGGGCTGGTGGACCTGGCGGACAGGGAGTCAACACGACGGACTCGGCGGTCCAGGTTATGTATATCCCGACCGGTCGCATCGTTCGATGCCAGGACGGTCGCAGTCAGCAAAAAAACAAGGAGGCCGCCCTCAAAATTTTGCGTTCCCGATTGCTGGAGGACAAGCGCCGCGAGGAGGAAGCCAAATATTCCGCCCATCGCAAAAGCCTCATCGGAGGAGGCGGGCGCGAAGAAAAAATCCGGACCTACAATTTCTCCGAGAACCGGGTCACCGACCATAGGATCAAAGTTTCACTCTATTCCCTCGACCGCTTTCTCGGCGGGGAGATGGGCGAATTGACCGAGGCGCTTCAAGCGAGCGATATCGAGCAGCGACTCAAGGATTCCGGGATCGTCTGATACGCGAGGGGTTGCGGATTCCGACGGTAACTGCTCTCCTAAAATGAGTTTTTACCCAATAATACGGGAACCGAGCCTTGATTCTGATTGAATTAGAAATCGGGATTCTGCATTTTTAAAGAAACCCATGCTTTTTCCTCGGATGCAGTTCTTTAAAGCCCTGTTTTTTCTTTTTGCCCTAAGTGTCTTCGGTGTCGCTTCCTTGGCGCAGGAAGTAGGGTTGGCATCCCATGCGAAACCTCAAGAGGCCTTGAAATCCCAAAAAAAACCGGATTCCACAGTCGTGCATGACGACATTCTGGCGCGAGCCACGCCAGAAAATATTTCGGTCGTTATCACGATTTCAAGTCAGCGTGTTCATTTGAAAGTGGGGCCGGAGATTGCGATTGATGCTCCTGTTTCCACTGGTCGCCGTGCCGGGTGGACTCCCAAAGGAGACTTTGTGATTGTGCAAAAGCAAGTCAACCATCGCTCGACTCTTTACGGTAGTTTTGTGAGTGCGGAGGGACGCACCATTCGATCTGGAGCGAATAGCCGGACCGATGTTCCTCCTGAAGGTGCCTCTTTTGTCGGGTCCCCCATGAAGTGGTTTATGCGACTGGGAAGCCATGTGCAGGATTACACCACTTTTGGGATGCATGCGGGCATTCTGCCGGGCTACCCGGCTTCACATGGTTGTATTCGTTTGCCTGAGCGGGTTGCGCGGCTGATTTTTGAAAAAGCCAAAATTGGCACGCCAGTGGTGATTTTGGAGTGAGATTCGAGGGGAGCGCGAACCCTCCGGGCTTGACGGGCGATTCAACCGTGCGGGTCTTCAAGAAAGGCGGGCAATTGCAACCTTCTTCGAAAGGGGAGAAGGAAATGGTTGTTTAGCGGTGAGCTAGCGACTGCCTTGCATGGCGGAACCGAGCGCGCCGCCACCCTCCCAAGATTGGGGGCGGTTCCAAGGAAGTGAACTTCCCGCGTGCTGGGAGGACTCTTCCTCAATGGAGCATCCGGCTAGGCCAGCTGCTGCGAGCAGAACAAGGAGGCTATTCCTCAGGGTTTTTAAAGATAACTTCATCGCCAGGTTGGATGCTAAGACCGCGGGTGATGCTGGTCGGTATGATGTCTGCAATGGAGGTTGAGGGTTCCACGGAGGTGATTCGGACACGTCCGATTTCGGTCGAGCCGCGTTTGACAATCAATTCCGTGTTGCTGAGGACGCCATTTTTATCACCGATGCTGAGAACCACGAAATTCCAAGCCTGATTCACGGCCAGGATTCTTCCCATGAGATTTTTTCTTGCCGCTTTCAAGTTCACCTCATTGGCCTTTTTCTTGAGGTCTCCGAGTTCGGCATTTTTGGAATCGATATCCTCTTGGAGTTTTTTGTTGAGTGTTTCGAGTTCTTCAATTCGAGCCTTGTTGTCATCTTGGGCCGGGGCGGCGGCAGTGGCGGCTGTTGCCGCTGCAACGGCCACCTTGAGGGCCTCGATTTCGTCCCCTTTGGTTTTGAGGTCCGCAGTGAGGGTGGTGATCTCCGTTGTCTTGGCGGTCAACTTGCCGTTGGCTTCGGTGAGATTCGTTTGGGCCGTTTCCAGCTCCTTCTTGAGACTCACAACTTGGGATTCAACCTGGGATTTCTGTGCAGTGATTTCAGTGATCTTGGCTTCGGCATCCGTCACTTTTTTCTTTTCCTCCTCGAGCTCGGATTTGGTTTTTTCCAAGTCGGCTTGAGTGGAAGCAAGCGTCTCCTTCGTTTGAAGTAGGGTCGTCCTGTTTATGTAGCCAACCCCCGCCGAGGCCAGAGAGATGACTATGGAAAGAATGATAAGGATTTTACCCATTTGATGGAGGAATCGTGAAGGTCGTTTTTCTAGCGGGCTTCATCCCAATCCACAAGTGCCAAATTTGAGTTTTTGCCATTGGGAATAACGGTGTGCGTCTTGTTGTAAGAAAGCGGTCGGGCAAGACCCCATACCGCGATGGGCGGGGGCTCCTTAGTGTGCGCTCCGTGAAAACTCATTTCCACCTTGGTAGATTGCTTCCCGCGATATCGCTTGTGGCTTTGTTGGCGGGCATAACAAGCACTCATTTGAATGCAGCGGGAGAGGATGGTGTGGCTGTGAATGTCTCACAATCCCAAGTTCATATCGATCGTGCGGAGGTCCCACTGTTCCTTTCAAGTCACGACCGGCTTGATGGGGCTTTGGCGAAACGAGACTATTTGATCCGACTTCCCGAGCACGTGCGGTTCGAGTCCGGGAGCGAGCTTGTTCTGAGTTACCGCTCCTCGCCACTTCTGGTTCCGGATGTCTCGACATTGAGCGTTCGACTCAATGATCGCGAACTCACAAGTGTGCGCCTTGGGTCTCAAAAAGGGGAAACACAGGACCAAAACACGCTCACGATTCCCATCAAGACGGATATGCTGCTGCCGGGATGGAATCGCATCAGCCTCGGATGCCTTCTGCAAACAACCGAGGTGATGTGCCGGGATGTGGACAATCCCGCCGCTTGGTTGGAGGTCGAGCTAGGCAGTGCTTTGAGGTTTTCCTACTCGAGCACGCCATTGTTCCCGGAGATTCAGCGCTTCCCTCATGCGCTCACCGAGCCACAGCTTCTTTCTTTGACGGATCACTCTGTATCCAATGAGGATAAAAAACACGCCCCCGTTGTCTCCGTGCTTATGCCTTGGGATGCGGGCGAATCGGAGTTGCGGGCTTTTCTGATTTGTGCGGCAAGGATGGGGCAAACGGGATACCTCAGAGCGGAATCGATCTCGACAGCGGATTTGAGTGCTTTCGATACCGAGTCCCGTTTGCGCAATGGTATCCTTATCGCGACGAAGGAGGCCCTCGCGAGTGTCGATTTGCCACCCGATTTGAAAAGCTCCATAGCGAGCCTCAGAAATGGAGAGGGACTCCTTGCCGAGATCATCATCGGCGATCCGGGATCCGTGCAGCGGAGGTGGATGGTCCTGAGTGGCGGCGATGCCGAGGGGCTCGAAAAAGTCACACTCACGGTGGGAAGTTCAATGGCATTAAGAAACACCACCTCGAATCCCCTCATCGTCACCGAGGAGCCGGTGGTGTCGCCCATGGAGGAAAAAATGGCACAACCTAAAACGGGAGCGGTGAAGCTGGGTTCGTTGCAGGGCGGCAACATGTTGATGCGAGGTTTGTTTCGCCAATCGAGTGAGCGTCCGGTTGATTTCCCTCCCGGATTTCAAACGACTTCGCGCAGCTACGTGGACTTGGATTTTTCCCACGCCGGAAACCTGGAAAAAACATCCGCATTCGATGTGAAGTTGAATGATGTGCTCGTCGGCAGCATTTCTTTGACGCCCGAGAATGCAAACCAAACCCATCGACGCTTGGCGATCCCGGCGGGAATCACAGGGCGGGATCTTTCGCGCTTGAGTGTTTCCGCATACCTGGACATCGGCCGTGCCGATTGCACCCACATTGTGGAAGAAAGGGCCTGGCTGAACATTGCGGCATCTTCCAAGTTGGATATCAATAGCGAGCCGCTCGA
>JALQZP010000129.1:269-5339 GCA_023258235.1 Terrimicrobiaceae bacterium | reverse complement strand
TGGCCAAAAGTGGACTCACCGAAGAGGAACTCAATCGCGCCCGCGCGAAACTCATTGGCGGTGAAGCCATTCGAAATCAGAGCAACAGCGCCTTCGCTGCCGCCTGCGCCGTTGATGAATTGATGGGGCTTGGCTTTGATTCGTATAAGCACCGAAAGGAGGACATCGAAAAAGTTTCCTTGGAAGATACCCGCCGCGTCGCTGCCAAATTCTTCTCATCCGAAAATGCCGTGCAAGCCACGGTGCTACCACCCGATAAAACCCAACCAACCGAAAAAAAATAATCCTATGGCCGAAGTCAGAAACGCAATCAACGCTGGAGAAATGGCTCAACGCTTCATGGAGCTTGTTATGATGCAGGCCCAGCAAGCCGCTATGTTCCTGGGGCGCATCCCAAATCCCCAAACCAACGAGCCCGAGACGAATCTCCCCTACGCCCGCATGTTCATTGACATGCTGGAAATGCTTCAAGACAAGACACGCGGCAACCTCTCCAATGAGGAATCACAAATGCTCACCGGCGTGCTGTCCGACCTCCGTCTGGCGTTTGTGCAAGCCTCTGCAGGAGCACCAACAGAGCGCCCTTCCCAACCAACTCCGGAGCCAACCACCCCGGCTGCGTCGGCCCCTGCCACTCCAAACGTGGAACCGGAACCCGAAAGCCGCAAGCGCTTCACAAAAAGCTACGGCGCCTAAAAACCCGCGTCCGCCGCGCCCGCAAAATAGATTGGAACCATCCTTGATGGCTCCAATCTTCTAGCCCGTGAGGGGATGTGGTGCTAGGTTGTCCCCTTTTTCAAACATGGCACGTCCTAAACTCATCATCGCTTCCAGTGAGGCCAACGCCGATATGCTTTACGCATCGGGTTTTCGTGCCCCGGATGCTTTTTCCTTTCTGGAGATTGAAGGAAAAACCCACCTCCTTCTAAGTGATCTCGAAGTCGATCGCGGACGCGCGGAAGCCAAAGTCGATGTGGTCGACGCCTATTCCGATTTTGAAAAGATGGCCGCGCGAACGAGCTCGAAACGCCCCCCGTTTGCCAAAGTCGTCATGGCTTGGCTGGTTTCCAAAAAAGTCAACAAAGTCGAAGTTCCGTCCGATTTTCCGCTTGGCCTGGCAAAGGAACTCAAAGTGCTCGGCTTGGCTGTCAAACCATCGAAGGGCGTCTTTTTGCCGGAAAGAGAAATCAAAACCCTCGCGGAAATTCAAGCAATGGAGGCCGCCACCCGAATCGCCGAGGCGGGAATGACTCGGGGATTGGAAATCCTGCGCGGCGCTCGAATCCAGAAAGATTTCACTCTCACCCATCGGGGCTCCAAGCTCACCTCGGAAATGCTACGATTGGAAATGGAGACCGCTGTCCTGCAGGCTGGCGGCGTGGCGCGGGGCGATACCATCGTGGCTTGCGGTGAACACGCCTGTGACCCCCATGCACGTGGCACAGGACCCATTCTAGCCAACCAATTGATCATTCTGGATATCTTTCCGCGCGATGCCCGGAGCGGCTACCACGGCGACCTGACTCGAACAGTCGTTCGCGGCAAGGCAAGTGATGCCCAGCGCCACATGTGGGAGACTTGTCTCACTGGCCAGAAAATGGCCATCAAGGCCATGAAGCCGGGTGTCGAGGGCGGCCCTGTTCACGAAAGACTGAAACAGTTTTTTGCGAAATCGGGATACCCGACCAAGATTGACAAGGGTCGCTGGCAGGGCTTTTTCCACGGCACCGGTCACGGCTTGGGATTGGAAGTCCACGAATCACCCCGCTTCGGTTCAACGACATTTTTTCCAGGCCAGATCATCACCGTCGAACCCGGCATTTACATGCCAGGCTTGGGCGGTGTGAGGCATGAGGATGTCGCTCTCATCCTCGAAAACGGTGTTAAACTCCTCACCAAAATACCGAAACCTTTTGAAATATGAGTGCCGCACTTCAACAAATCTCGCGTCGCCGCACTTTTGCGATCATCTCCCATCCGGATGCCGGAAAAACCACGCTCACCGAAAAGTTCCTCCTCTATGGCGGCGCAGTCCAACTCGCCGGCAGTGTCACTTCCCGCAAGAACCAACGCGCCACGACAAGCGACTGGATGGAACTCGAGAAGCAGCGTGGGATTTCAGTCTCCTCGACAGTCCTCCAATTCGAATACAATGGTTGCGTGGTGAACCTGCTCGACACCCCGGGACACAAGGATTTCTCCGAGGATACCTACCGCGTTCTCACGGCTGTCGATGCGGCAGTGATGGTGATCGACGCGGGCAAGGGCATCGAAACCCAAACGCGAAAACTTTTTGAAGTCTGTCGTCAGCGCGGAGTGCCGATTTTCACCTTCATGAACAAACTCGACCGCCCGGCGCGGCCTCCGCTCGAACTCCTCGACGAACTCGAATCTGTTCTTGGCATTCACGCGCTGCCCATGAATTGGCCGCTCGGCGACGGGGTGGATTTCAAAGGCGTTTACGATCGCCGCGAAAAATCCGTGCATCTTTTTGAAAGAACACCTGGCGGCACCTACCGCGCCCCTGTTTCGGTCGGTGGCATCAAAGACGAAGCTGTACGATCCTCACTCGCGCCGGATGTTTACTCGAAGGTCTGCGACGAGTTGGAGCTTCTCGACGGCGCGGGCACGGACTTTGATTTCCAGGCGGTGAGCGCCGGCAAATCAACTCCTGTCTTTTTTGGGAGCGCGATGAACAACTTCGGGGTCCAGCTTTTGTTGGATCATTTTCTCAAACTGGCACCCTCCCCCACCCCCCGGGCGAGCGGATCCACGATCGTACAACCCGATTCAGAGCCTTTTTCGGGGTTTGTATTTAAAATCCAGGCGAACATGAACCCGAAACACCGGGATCGTGTTTCCTTCATTCGCGTGGTCTCGGGATGCTTCCGCCGCGATATGTTGGCAACGCATGTTCGAACCGGCAAAGCCATCCGCCTCGGAAATTCTCAACGTCTTTTCGCACAGGATCGCGAGACGGTCGATGAGGCGTGGGCCGGTGACGTGGTCGGCATTGTGGGCAATTACGATTTTTTGATCGGCGATACCGTGAGCGAAGATGCCTCCCTGCAATTCAGCGAGATTCCCCGCTTCCCGCCAGAGTGTTTTGCCTACATTCGCAACTCCAGCACGGCCAAATTCAAACGCTTCCGCGAAGGCCTCGACCAACTCCTCAAGGAAGGTGTGGCCCAACAATTCGAGCTTCCCGATGCCGTGGCGCGTGTTCCGCTCCTCGGCGCTGTGGGCCCATTGCAATTTGAGGTTATGCAGTATCGACTCGAGACGGAATACAGTGCCGACTGTCGCGTCGAAACCGCCCCCTGGCAGTTTGCGCGCTGGGTTCTCAAGGAGGGAGCCCCGTTTTTGGATCGGCCTGATATCATGCTCCCGAGTGGATGCACGCTCGCACGCGACTCCTTTGGGTTTTGGGTTGTTTTGCTCCCGAGTAGTTGGACGATCGGCTACCTTGAGGAGAAAAATGCCAACCTCACCTTCACAGCCACCCCGCCTCACGCACCGCCCGCCTCGGAGGCGTAGGCTTTGCTTTGATATTGCCCGCAGACCTTTCACTGGCGCATATTAGGTTGGTTTGAAAATCGCCTACCTTATTCCGTTGCTTATAATCACATGCCTTGTGACGGCCCAGGCGGATTTGTCATCCCCTGATGCGGAGGAGACTTCGCAGGCGTTGTTGGATTCCGTTGTCGCTGATTTCCGTTCCGAAAACTTCGATTCGGCCTTGGCGAAGTTGATCGAAATGGAAAAAGAAAAGCCGCATGACCCCGAAGTCCTCAATATGCTGGGGTCGGTCTACATGAAGAAAAAGGACTTCGTGAGCGCGACCAAATACTTCGATCTCTCCTTGAACAAAAAGCCCGGCTATTTTCCTGCAGCATTCAATTACGGGGAGCTGCTCTTCATTCAAAAAAAACACACTGAAGCTCGACGCTATTACCAGATGTTGGCGGCCCAGGATCCCGGCAATGAGCTTTTGCAGTTCAAGCTCGCCCTCTGTGACATTGAGGCCGGTGATGACGTGCGGGCCAAGAACTCGATGAGCAACATCAAATACCCGGGCGACTCGCCCGCTTGGTATTACGCCCAAGCCGTTTGGGAATACAGGCATTCCAACCCGAAAAAAGCCCGTGCCTACACAGCGACTGCCAAATCGATCTTCGGAGACAAGACTCTGCTTTTTGATGAGACTTTTAAAAATATCGGCCTCAATCCCTAAATCTCGAGATATTCTATGAGCGACAAATCCACTTTCACCGCAAGACGATCACGCCTCAGCGGTGAAAAAAAACAAAATTCCCGCGACATTCTTCTTCATGAGAAGGCACGTGTGCTCGTCACCGGGGCCGGAGGCTTTATCGGCAGCGCACTCGTCCACGCCCTCAACCAGCGCGGCATCCAGCAGATTGTCGTAACGGATGCCCTCGGCGAGGATGAAAAATGGCGCAATCTTCTTCCGCTCACTTTTGAGGACTACGTTCCAGCACAAGATTTTCTCGATGGCATCGAAAAGGATCCCGATAAATTTGGACGATTCGCGGCTGTCTTCCACCTAGGCGCCTGCTCGTCCACCACGGTCACGGATTCCGAATTCGTTTTGCGCAACAATTACGCTTACACCAAGTCGCTCTGCCGCTGGGCGCTTTTCTCCGGGGCCCGATTTGTTTACGCATCCTCGGCCGCGACCTACGGCGATGGCTCTGCCGGCATGGATGACAAATCCGAAGATCTCTCACGTTTCCGCCCACTCAACCTCTACGGATACTCGAAACAACTCTTCGACCTCTATGCCAACCACGAGGAAATCCTCCCCGAAATCGTCGGCATCAAGTATTTCAATGTTTTCGGCCCAAATGAATACCACAAGGGCGACATGCGCAGCCTCGTTTGCAAGGCCTTCGACGAAATCCAGCGCACCGGCCGCATCCGCCTCTTCAAAAGCTACAAGCCCGAATACGCCGATGGGGGCCAGATGCGCGATTTCATCTACATCAAGGATGCTGTCGACATGACCCTCCACCTCGCGGAAAACGAGGATGCCGGTGGACTCTACAA
>JALQZP010000129.1:0-259 GCA_023258235.1 Terrimicrobiaceae bacterium | reverse complement strand
CGGGGTCGCCCGCACCTGGAATGATCTGGCTAAGGCCCTCTTCGCCTCGATGGGCCGGGATCCCGTGATCGAATATTTCGACATGCCTGATAACCTCAAAAATCAATACCAATACTACACCTGCGCCGATATCTCGAAGCTCCGCGAGGCAGGCTATACCCATCCGACAACCTCCCTCGAGGAGGCCGTTCGTGACTACGCCGTAAACTACCTCATCCCCGGCAAACGCCTTGGCGACTGACTTCGTCAATGAGCGACT
>JALQZP010000128.1 GCA_023258235.1 Terrimicrobiaceae bacterium | reverse complement strand
ACTGCTGCAGCGCATCCGCGACGAAGCGCACCGCACCGCCAATGGCTACCACAGCCTTTTGCTCAAAAAACGGGTCAGAGAAAGCCTGCTCGACGATGTCCCGGGGATCAGCGCCGCGCGCAAACGAACCCTTCTTCAACATTTCGGATCGGTCGAACGCATCAAACAAATGCCACCCGAGCAAATCGCCACACTGCCGGGAATCAGCCTCAGCTTGGCGAAAAAAATCGCCGACACGCTTGCCGAAAAATAAGCCCCCGTCCCTTGCAATCCCCCGTCCCGTACACAAGCGGGCAAAAGGAGTAACGGATTCGCGGCGTCCAGACTCAAAATCCCTTTCTTCGCACGACACAAGAGCAGGTCTGGAAAGTTGGATCCCCTTTTACTTCTTATTCCCCACAAAACTCTTTGAAGATACCGGAAGGAGCGGACGTTTCTCTGGAATAAACAAAAACTCGCTTTGCCACTCGAAGGATTTCCGAGGACGGACAGCGGAGATTTGATGACGAACAGACAAGAGCAGCAAGGACAGAAGTTTTGTGATCATTTCGCCCCCCATCCTAAAACAACTGGTAGGACATTTACGGGGGTACCAGATATATTTTTCCATGTATTCTCCGAAGTTTTTTCGATCCCTTTTCGTTTGATATTGGACTGTGCGGGCAACGTGCTTTGATATTACGATGCAGCTGGATTTTGACTTGAAAGGCGGTCCACCACCCAAGGCGAGGGAAATTCCCAAGCCTCAGGAACCGGTCATTTTGACTGTAGGCGCTCTGACCCGCAAAGTGCGCTGTCTTTTGGAATCCGGCATCGGCGACATTTGGGTCGAAGGGGAGGTCTCCAACCTCCGCCGTCAGTCATCGGGTCACGTTTACTTCACCCTGAAAGACGATTCCTCCCAACTCGCCTGCGTTCTCTTTGCAGGCCAAACCGCCCAGCTCCGGGGAATGAAATTTGCCGATGGGGTTCAGGTTCAACTGTTCGGGCAGATCACTGTTTACGAGGCCCGAGGAAGCTATCAGATGATCGTGCGCCGGGTGCAGGAATGCGGTGTGGGAGCATTGCAGGCCAAATTTGAAGAACTCAAGCGCCGCCTCGACGCCGAAGGCCTCTTCCAGGCAGACCGCAAGCGCGCACTGCCCCCATTCCCCAACCGCATAGGTGTGGTGACCTCCCCCACCGGTGCGGCCATACAAGATTTTCTCAATGTCCTCCATCGCCGACAACGTGGCATCAGCGTGGTCATTTATCCTGTGAGGGTGCAAGGCAAAGGGGCAGCTGCAGAAATTGCTGCGGCTATAAGAGCCTTAGGCGACCCCTCCACCTTGAACATGGACCCGGTCGATGTGATCGTGGTCACACGGGGAGGCGGAAGCCTCGAGGATCTGTGGGAATTCAATGAAGAAGCCGTTGCCCGCGCCATCGCGGAGAGTCCAGTCCCGGTCGTCAGTGCGGTCGGGCATGAAATCGATTTTACGATTGCCGACTTCGCCGCCGACCTTCGCGCACCAACGCCGAGTGCCGCTGCGGAAATTCTTTCAGCGGATTCCGCTGATCTTCTTGCCAGACTCGACCACCTCGCCGCACGCCTACGTCGTCCGGTTGAAAATAAAATCGATGCCCTTCGCTCGTTTTTGAACTCCTTTGCCAGAACCGCGCTCTTCCAGGAACCAGCACGCGTCTTAAGAGAGCATCAGCAAAACCTCGATCGTCTCTCCGAAGACTTGAAAACCTGGGGCACATCCCAAATGCAAGCCAACAGGCTCGCACTGGAGCGGCACTCCCGCGCCATCGCATCCCATAGTCCCGAAAGAAGAATCACGGAGATGCTACATACTCTCACCCTGCGCAGCGAATCGATGGAAAGACTGTGCCGCAATCGCTTGCGCGACCACCACTCAAGTCTGGAGAAAAGCCATGCCGTCCTTGAAGCACTCAATCCCAGCGCCGCTTTGGCCCGCGGCTACACACTCACGCTCGATGAATCCGGACTCGTGATCCGGTCTGCCGCCGCCACCAGCAAAGGCCAAAGTCTCACAACACGATTCCATGACGGCGTAGTGAAGTCCCGGGTCGAAACCTCGGGAAACCCCGCGCCTTGCCAACCGGCTTGATCTTGCCCGTTTTTTTGTAAAAATCGTAATCACTTGTGAGCATTCTGTCACCCAATCCGACCCGTGTCCTCATCCTCACCGCGAGCATGGGAGAGGGGCACAACACTGCCGCAAAAAATATTCGCAATGCGATTCTTGCCCAAGTCGGCTCGAATGCAGAGGTGATGGTCGTCGATCCCTACACCCGCACCAATCCTGTAGTAAATAGCCTCATGCAGCAGGGCTACTCTCTGGCGATCAATCATTACCCCCGTGTGTGGAAAATCGTTTTTGAGATGCTCAGCAAGCCGGGAATGATCGAAGGCATGGGCCCGCTCCTTAGCCAACTCATCAACGCCGTCCATGGGCTGGTGAAAGAGTTTCGCCCCCATCTCATCGCCTCCACCTACCCGGTCTTTGGCTACATCTTGGCCAAAATCAAAAAACTCGATCCGGCGGTGGATGCGCCTTTTTTTACGATTATCACGGATTCCACGATCATCAATTCGGCCTGGTATCGCTACCCGTCAGATGGATCCATCGTCGCCGACGAACCCACTGCCACAGTGCTATTGAATGAGGGTGTGCCGAAAAATAAAATCCACACCTTGGGATTTCCGGTCGGCCTCGAGTTTGAGGAGTTTATTCCAATGCCGCCGCCTCATGACGGGATATGGAAGCTGTTATTTTTCCCAGGCGGAACACCCCGCCGCGCATTGGAAACCCTTCACCATTTATGCACCTTGACCAATGCGCACATCACTATCGTCACCGGCCGTCGCCAAGCGATTCATGATATCATCTCGCGAGCGGGCATCCACCAGAGATGCCATTTGATGGGCTGGACGGATAAGATGCCGGAGTTGATGGGCTCCCACCATATTTTCATCGGCAAGGCGGGAGGAGCAACAGTCCAAGAGGCCATCGCCGCGCAGATCCCGTTTGTGGTAAGCCATGTCGTGCCCGGGCAGGAAGAGGGAAATATCGCCCTCATCCAACAGTCAGGAATCGGAATGCTCGCCGCAGGGAATCCCGACCACGTCCTTCATGTCATCAAGGGCGCGATGGTGAACGAAGGCGCGCTATGGAGAACTTGGCGCAAAAATCTGGTTCATCTCCAAAAACCTTCCGCTTCGCAAAAAATTGCCAAGTTTCTTTTGGAGCATGCGATGCCTTGAATTTCCCCGCATAACTCTCCAACCCTTGCCGCGTTCAATTGCTTGGGTTCGGAGTGAAGCCAAGCAAGCGGATTTGTGAAAAACGGGTTGCGACGGAGTATAATTCCTGCCCCTTGCTGTCCTTCTCTCCCTGCGCCGCATACTTGGCCGCATCCGTAGTGACAATCCAGTTGCTATCTTTTTTCAATTGAAAAGCAAAGACGGGTAGATATCCCGGCTTCGGCCATGGATCGAGAACAGTCGAGCCATTTACATCCGAAGCCAAACCGGCTTCCTTGGGGATCGCACCGGATTCGATACATTGTTCCAAGCTGCGAGTTTCGGAAGGGCCGGATGGGATGACCATTTCGCCACCGGAGGTTTTGTCCGCCCAGTCCGGACATTGTTTTTTCAAGGATTCAAAAGCCCCAAAAGCCATGTAATAGCGCCACCACACACCATGCCCCGGAGTCACCCCCAATCGAGGAATAACGACGGCGACGGTGTAATTTCTGGTTTCTTTCGAACCTGCCTGACCAAACCGCAGGAGCGTTTTATCTCTGGGTAAAAGCGCCGGATTGATACCGGAGGTTGGAAAATCATCACGCCCGAACGTGAGTCCAAGTGCGTAACGATTGGGATCCGTGCTCTCCTCGGTAAAGGCCATCCAGCCGCCCGTATTGCCTGCATGTTCAATCGCTCCCCCCTTCTGCGCCGCTCCAAAACGAGGGAGAGGATTGAGCCTCGTCGCCGTGCCACGCTCACTTTTATCCGCAATCCATAACTCGCCCAGAGCGGACTGGCGGACGCCACCCCAAGGCGTATTGAGCCAAAGATAATCGGTTTTCCCAAAATCGAACACTCCGCTGGTCACTTCGACCACACCTGGAGCGACAAAACGATAGCGCGTATAATACAGGACCCCGGAAACCAGGGTACTCGTCGTTTGCGGAACAATACCCCATGATAACATCGTGAAGGACTTGTCCTCTTCGGACCAAGACTGGGCGAGGCAGGGCGCGTAGAACGGAGATTCTCCAGATTGGACATAGCAACCGGACTGGTGCACAAAGACTTTATTGGGATCACTTGTGACAGCAACAGACTGCCAGACCTCATCATTCCAAGGGCTGACCAGATTGTGATTCGCATTTCGCCACTGAGGCGGAACCAACTCGCCCACCGGGGACTGGATTGAATACAGATGCCCTCCCTTGCCAATACGAAACTCGATGGGATTTCCTTCCAGATCGACCGTTTGAAAAGACCGAAGATAAACGGCTTCTTCAGAGCAGGTCGTAGACCACGGGCCCTTTGAAGGGACAAACTCGCTCGTCGAGGAAACCGGAAAATCCCTCTTGGGCAACTCTGGGGCCGGAGGCAGGACCGAAAGCATCTGGTCCTGAAACAGGGAAAGTGCAGGACTTTTTTGGAGTGTGGCGGGGTTGTCGGCCGCATGAATCGAAGGCAGGCAGACAAGCAGCAGAATTCCGAGGCATGGCATCTTCATTGGTGTTGCGATTTATAGGCCATCTTCTATCTGTTTAAAACCACGGATAAAAAATATCTCGCTCCACCGAATGGCTTACCGCAACCGTCAGGCAACCAACCTCGTCCTCCGCCCTCCGAGTTGCTTCCATAAACGCTTCGAGTGGTAGATTGAGTTTTTATTTGTTTCTGAAAAAAGGCTCTTACCGCCGACCGAAACAATCAAGCGCTCGGACCTTGTCGGTGGCTTCCTCAAATAAAAAACCGTTTCTATGAAATCGACTCTACAGCCAGCATTTTGAGTGTCCTAAGCTTTAGCCTTTCCGCTAAGTTTGATGATGCAGATCACACTTCAAACCAAGATCATAAACATTGGTCATCTTCCCGGGCACACAAACGGCAAAGTCGCTCTTTTGAAAGCAAATGGATTCGTAGATGTTTCAGCCATCCTCTGCGAATCGACGCCAGTCGAGGAAATCAAGGCCAAGCTTAAAAACAGTCCCAATGCCTTATTTCTTGTGGGTGGTGCTATGATGTCCGGGTTTCCGGATTTGATGGCCGAATTGCTGGATTTTATTTCCAAGGAGTGCCCGACCATTTTTGTGCATCAGACAGTGAAAGCCGACTTTGATCCCGATGCAAGTTGGCCCCCGAGCGA
>JALQZP010000127.1 GCA_023258235.1 Terrimicrobiaceae bacterium | reverse complement strand
GAGATTCGGCTCCAGAAAGAAGCGATAACAATCGCCTCGCAAAAAAAGCCACTGCTATCCTTTTAACCAGGCGGCCACGCCAAGGGGCGCCCGCCAAGAAGATGGACATGGAGATGCGGAACAGTTTCGCCGCCGTTGGGCCCGTTGTTGATCACGAGGCGGTATCCGTTTTCCGCGATTCCCTCCCGTCTCGCCACCTCCGCTGCCATCACAAGAAGCCGGCCGAGCAACGCCTGATCGGACTCTTTGGCCTCACCAATCCTCGGAATGGGCGACTTAGGAATGCACAAAACATGCACCGGGGCTTGCGGCGAGATGTCTCGGAAGGCTAGGCAGAACTCGTCTTCAAAGACAATGTCGGCAGGGATCTCGCGGGCCAGGATTTTTTCAAAAAGCGTCATGAGAGTTGGAGTGAGAGTTCATTCGCCCGATGGCTTGCCTCCAGCTCGCCCCGGATGAAAAGCACGATCTCGCTCTGGAGAACCGAGCAATCGCGCCTCCAGATTTTCGCACAACGCAGGAGCTTCACACACTCATGCAAATCACAAAACTCAACCTGCTGGGCAGTGGACTCAATGATCTCGCGCAGGCGCACCCTGAGCAATTCGAAGAAGACCAATTCGTATCCCGTCCCAGCCTCGGTGGCGAGACCGGACAACGATACACGGAGAGGTAGGGGCAGGGTTTGGAAACAGCGCGCCACATCCGAATACCCGATCACCTGAAGCACACTCTGCACGGCTTTTTCCAACCTCGAAATGGTGACCGTGTTTTCATCGAAATCCTGCTTCAGGAAAACAGAAATGCTCTCGGTGACATGACTCGTGAGCCACCACTTTTTATATCCCGCACTTTCGGCAGCCCGGATCACCGCCGAACTCAGCCACGCGCGGTCGTAATTCATCACGCTTCCATCCTGAAAGCGAACGAGCGGGTAATTGTCTCTTAATGCGATCACGATTCAAAAAGCACAGGTTGGTCCGGCGAGTCCGCAATCCGCCGCTCCAAGGATTGGATTTCGTCAATGAAATCTCCCACCTCTTGGAATTGGCGATAAACCGAGGCATATCGAACGTAGGCGACCGGATCGAGCGTGCGCAATCGCGCCATCACCAACTTGCCAAGCTGCCGGGATGTCACCTCGGCATCATTGAGAGAATCCAATTCGCGATGGATCTCCTCAGCGACACGCTCCATATCCTCCAAGCTAATGGGACGTTTCTCACAGGCCTTGGTGATGCTGCCCAAGAGCTTGGCCCTGTCAAAAAGCTCCCGGCGGCCATCTTTTTTCTCCAATCGCATCTCATTGCGCTCCAACACTTCATACGTTGTAAACCTGGCCTCGCACTCGAGACAGACCCGGCGACGGCGGATGCTCGATCCATCCTTCGCGAGTCTGGAGTCAATAACTTTGTCTTCAAGTGTTCCGCACTTCGGGCAGCGCATATGTTGTGTACTTATCGAACAAGCGCGAATATCGACACTACATATTGATGGGTCAACCCTTTTCCCACGATTGCGAAAAACGAAGCTTTCATTTTGCACGCCCCATTCATTGGGTCCTATAGCGGTGGAGGGGAAAAGGAAGAGCCGACGACGAGATTTGAACTCGTGACCTATCGATTACGAATCGATTGCACTACCACTGTGCTACGTCGGCGATGTCGCGAAAATGACACATCGCTCACCTGCTGCCAATCGGATTTTTATCAAATTCCTCTGTGATTCGGTTTTTTCTTTCGAAAAACACGCCCTTTTGAAAACGGAGGTGAATTGTGGTCGGTTCTTTTTTTGGATTTTGCAGAGAAAAAACTTGATTCCTTCACGACATACTAAGAGATTCATCGCCTTCTGTTCCTGAGTAGCTCAGTGGTAGAGCGGTCGGCTGTTAACCGATTGGTCGTAGGTTCGAATCCTACCTCAGGAGCCATTATCCTTGCACGCTAAAGCCCTCCACGTCGCCTACCCCAATCTGGCCCAAGTCTTGAAAAATTCGACAGCGGCGTTTTGCAACGCGGGAAGAACACGGGTCGCCTCCTTTTTCAGTGCCCTCGGATCCGCACCGCACGCCTGAAGATCGTCGGCGGCGTCATCAACCAATTCTTCAAAAAGGGGCGGTGTCATTTCGAGGTGGAATTGGAATGCGTAAGTGGCGCGTCCGTGACGAAAGGCCTGATTTGGGGTGAGTGCGCTCGATGCCATACACTCGGCCCCCGTTGGAATTGCAAACACGTCGCCATGCCAATGCGCCGGAAAAAACAAGCGAGGCAAGGTTGACAATAACGGATCGCCTGCGGCGGCTGCACTCATCGTCACCGGAAAAAAACCCAGTTCTTTTTGCTCTGCGCGGAAAACCTCGGCTCCGAGCGCGCGAGCGATGAGTTGCGCGCCCAAGCAAAGCCCCAAAACCGGCTTGTCGGCCGAAATGGCCTTCCGCACGAGTTCGCACTCTCCTTCGAGATAAGGAAACTCCGCCACCTGATAGGCACTCTGTCCCCCACCCCCGAGCGCGAGGGCGGAATACCCCGCGAGATCGGATGGGATTTTCTCGCCGAGATAAGGATGACGGATGTCCAACCCGATTCCAACCGCCGAGCAGGCATCGGCAAGCAGGCCGGGCTTGTCCACATCTCCATGCTGAACGAAGAGAATTTTTTTCATCTCGCAACTTTGCGTGGGAATTTACCTCATAAAAAAGCGAAAATTCCGACAATCCTCAAAAAATAACCCATACCCCTCATTTCTGAATTGCCAATAGCAGGCGCAATGAATGAGATTACTTCCGTTCGTTCGGAAGAAACCCATCCGCCAACATTTTTGTATAACCGATGCCAAGAAATTCACGTCCTATGATCAGCGTCACTGAAGAAGAAGTTGCCATTGATCCCGCCGATTACGCGCAGGCAAAAATCAACAAATCGCTCAGCTCAAAAGATAAAATTGGCCTCCTCCGCGAGATGCTGCGCATCCGGCGCTTTGAGCAAGTCTCGCTGAAGTTTTACAATCAGGGCGTTATGGGCGGTTTTCTCCATCTCTACATCGGCCAGGAGGCGGTTGCTGTTGGCACCATTTCGTTGATGGGAGACAACGATCACATCATCACGGCTTATCGTGATCATGGTCATGCTTTGGCTGTCGGCATGAGCATGAATGAATGTATGGCCGAGCTTTTAGGAAAAGCCACGGGATGTTCGCGCGGCAAGGGTGGCTCGATGCATTATTTTGCCCCTGATAAAAATTACTGGGGTGGACACGGCATCGTTGGTGGACAGACTCCGCTCGGACTTGGGCTCGCCTATGCCCTCAAATACAAGGGACTCAAAGGATGCTGCTTCTGCTATATGGGCGACGGCGCCGTGAATCAGGGCGCGTATCATGAATCCCTCAACTTAGCTGCCCTCTGGAAACTACCCGTTGTTTATGTGATCGAGAACAACAAATACTCGATGGGAACAACGATCGACCGCTCCTCCGCAATGAGAAATTGCCTTGCCGAACGCGCCGATGGATACGGCATTGTTTGGGATATCGCCAACGGCGAAGACCTCTACGAGGTTCGCGCCAAAGCCCACAATGCTCTTGAGCGGGCCCACAAGCACTCCCTGCCGACCGTGCTCGAAATCGACACCTACCGCTACTATGGTCACTCCGTAGCCGATGCCAACGCCAAGAAATATCGCTCCCCGGAGGAAATCGAACGCTACAAGGCCCACCACGATCCGCTCCGACTCTGGGAAAAACGCCTCGTTGATGAAGGCGTCATGACGGTCGAGGAAATCGAAAAGCTCGACGAGAGCATCAAAGACGAAGCCAATGCCGCCGCCCAATTCGCCCTCGACAGCGAATTCCCCGCACCGGAAACCATATTTGAAGATGTTTATTGGGAAGTGGACAACAACACCGAGTCCGGATCGACCGGCCGCCACTTCTTCGGGGACTAGCAACCGCCTCCCGCGCCGCCAACCATCGTCCGCAGTCAAGCGGACACCTCATTTTTAAAATTTTCACTACTCGAACATGCCGCAAATAACCTACCGCAAAGCGATCAACGATGCCCTCGCTGAAGAGATCATCCGCGATGAAAACGTCGTCATCATCGGCGAGGAAGTGGCCCGCTACAACGGCGCCTACAAAGTCACCGAGGGTCTCTGGGAACGCTTTGGCGACAAGCGCGTAGTCGATGCCCCCATCAGCGAAGCCGGCTTCATCGGCATGGGCGTGGGTGCTTCCATGCTCGGCATCCGCCCGGTCATGGAATTGATGTTTTGGAGTTTTGCCTACGTCGCGTGGGATCAAATCATCAACAATGCCGGACAGGTTCGCTACATGAGCGGCGGACTCATCAACTGCCCGATTGTGATTCGCGGTCCCGCAAACGGAGGCACCAATGTCGGAGCCACCCACTCCCACACTCCCGAAAACTTCATCGCGAACACACCCGGTCTGAAGGTCGTCTGCCCAGCCACCGCCTACGATGCGAAGGGCCTCATGAAGGCCGCCATCCGTGATAACGACCCTGTCTGTGTGATGGAGAACACTCTCCTCTATGGCGAGACGTGGGAAGTGCCGGATGAGGAATACGTGATCCCTCTGGGTGTCGCGGATATCAAGCGGGAAGGGACGGACATTTCCTTCATCGCGCACGGACGGGCTGTGATCACGGCTTTAAAAGCCGCTGAAATCCTAGCTGCCGAGCATGGGATTCAAGCGGAGGTCCTGGATCTGCGCTCGATCCGCCCGCTCGACGAGGAAGCGATACTCAAGACCGTGGCAAAAACCCATCGCGTCGTGCTGGTCGATGAAAACAAGCCCTTCTGCGGCGTATCATCCCAAATCGCAGCCATGATCCAGGAGCAAGCCTTCGACGATCTCGACGCCCCCGTGCAGCGGGTTTGCTCGCTTGACGCCCCTGCCATCTACTCCCCCGCCTTGGAGAAAATCCAACTCCCAACACCAGATCGCGTCGTTTACAAGGCGCTCCAAATCCTTTGACCCTTTTTTAAAAGAGAAACCCACCCGATATGACTGAACTGAAAATGCCAAAACTGAGCGATACCATGCTCGAGGGCACGCTTGTGAAATGGCACAAAAAAGTCGGCGACAAGATCTCCGTCGGCGATGTGATCGCCGATGTGGAAACCGACAAGGCCACGATGGAAATGGAAGCCTTCGACGACGGCATCCTGAACCAAATCGTGATTCCCGAAGGCGGCATCGTGAAAGTCGGCGAGTGCATCGCGCTCATCGAGGGCGGCAAGCCGAATATCGAAAAAAATCAGCCTGCGGAAGCCGCAACAGAAGCGCCAGCGAAGCCCGCCTCGACGATCGCCGCACCCTTGGCCCCTCTTTCACCCAAGCCCAAGCCCAAGCCAAGGCCCACAGTGGCCCGCGAAGGCTCGGGCGCGAAAGCCTCCCCGCTCGCCCGCAAAATCGCACTGGAACGTGGAGTCGATCTTTCCCGCATCACGGGCACCGGCCCTGGCGGCCGCATTGTC
>JALQZP010000126.1 GCA_023258235.1 Terrimicrobiaceae bacterium | reverse complement strand
AACGATTATGTTTACGAAACAAGCCCCGGATCCGGTGCCGATAAGCCTGTGGACGAGTATTTTCGCCACAACAACAAAATCCATGTTCTTTGGACTGATCTTTCGGTTTCACCGGCTTCTCTTGAGGAATTAATGACCAACAAAAACGATCTCAGCAAATCCCTTTGGAAATACTCTGGCGCCATAGGCAATTAGAAAGCGCGCAATTACATAAACATTAAACAATAAATCTTCTTCAAGCCCATCAAAATCTCAAAATCAACCCCAATCAAATTACCAAACCATGTGCTTGCATTTGCGTGTGCTGCAGGCATCAGTGTCGTTACTTGCCGGGCTTCTCCAGTCGATGTTGCGGCGGATGCCGCGCGGATGGCGGCCCAAGCGAACCTCTCATTTGAGCAAGCGGCGGGTCCTGAGACGCAATATGTGATTGGATTCAAACGCGATCAGCGCATACCGTGGGTCAGTCTCCTTGGGGGTAGGAACGACTGGCCCGCTGGCTGGGTGGTCAGAAATCTCACCGATAACGAGGGCAAGCGGACGCTTGTTTTGCCGAAGCTCGAGGAAGTGCAAACCGCCTCTGTGCCTTTTGTCCTGCTCGAGGGGGCAGGTCGCGATGGCAGCAAAGCCTTGCAGATCTCGGGTGATCCTGCAGGGCGCATCCTCTCCATGGGCGAGGTCGGTTTCCCGGTGATCCCGTTGCGGAATTATTTCAAAGGAAAAGAAATCGAGATCGAGTTGAAGGGCTGGGTCAAAGGCGAGGACGCAAATGCTGCAGACACGAGTGGGATCGGCCTGGAATTTTCCCAGCACAGCGCGCTGGAACACGGTTCGCGTGCGAGCAGTTTGGAAAGGATTCCGACCGGCACCTTCGACTGGACGCCGATCAGCGTCAAAGCCAAGGTGAAGCCTGATGCTGGTCGTTGGGTGCGCATCGTGATTGATGCCGCTGGTAACACCGGAAAGCTCATCTTCGACGATTTCTCGCTCACCATCAACGGCGAGGATGCCTTCGCGCTCTTGGCGAAATTGCGCGATTGGCGTGATGGCACCACCGCGAACGCAAGGCTTCAGGCGACTCTTCCCGAGTCGGTCATCTGGACGGAGGATCCCTCGCAGAAAGTGTTCGGCTGGAGTCGTCCACCCGAGCGGGCGGCCAGCCCCGGCATCGAACTCTCCGCAGCCAAGGGTGAATACGAATCGTTCCAGATTGCCTTCCAGCCATTGAAGGATTTGGAAAACATCACGGTTGCCTTCTCGGATCTGGAGGGGCCGCGCCCATGGTATTTTTTCGGCAGGCCGGTCATCCCCAAGGCTCAGCTCGAAGTCCGCGAAGTTGCTTTGGTTAAGCGTTCCCAGCAGTGGGATTTTATCGACCAAAGCGGAATGATCCCCGATCCCTTGCGTCCGGACAAAAGCTTCACATTCAAGGTCGGAGCCAGTCGCTCGCTTTGGGTCACAGTCCATGTCCCGCAGGACACACCGGCAGGCGAGTATTCGGGATCGATCAAAATCGGCGGTCCACTCAATCTGGATATGCCCATCAAGCTGAAGGTGCGCAATTTTGCTCTTCCAGAACTCACCAGCTTCAACCTGGATGCAGAGATCAAACCTCGCGCGATTGCCCTTTATGATAAACGCCCATGGTTGGAGGCGATGCGCGATTATTTTCCGGATATGGCGGCCCATCGCGCACGGGTCACCAACTTCGAGATCTTCCCGATTCCCATGATCAAGGATGGCAAAGTCTCACTCGACCCTGCCAGCTTGGCCGAGAGCGATGCGACGATGGATTACGCGAAGTCGCTTGGGTTTCACACCTTCTTGACGCAGGGATCCCCATTTTATCTGGGTGGAGCGGCCGAGAAAAACGGGATGGCTGCGAATTGGAAGTCTACTTCCTGGGATGCCCAGAAGTTTGATCCCGGGATCAGCCGGGCTGACCCGGAGTTTCCTCGCATTTATGGCGATTATCTGAACCTTACCGCAAATCACTGCCGGGAGAAAGGCACCCTCGGCAATGTGCTGCAATACATCTTCGATGAACCCTTCGTCTGGGCGAAGACGCCTGAGCAGAAGCAGATGATCAATCAGTTTTATGCCATCTCAAAGAAAGCCGGATACCGCAATTTTCTGACCACCAGTCCAAGCCCAGATTATACCGATATCGATGTCTGGTGTCCGCTCTATCACCATGCCATCTCGCACAAAGAGGAAATGGAAAAAGCCAAAAAGGCCGGCCAATCGGTGATCTGGTATCACAACGAGTTCTACACGACCAATCGCTCGGCGTTGAACGCGCGGCTTGTTGGCTGGTTCACTTGGCGCTACCAATTCAGCGGCTATGTCATCTGGAGCATCAACTACTGGGCTGAAGGCAATCCTTGGGAAGAGTCCAAACTCGATGGTGACGGCTACTTGATTTATCCGAACCCCGCTGGCGGGGGCAAACCCTGCTCCTCGATCCGCTGGGAAATGATGCGCGAAGGCATCGAGGACTACGATTACTTTGTCATCCTGAAAAACCGCGCCGATGCGGTCATTGGCAATGCCTCCTCATCCCACGAGCAGATCGCGAAGGCCAAGGAGTCGCTGGAACTCCTCAAGGAGATGGAGGATCTCATCCCAAATGACACCACCGCGCTGAAATACAACCAGAACCCGGTTGACTACGCCAACCTGCGTGAACGCATTGCGGCCGCGATCGAGGCGCTGAATCCCTAAAAACAATATGCGAAATCCCATCGCTCTCCTGCTCGGGCCAGCAATGGCTTTGTTCCTCGTCTCAACCCCCTTGCTGGCTACTCCGGAAATGCTGCTTGTCGACCCGATGGAAGCCGTTTATCCCGATGTGCGGCCGCCGGGGTTGCCATCCAATGCCCCGCTGGCCGCGCCGCTTGGCGGAACGATGGTGTTGCAGGTGGTGTTGCGCGGCGCCCCCGAAAAACTTCAGGTCGATCGCATGGAACTCGTCGAGGGTTCTACGCCAGTCGCAGCCCAGTGGTATGCTCTGGATTTTGTGCCGGTCGAGCAGAATACCGGCATGGACCATGGCACCGAAATCCGCGATGGAAGGAAGAATCCCCATGTGATCCGGCGCGCCCCGTTTGAGATCGCCGACGCGATGGCACCAGTGGGGTCGGCTTGGGACTCCGAGGCTTGGAAATCGCGCAAAGCTGGATTCAATCAACGCGGGCTCGCCGCATTTGCCGTGCGCTGGGCCATTCCCGCCGATGCCACTCCGGGCTTGCACACCTACACAGTGAAGTCGCGGCTCAAGGAAGGACAAATGGTCTGGTCCCGCTTCTCGGTCCAAGTCTATCCGGTTGCCGTGCCGCCGAGCGAACAGGGGACTTTCAATCTGGTTCAAACCAGCCGGACCAAACCGATTGCGGATGCCTACAAGGTGCCCATGTGGTCGGAAGAATTCTGGAGTCTCTACGCCAGCTACGCCAAGGCCCTGGTGGAGGGTCGGCAATCAACCGGCCGCATCCTGTTGCCGGAGATGGCGGCCGATTGCCCCACCGGCACCGAGCCGCAATTTGGCGAGCGACTCGACCGTATGGTCAAACTCCTCAAGAATGCGGGAATGAGAGATTTTCTGGGCGTCGGGATCTTTCACCCCATTCTGCCCAAGGATGAGAATAACCCGCAGTGGGGTGTTATCAGTTACAAAACAGACATTTTTGGAACTCCCGAGGGGAATGCCAAAGCGCGCGCTTTGTTTCGGCAGGTGCACAAGGTCATCGAGCAGAATGGAGTGGCCGATAAGTTCAAGATGCAGGTCTTCGATGAAGTCCCCGAATCCAACAACGCGCTTTATGTGCAAGCCGCCAAGATGATGCGCGAGGAGATCCCGGGAGTGAAGGTCTTTGAGGTGATCAACTCCCCGAATCTCGGGATCGCCGACTCGGTCGATGAATGGTGCCCCTTGCCGAATGTTTATATGGTCCAGCGGGAGTTTTTCAAGCAGCGCAAGGCCGCCGGATCGAAAGTCGCCTTCTACACCTGCATGGGCCCGGGTGGGGCTTGGGTGAATCGACTGCTCGACCAAGAGCGGACGCGTGTCGTTCAAATTCCTTGGTTTATTTATGGCTACGGCTTTTCCGGCTTCTTGCACTGGGGCGCGAACAGCTGGATGAGCGATCCGTTCAAGCAATCAGTGGTTCCCACGGGCTCGGGCGATCAGACCAAAAATTTCCTGCCTGCCGGTGATACCCACATCCTCTATCCGGGCGACCAAGGACCATGGATCAGCCTGCGCTACGAGGCGCAGCGACTGGGCGCCGAGGATTACGAGTTGTTGAATATCTACGGAAAGAAAGACCCGAAAGCCGCCGAGAATCTCGTCTTCAGGCATTTCCCTGCCATGAGTCAGGGACCTCGCGATGGAGCCTCCTACTGGGAGGCGCGTCATGACCTGCTTGCTGCTGCGAGTGGAAATCCTTCCAAGGAGAATGTTGAACCAGCCGGCGCCCAGGCGGATCAACCCGCTGCCGAAGCTCCCAAACAGGAACCGCAAAGCGGTGGCCTCATGAATTGGTTCCGCAATCTCTTTTCCAAATAATCTTGTGAGTTTCTCCGCAGGCACCCTGACCTATACCAAACCGGCACTCATCGCGCTCTTCGCTTGGTTGCTCTGGGGCGACTTTTGTCTCGTGCTTGTGGATGTGGTCGTCCCGGCTGTGCTCCCGCTGAAGTTGAAGGAACTCGAAGCTCCCAATTGGGTGATCGGGGTCATCATGAGCACATTGCCGGGCATTTTGAACATGACCATTTGCCCGTGGGTCAGTTACAAGAGCGACCGCCTGCGCAGTCGCTGGGGTCGCCGGATTCCCTTCATCCTGTTCACCCTGCCTTTTCTCTCTGCCAGCTTGTTCATGATTGGTTGGAGTGAGGAAACTTCGCACTGGCTGCATGCGAATATCGGGTTTTTGCAGAGCTTTGCGCCGGCGACCCTCACGATTGTTCTGCTGGGCTTTTTCATGTTCGCCTTCCGGTTCTTCGACATGTTCGTGGGCTCGGTTTTCCATGCCCTGTTCAACGATACGGTGCCTGCGGAGTTCATCGGCCGCTTCATGGGACTCTTTCGTATCGTGGGCACGGCGGCGGGAGCCTTTTTCAACATGTTCATCTTCAAGTATGCGGATACCCACATGCGGGAGATTTTTACCGGTGTGGCCCTGCTCTACATGGTGGTTGTCGGCCTCATGTGCCTGCGGGTCAAGGAAGGCGAGTATCCGCCGGTCGAGGAGGGGGAGGGGAGCAAAAGCGGATTGATCGCCGGTCTCAAAAACTACGGGAAGGAAAGTTTCTCCCACAGTTTCTACTGGCTGAGCTATCTCACACAAGCCAGCGCCGTCATGGCTGCTGGCAGTTCCTTGTTCATGGTTTTCTTCTACAAGGAAATGGGATTGAGCCTGGAGCAGATCGGGTGGCTCGCAGGCTTTGGGGGAATCGCAGGCGTCGTTGCCACCATCTTCGCGGCCACCTTTGTGGACCGTTGGCATCCGATGCGCATTCTCACCTATCTAATGATCTTCACAGCCGTCACCGGCTTCTACAATTGGGTGTGGGTGCCGGTCACACTGCCCGGTCACATGTTTTTCTGGTTGGGGCTTGGCACCACGATCACGGCGGCTTTCAGCACCGCCATGTTCGGCGTGAGCAGTTTCACCGCACTGATGCGGATTTACGCGAAGTCCCGCTATGCGCAGTTATGCTCCGCGCGGGCCATGGTCGTCTCGTTGGCCAGCATCGCCGCCGGATTCGCCGC
>JALQZP010000125.1 GCA_023258235.1 Terrimicrobiaceae bacterium | reverse complement strand
ATGGAAAATAAGTCAGCCCCGCATATTGTCGCATTTCGGCTCATTTTCGGGAAGGCGGACTAAAAGATCAGGCATTAATTATTGATATTTAATCATCTTCAAATCGCTTTTCGCATAGAAATCGCGCATCATTGTGCATTGGAATTTCGATTCATAAAGCATTTTTTGACAGAATCGGAGCGGAGCGAAGAAAGACTGCTGGAAGCAGCCCGTACGGTTAGCGGAAGCGTGTCAATTACAGGATTAACAAGATTAGCAGGACGGATGCAGGCGGTGTTGTATTCGGCTTCGGTTTTGAGAAATTTTGGTTTCATCATTTGGGAATCTGTTGCCTGTGGCATCGATTTTGTCCTATTGCGCATGGACTCCGATGAAGCGGATTTTGCGAGTTTCGGAAAGCCGCCTGAAAATCCTTGAGCTGAAATTTCACGCCGCGTCAGTCCTTCTTTCGGTCGTATTCCGGCGGCTCCTCCCTTAAAATCAAGGAATCCCCTTGGTCTTTCTTTACGAGCAGCGCTCGCAGTCCGGCGGGGTCGCACAATACCATATTCCGGGGCAGGTTTTTTGCCGACCAGTCCCGCAGTTGCTGGCAAAAGACATGAATGTCCCCGTCGGACTCTGCATTCAGCCGTTCTTTGACAGCCCAGATTTCTTCCAAAAGAGGATTCGTGATCATGGCTCGCAGTTTCCCATGAGTTCCAGAGGCGTGCAAACTCCGGGCAACTGCCAGCCACGCCTCTCCGCCTCCTTTTGCAGCCTGCGTAGCACATGGGCATTAGCCAGATGCCGGCAGTTCCATGTGAGCAGGTAGTCCGCTCCGCTTAGCGTCGCAGCGGCCAGGTGCGTCCCATCAGGTCGCATCGTAGGCGGCAGTGCACCCGTCGCCATGAATGTGGCCGCCATCGCCTCGACCTCGGCGGTGATTGCGACGATCTGCACCTCCTCAAGAACCTTGATCCTCGCCTGCGCCATTCCGGTATCACCCAGCATGGCTTCGCGCGCGACCTCCTCGGAGGCTATGCAATGGTAATTCACACGCTCGCTCTCCCACCACTCCCGCGTCACCTGCTGGTGCGCAGAGAGCACCAGATCGCGGCTGGGCCGGGCCACCAAATAGCTCACGATGGTCGTTTCGATATAAGCGATTTCCTTCACTGTTTCATCCCTTCAAGTGGTCTTGTGAGGTAATAGAAGAGACCTGCGAACTTGAACCGTGTTTCATGAATCGGAATCTCCTTCGGATTTCTAAACTTACCGGAATAACCCGGAAAAGTGGAGGAACAATTTTAAAATGGTGAATTTTCAAAGAATGAAATGGAGAAGTTCATGGGCCTTTCTTAATTTGGAGTTCTTTCTTGGCGGGAGTGGTCCAGATGTCGCGGTAGTTGCCAAAGCTTGGCGAGACGATGGCGATGGCTTGCGGAGGCGGGGTATCGCTCTCGAAAAATTCGGTGTTTATGGCGCCATCGGGCCAGCAGGCGCGAAAACGCTGGGTGCGGGCTCCATTGGAGGGCCAAGTGTAATGCGAGGCATAGTGGAAGAATGAAGGTGTGAGTGCGATGGTGACGGGAGCCATGCCAAGAACATTGCCGTTCCAATCCACCAGCGCGCCGGGTGGCGCGGTCTGGATGCGGATTTCCACCGGCTTGGGCGGTGCGCGCTTGATCTCGGGTTCGGACTTCTGCGTGGCGGCGCAGGCGCTCAGGAGCAGGGCGGAAAAGAGTGTGGCTGCGGGTACTTTCATAGTTCCTCTGGCCCTCGTTGAGCAGGAGGCGGAGTGGTTGTTAATGCACGGGGAGTCACAAAAGGCATCAGCATTTGGCTCTCCGGGGCCGGAGCGTTCTCCTCCTTCGGCGAATGAAAGCGGAGCATCTTCGGGGCGGATGCGGGATTTGAAAAAAGCGAGATTTCCCAACCGGCGCGCGAAACCCTGGTGCGCCCGACACGGATACCGGAATGCCTCACCTCGATATCGATGGTGGCGGAGTGCCCTGCATCGGAATGGTAGGTCTGCAGGAGCTTCCTCAGCTTGGAATGACGAAGAAAGCATACGCCCGCCCGCTCGACAGTGGCTTCACAACCGGCTTCGATATCGCCGCAGAAGAGGGTCACAAAACCCGCAGATGCCTCAATGCGCAAAAGCGGTTCAGCACCGCTGCAAGCAGCGCGAAGCAGTCGGATAAAAGAAACGCGTGGCACAAGGAATCTCACGGTCAATCGAAGAGGATGTGGGCATTCATGTCGCTGGGTGGATACCAGACTATGCCGTGCTCGGTTTTTAGAATCTGGCGCATGCGGCCCCAAACATCGTGGCAACGGCCCATGCCGACGATTGGCGACTCTTTTTCAGCCCGACGCTCGACTTCCCGCACGATGGGTTTGATCACCGGGTCGTCCTCGATGGGGTCATGGAGCTCCCCCAGAGGGTCGTTCAAGCACTGGTAGGCCCGTGCTTTTTTGATCCGGCGAAGCAACTCGGAATCGCGAATCCGTTTTCCATAGGCATTGGTTTGCATGGATCAAAACGAAAACTCGCTCTGCCGCACGAAGCGTCTTGGGCGCTGAGTCTGCGGGCGGAAGCGGCGTGCGGCGGCTTGGATGGCGAATAGAATTTTGATGATCATTTCACCGGCAACCCTAGCTACACTGGTAGGACATCTACGGGGGTATCAGAAATATTTTTGCAATATTTTCCAGAGGACTTTTGTCCCTCTCCAAGAGCGCCAAGCCTGATTGGATGGGTCATCATTTTCAAACTATCAACAATTGGTCCCTCACCGAGTTTTCGGGCCTTTCGCTATTTTTGCACTTTTTCGTGCGACAAGGGGCTGTTTCCGAAGCCAGTCAGCTGCATTGTGCCTTTATAAAACTTCTGCCACCCATCTTGATTTCTGAGTTTCAGCGAACGGACAAATGTTTGAGTATCATGGACAGAATGATTATTCCGAAATTTGATATCAGTCACCCCTGTCTCCAACCATCACCGCCCCCCTTTCCATCATGAATTGAGATAGGCTCCGCGTGGGTTTGCAGGGATGTCGGATGGAAAAGATCTTCTTCAAAAAAGCTCCGGCTAGGATGGACACTATACCAACTCGCGAACCCTGCGAGCCAGGTCGCTTGGACTGAAAGGCTTTGTCAGAAAAGCTTCCACATTCAATCCTTCGGCCTCAGCTCTTATCGCCGTCTGATCGCGTGCCGTGAGCATGATGACCTTGATACTTCCACCCTCCTTCAATCCACGGATGCGCTGAAGCGTATCGAGACCATTCATACCCGGCAAAGAGTAGTCGAGCAGCACCACTGCAGCGGAGTTTTGTTCAAGAAAATCCAAAGCCTCCATACCGGTCTTGCTAACACGCAGGTGAGCATCAATGGGTCTGAGTACGAATTGCAACAGACGAAGGATGTGCTCTTCATCATCGACCAGAAGGATGGTTTTTTTCATTGTTGCTGTAAAATGAGACTCGGGAAATTCATTTATTTCTGATGACGGCGAGAATGCTTCGATCATCGACTTGAGGCGCATTAGCGCTAAACGAGTCAACCGCCTTCACGATGTCCTTCACCAAGGCCTCTGCTGAAAAATCGCGCACGGACGCCAGAACGGACAAAATTCCCTCTTCTCCAAAAAAGTTTCCCAATCGATCTCTCGTTTCAGTAATTCCGTCACTAAAAAGAAAGAGGGCACTTTTCTTTTCAAAATCCATTCTGCGTGTCTCATAGATGGCATCCTTCAAGACCCCGATGGGAAGTCCACGCGATTGCAAAGTGGATATCGCTCCATTGGATTTGCGGATGATGGCGGCCGGGTGCCCGGCTCCGGCGTGATGAATGGTTTCGGCATCTGGCGAAATCCAGACACAAAACACCGTAATGAAAATATCCAAGCGACTCAGATCCTGAAACATTCTTGAATTCACTTCCGTGAGCAGCATTCCCGGATCCGCAGCCTTGCCGGAGAATGCCAGGATATTTGTTCTGAGCATATTGGCAAAGAGTGCTGCCGAAAGCCCTTTTCCCATAACATCGGCGCAGATCACAAAAACGGCACCATCATCCAAAGAAACAAAGTCAAAATAATCTCCCCCCGCCGAGTGCGCCGGTTGGCATAACCCATAAGCATCCAGCTTTTCCGAGAGATTAAAGTCGCGTGGCATGAGAGACACTTGGATCCCTGCCGCGATCTCGAGTTCGCGCAGGGCTCGTTGTTCTTTCTGACGTTTTTCCTGTAGTTCGTTGATCGAGCTTGCAATGCCGAAGTATTCGCCAGCCACTCTGGCCACTTGCATCTGAACAGCCGTGAAAAATGGTTGTTCCTGCTGCGTCTGGGCTAGCACAAGAATCCCGCGTCTCTCGGTTTTATAGAGGATAGGTGTTACAAAAGCAGCCCGAACCGCACAGCAGAGAGGGTCCGGCAGACCCAGGCACGTAACGGCCATGCGATCTAGACCGGAATCATTGGTCAGCGGAAAATCGTTGCTGCCAAAATGGGATTGAATCGTGATTTCTTTACCTGTGAGAAAGACACCGCATTCGATGCCCTCGCTCTCCATGGAGAGCAGGCTTGGGATGTTTGTACGCAATTCCCCGACCAGTCCTTCAAGAGCCAGCCCTTCACCACAACCTGTGCGCAAATAAGCGGCATCAGCTCCGGTCAGTTCACGAACACGATTGAGAGCCATTTTTCGAAATTCATTTTCATCCCTTGCCTCTGCAAGAAGTTCACTGAGTCCGATCAAGGCATTAATTATCTCGTAACTAGCCCCGAGTTCCTCGGTCATTATCGAAAGGGTGCAATTTTGGTTTCCCGTTTCAGTTGGAGAGAATCCGGCTGGAAGAGATTTTTGAATTATCAAAACGTGTCTTCCATCACGGATTTCATGAAAGGCCCGATCGGCGATTTGCGCTATGATAAAAAGTCCCCGCCCGCGTTCTTCGATGGCATTGGCCGGCAAGGAAGGCTCATTCGAGAGACCAACAAAAACGGATGGATCCGCGATCTCCAATCGGACACCCGACGCCCCAATGACGACTTCCACGTCCACCTGTTTTTTGCCGCGCCCCCGGCATCCATGCTCAATCGCATTGTTGATCCCCTCTGTCGCAGCGAGTTCGATTTGGGCGAGGTAATCTGGATCCGACAGGCCTTGGTCACGGAGAAATCCAAGAATCCGTTCTAAGATATATTCCACCTCTTGCAACTGGGCGTCCGAAAACTCGAAGCTGCAGCGGATTTCGAATTTCATTCGATGGGGATCCGCATGGCTATTGTGGCGACCGATTTCATGGCCTGCTTTTGACCCGCTGCATCGGGTGCGCCGGCCTGATATGCAGCGTGAATCCATTCAAATGGATCGGATGGATCGTGGCGGCCATATAAATCCGAAAGCGCTAGAACCCCGCTCGGAACACTTTCTAACAATGCTCTTGTCTCCGCAGGAAGCGCATCCCAATCCGAAATGGTTCGCGGCAGTATCCCGACCATCCTCAATCGCCCTGCCGCAACCACACGGAGCCATTCTGCGCGGCGGATGAGAATCGGTCCACGACTCCAGATCTTCAGTCGCTGTATACGACCCCTGCCATCTGTAACGTTTCTGTATGTGGGAGTAAGTCCCACGTTCATAAAACGGGCCGTTAGCGTACACGGAAGCCAAAGCAGAAGTGCCAGAAAGCGCTCGGCGATTCCTGCCCGAATCTTCGAACTGGCGAGGTCTGCCATAACAAATTGGTCAAGGATGTTTGCTACCGCCTTGAGCTTCCAATTCAAGAGC
>JALQZP010000124.1 GCA_023258235.1 Terrimicrobiaceae bacterium | reverse complement strand
CATCCCGATCCATGGCCTGCGTCCGCTTTACGAGGAGACGAAGCCGGATCTCCAGTGGGTCGCCGTGACAAGTCAGTATTTTTGCACGATCATCACTCCCAAGGATGCCAACCAAGCTCAATCGGTCTGGTCGAAGCGCTTCGACGCTCCCAGCTTGAACGGCAAACCGGTCTTTGGAATCCAAGGCGGCATCAAGGAAAGAAGCTTCACGCTGGCGCCGGGAGCGAGCGAGACGCGCTCGTTCGAGATTTATGCCGGCCCCAAAGTACTCCCCCTTCTCCGCAAGCTCGGCCCCACACAGGACAAAGTGATGAATTTCGGAATGTTCGGGTTTGTCAGCGAGTTCCTACTTTGGGCCATGAATGGATTGCACGGGATTCTTGGCAATTACGCAGCCTCGATCATCGTCCTCACGCTCCTGATCAAATCCGCCCTCTGGCCGGTTCAAAACAAGGCCACCAAAGAAATGCGGAAAATGTCATCGCTGTCTCCGAAGATGACCGAGATGCGGGAGAAATATAAGGACAACCCGCAAAAATTGAACGAGGAGACGATGAAGCTCTACCGGGAATATGGCGTCAATCCGTTCAGCGGATGTCTTCCGATGCTCATCCAGATCCCGATTTTCTTCGGTTTTTATGCCATGCTCGGAACCGCCATTGAGCTCAGAAACAGCTCGTTCTTCTGGGTCACGGACCTCTCCCAACCCGACACCATCGCGCACTTGCTCGGCTTCCCGATCAATGTCCTTCCCATCCTCATGGCCGGAACCATGGTCTGGCAAATGGTCATCACTCCAAAAACAGGCGATGCCATGCAGCAGCGCATGTTTTATTTCATGCCGATTATTTTTCTGGTCTTCTGTTACAACTACGCCAGCGGGCTCGCGCTTTATTGGACAACGCAGAATCTTTTCTCTATCGTGCAGCTGTATTTCACACGAAACCAACCCCTGCCGACCTTGGAAAAGAAAAGCATCATTGCGAAACGCGAGGCTCAGCAGGCCAAGAAAAAATCCAAGAAACCCCATACACCATGAACCCAAGTCCTGCTGAAATCCTCGACACCCTTCTTGGCTACCTGGGCTTCGCCGTCACCATTCAAGAGGAGCAACGGGATGGCCAGCAAGTGCTGCAGATTTTCACACACGAGTCCGATCGTCTCATCGGCCGCCGCGAGGAAGTGCTGGATGACCTCCAGTATCTAGTCAACCGCATCCTTTTGGCCCAGAACCCTCCCGCTCCGAGGGTTTTTGTGGATATCGAGCACTTCCGCGCCATGCGCGATGACGCTCTCGTTGCCAAGGTCCAGCAACTCTCGAAAGCCGTACGAGCCACCGGACGCCCCATCCAGACGGACCCCCTCAATTCCTACGACAGAAGGATCGTTCACAACGCTTTCAAAGACGACCCCGAGGTCATGACCTGGAGCCCGCCAGATGACTCGCGCGTGAAGCGAATCACTCTCCGTAAACGCCAAGGCTCAAAAAAACCCGAGTAGCCGAACCCACCCCGCGTGTCCGAGGCATTCCAATATCTCCTCTCCCTCCCACCAGCGATGGCGAGGGATTTCTCGGCCCTTTTCGCCGATGCCCCACGCAAATGGTTTCCGACTTGCGACCCCCCTGGAGGCAAGCTGGGATCGGGTGGCGGCATCGCCCAACTGCTCTCCAATGCTTGGACAGCCGATGGAGGAAATTTCAACGACTGGTTGGAAGCAAAAAAAAGACTGGTTTTATTGGCCGGTGGACAAAGCCGCCGCCTCCCAAGCTATGCCGCCACCGGCAAGGCACTCATGCCGGTTCCGGTGATGCGATGGTCGCATGGTCAACGCTTGGATCAGACCCTTCTCGACCTGCAGGCGGATGACTACGCCCGCATCCTCGCGCAGGCTCCCGACTCCGCTAAAATCCTCATCGCCAGCGGCGACGTTTTTTTGAAGTTTCCGGAGGAAATGCCACCGGTCCCGCAAGCCGATGTGGTCGGATTTGGAATGATGGTCAGCCCGGAAGTCGCGTCGCATTTCGGGGTCTTTTTCTCACCCCGGGGATCGCAGGGCGAGGTCGCATTTTTTCTCCAAAAACCGAACCCGGAAAAGATCCGCGAACTCGCTTCGGACTACTCGTATTTTGTCGATACCGGCCTCTGGCTCCTGAGCGCGAAGGCCGCGAACCTGCTCATGGAGCGATGCGGATGGCTTGGCAAGGGATTCGCCGGGGACCGAGCCAACAACTACGAGCTATATGCCCGATTCGGTCCCTCACTCGGAAAAAACCCCGTTGAATGCGATGCTGGGATCAACGCTCTTTCCGTTTCGATCGTTCCGATGGTTGGCGCGGAGTTTTACCACTTTGGAACCACCCGGCAGATGATCGAATCCCTCTCGGGATTGCAAAACCGATCCACCGGACGAATCGAGCCGGATGATTTTCTGCGCAAGCCGCATCCCGACATGTATGTGCTCAACTCAAGCTTCGCTTTCAAGAAGCGCTCGCCTGATCACCGGCTTTTGTGGATCGAAAATTGTGCCCTGCCGGATGACTTCCTCCCCGCCGGAGAAAATGCCCTCACCGGCCTTCCGGAAGGCGACTGGACGTTTTCGCTCGCGCTGGGTGACTGCATCGACTGCGTTCCCGTAGGCGAATCCGGATTCGTGGTTCGCAATTATGGTTTCGACGACCCCTTTTCGGGACCGATCGAGAAGGCCCTTTGGATGGGCCGCCCCGCACTCGAGTGGTTCGAAAAACGGGGGATTTCCCTGGCCCAAGCCGGCGTCGCGCCTGCCACGGACATTCAGGAAGCTCCGATTTTTGCTTCAACAGAAAACCTGACTTCGGATTGGATTGATTGGCTTTTGAGTGGAAAGCCAGACCCCGAATACGTTCAAGCCTGGCTCGCCGCGCCCCGCTTCAGCGCGAGAGAAATCGGCGAACAAGTGAATCTGGCGAGACTGCTCGATCAACGCCGCCAACTCTCCGCCAAGGCCTCTCAGCGCTTTTGGGAACACCGTGCCAGCAATCCCTTTTTCCGGGTGGACCTCGAAAATGCGGCTGGGATTTATGCTGCGGGCCCCCACGAACTACCCATACCCACCGAAAACACAAGTGATGCTCTGCGACGAATGCATGAGCAAGCCTTCCTCTCCAGTGTTCAGCGCTCGCGCAAGCAGGATGGATCGATCGCCGAGCGCCAAGCCTTCGGGGCACTCTCGGAACGCATCATTGATTTCTGCCGCCCGGTCGCTCCGCAAAACTCCTTGATCGACGACCAAATCCTCTGGGCCCGCTCTCCCGTGCGCCTCGATTTGGCTGGAGGATGGAGTGACACTGCCCCCTTCTGCCTGAAACACGGCGGCGCTGTCGTGAATCTCGGTGTGGATCTCAATGGGCAACCACCGGTGCAGGTTTTTGCCAAAGTTTGCCAAGAGCGCCACATCCTCATTCGCTCGATCGATCTCGGTGCCCAGACCAACGTCCGCTCTTTTGCGGAATTGGAGGATTGCTCGCAAGTCGGCGACCCGTTTTCCCTCGCGAAGGCCGCTTTCTGTCTGGCGGGATTCCATCCCCGCTTTCATCGGGGAGCACCAGCCACTCTCGATCAATTGCTGGCCGAGTTCGGCGGAGGCATCGAAGTCTCGCTCCTGGCAGCAACACCAAAAGGATCCGGACTCGGCACCAGCAGCGTTCTTGCCGCAACCTTACTCGCAGCCCTTGCCTCGACCGGCAGCCTCGGCTGGGACCGGGAGGAGATTTTCCGAAGAACCATGGCTCTCGAGCAAATGCTGACCTCCGGTGGCGGTTGGCAGGATCAGGCGGGTGGCATCTACCATGGAGTGAAACTGGTGGAAACGATCCCGGGACTCGATCAAGTTCCTTCCGTGCGCTGGTTGCCTGAGAAACTCCTCGGCCCCCTCACCGCGAATCGCATGTCCCTCCTCTACTACACCGGGATGACTCGCGTGGCCAAAAACATCCTTCAGGAAATCGTTCGCGGCATGCTTCTGAACTCCCACTCGAAGATGGAAGTCCTCTTCGCCATACGCAATCACGCCCGAGCTGCTTACCAATCGATTCAAAAGGAAAACTGGACCGACCTTTGCAGCGTCGTGCAGACCAGTTGGGAGCTGAACCAAGCCCTCGACGCAGGCACAAACCCGCAGTCTATCGCCTCCATCATCTCGTTCGTGAAGGACTACACCGCCGGGGTCAAACTCCTCGGAGCCGGCGGGGGCGGATATATGCTCCTGCTTGCGAAAGACGAGGAGGCCGGCAACCGCATTCGCGAAAAACTCACGTCCTCCCCGCCCAACCCGCGCGCCCGCTTCGTGGACTTCTCCATTTCGTCGTCCGGGCTCCAAATCACTCGCAGTTAGAGCCAAAGAGAAAAGTTGCCTTGCGGATGGAGATGAGACCATCCTTTCAACACCATGCCCAATCTCCATGCTCTTATCAATGGCAACGCCGCCCTCGCCGGATTCGCCGCCCATGTCGATGCCGGTTTTCTCCCGGAAACCCAAGCCCGTCTCGCCGAGGCTCTGCTGTCGGAAGATCAGCAACATCTGTTTGCCGACTGGGATGCTCCCGGTGTGCGGGATGCGGAAAAGCACGGTTTTTTAGAAACTCTTCTCACGGCCCACCAAGCCTACCCTGGAGGCCTTCCTGGTTACATCCACAATGCGCGAGCACTCCTCGCCCAGGCCTCCTCCGGCGCCAATCCCTTCGAGGGCTGCACGCCCACGCAGCCTGATCTGGTGGACCTCTCCGCTTTCGGGTAAGATTATGACGAAGCAGAAGAGTTGGGCCTGCGATGCTTTGCGGATACCGCCGTCGTCCTCGTCGCCGGCGGTCTTGGCGAACGCCTCGGCTACCATGGCATCAAACTCGATATCCCTGTCGAAGTGACCGAGAGCACGAGCTACCTAGCCCATTTTTCCCAAGTCATCTTGGCCGCCTCCCGCCGACTCGGAAGGAATATTCCTCTCGTTATCATGACCAGCCGCGAGACGAACGAGGGGACCATTGCCACGCTGGCAGCGAACAAGAACTTTGGCCTCGCCCCTGATCAAATCACGATCCTTTGCCAGGAACTGGTTCCGGCACTTTCAGACATCGACGCCCATCTCGCCTTGGACGGAAAATACAACCTGATCCTCAAGCCCCATGGTCATGGCGATATCCACATGCTCCTTCATTCCAGCGGAACGGCTGCCAAGTTCGCGAAGGCCGGCGTGCGCTACCTGCTTTTCATTCAGGATACGAACGGCCAGGTCTTCAATGCCGCCATGGCGGCCATCGGGGTTTCCGAGTCGCACGGCTACGATTTCAATTCGATCGCCGTGAACCGCATTCCGGGCGAAGCCGTCGGCGGGCTTGCAAAGCTCGAAAAACCTGGCTGTCCGCCCCTCACCCTGAATGTGGAATACAACCAACTCGATCCGCTTCTACGTGCGACTGTAAACCCCGAAGGCGATGTCCCGAACGAGCGAGGCTTTTCTCTGTTCCCGGGCAACATCAACCTCATCGTCCTCCGCCTCGCACCCTACCTCCGGGTGCTGGAATCCTCACGGGGCATCATCGCGGAATTCGTGAACCCCAAGTTCTCGGATGCCGAACGCACCAAATTCAAAAAACCTGCCCGCTTGGAAACCATGATGCAGGACCTGCCCAAACTTTTCACTTCGGGAGAAAAAACAGGCGTCACCGTATTCGACCGCACCTGGTGTTTCAGCGCCTGCAAAAACAACCTCGTCGATGCCGCTACAAAAGTGCTTCAAAACGGCCCCGCTGAAAGCGCCTCGAGTGCGGAAAACGATTTCTACCTCGCCGGTCGAATTAAAGTCCGCGCCGCAGGAATGAAAGTCAC
>JALQZP010000123.1 GCA_023258235.1 Terrimicrobiaceae bacterium | reverse complement strand
TCGGTGTCATGACTTACGAGTCAACGACCCCACCTTCCCGGACCACCTCCGGTGTCATGGACTTTTGAGTCAACGCGTAGGATTCAATCCTACAAGCAAGCCACGCAATGCGGTCGTCAAAAATACTATTGCTTCCTGACAGGATAAGCCACCTTAACGCCCTATTTTTTGAATAATCACGAACTCCGCATCACATTCACTCTCGATTCTTAGATAAAAATACTTGCAAATAGCCCAATACCATGAAACTCGCCCATCTTTTCCTCGCAAGCGCCCTCACCTTTATCTCCGCACTCATGCCAATTTCTGCGGAAGAAGACTCCCCCGCTGCGATTCAAATGAAGCACATCGGCAAAGGCTTCAAGACTCTGTCGACTCAAATATCCGATCCAACCAAGAAAGAATCCTCCCTGAAAACCATCGATGCGATGCTCCTTGCCGTGAATGCATCGAAACCACTGATCCCCGCGCCGGCTGGCGAACTCAAAGGGGACTCTCTAAAAACTTACATGCGTGAATATGCCAAAGGCTTGAGCGAACTTGAGGCCAGCCTCCAAGACCTAAAGAAAGCTGTTGCCGCAGGCGACACTTCCGCTGCACAAAACCTCCTCAGCGCAATTAACAAACTCAAAAAAACTTACCATTCCGACCTTCGGTAAGCCTTCAGTGAGGGCGTTTTTTCTTCAGAATCAATTAGGCCACTTTTACGCCTTGCCTTTATCGCTCTATACCGATATAATTTTATCCTGAAATTTTGATATATGAAAAGCATCACTCCAACCGCCCTCAACGAGATAATCAAAAAAAACGCCCATACAGCCCTCTTGGACGTCCGCACTCCGGCAGAGCACGCCCAGATTCATGTGCCGGGGGTTCACCTCGTACCGCTTGACCGCTTAGATCCTGCCAACCTCGGAGAGACTGCGGGGTTCACCAAAGATTCGCCGATATTTATCCTGTGCCACTCTGGTGGACGTGCGAAGCAGGCTGCAGAAAAACTAAGCCGTGCAGGCTATCAGGACTGCGTGGTCGTGGAAGGTGGGACTTCGGCTTGGGCCACAAGCGGTCTCCCCGTTGTACGCGGAACAAGCAAGGTCATCGCTCTGGAGCGACAGGTTCGAATCGCAGCGGGTTCAATCGTACTTAGCGGCGTCCTTCTTTCGCAATTCGTCAATCCGGCGTTCATCTGGCTATCGGGATTTGTCGGAGCTGGATTAATTTTTGCAGGGGTAACCGACTGGTGCGGCATGGGAATACTCATTTCCAAATTGCCATGGAACGCACGGACCGCGAGTTGCTCCAATAAATAAAATCCAACACAAACGAACGAATATGGTTCTTCGACAAATTCCGGATTCGAATCTGGCGCAATATTCCTACCTCATCGGCTGCCAACGCAGCGGTGAAGCCATCATCGTCGATCCCGAGCGTGATATCGAGCGCTACCGTGATATCGCCGCTCAGGAGGGACTCAAAATCGCAGCTGTCGCGGAAACTCATATCCACGCGGATTTCGTGAGTGGCGCCATGGAATTCGCCAAAAGCGATCCAGATATTCAGCTTTATTTATCAGCCGAAGGCGGTGATCAATGGCAGAGCGAATGGGCAAAAGGATTTCCGAACGTTCATCTTCTCAGAGATGGAGACAGCTTCAAAATCGGCAATATCGGACTCCAAGCCATTCACACACCAGGGCACACTCCCGAGCACATGGCTTATCTTGTCACCGACCATGGTGGAGGCGCGAACGAGCCCATTGCGATGCTCAGCGGAGACTTTCTTTTTGTGGGTGATGCGGGCAGACCCGACCTCCTCGAGCAGGCCGCTGGACTCGAGGGCACACAGGAAATCGGAGCCAAAGCCCTTTACAAGAGCCTACGTAAACTCGCCAAGCTTCCCTGCCATATCCAGATTCTGCCCGCACACGGGGCTGGAAGTTCTTGCGGAAAGGCTCTTGGCGCGGTGCCCAACTCCACATTCGGTTACGAACAAAAATTCAATCCCGCCCTCAAGTTGGCCCTCAGCGCGAGCGAGGAGGTTTTTGTGAGTTTCATTCTCGGAGGCCAGCCCGAACCGCCAGCTTATTTTTCAAACATGAAACATGTGAACAAAGTTGGTCCAGCCACTCTTGGGGGCCTGCCTGATCCTGTAGCGATGACCCTCGCGGATATCGCCATTCACTCCGGCCGTTCGGACTTTATCATTATCGACACCCGTGACCGAGCCTCATTTCTGGATACCCATTTCGTCGGAAGCCTCTTCGCGCCAAAGGAAAAGTTTTCCGATTTCACAGGCAGCTACGTCACACCGGAACAAAAGATCGCACTCGTCGTGCAGGATCCAACTCAAGTCGCCGACTTTGTCAGGCAACTTATTCGGATCGGTTTCGACCACATCATCGGCTTTATTCCCGCGACGTTGATTGAGATGGCTCCAGAAACGATGAAAACCACCATGCGCACAGCGAGGTTTTCCGAAGTGGATGCTCTCGCCGCATCAAACGAACACCTTCAAAATCTCGACGTGCGCAAGGCAACCGAGTTTGCAGTCGCCCATCTAAGGAATGCAAAAAATATCGCCCACACGCGACTCCTACCACGCCTACTAGAATTGGACCTGAAAATCCCACTGCTGGTCTCTTGTGGAACAGGTATGCGTGCGACAGGGGCAGCAGCCTTCCTTGCCAGAAACGGAATGAGCGTCATTTGCGTGAACGACAAATTCGAGAATGCACCGCAAAACCTTTTGGCACGTTAAAAAGCCATTTTTAGGAACACCAAAAAAGGGCTATTCCACAGAAGTATGCTAATGCCGCAACGACCACATGGCATTTGAAAGGAAGAGACAAAATGCCTTTTGATGCAAGACCCGCCGAACTATATGGACGTAAATTTTAAAGCACGTCGCCCTGAATCGGCTTCACGCTTTTGCTATCAGAAACAGAGCTGGCAGTGACTAAAGGTGCAGCACCGGGGTTGGCTTGTGGCTCTTGATACAAAGGCTTCCATCGGCGCTCATGAAGCAACCGCGTATATGGCCCGTTGACTTTTTGGTCGGAGTAGAGATCCCTCCGGTTTTGGAGTGTCGTGCAGGAACAGAGATATAGGGCCACAAAGGCCAGCAGAAGGAGGGCTGATTTCACACCGGCATCTAGCACCGGCACCCAGAGCTCTGTCAAGTTTGCCGATATTGTGATTTGCTTGTTTGCTGACATCTTTTTGTCTGCGCCATCTCAGTGGCATCAACATGGAACTCACAGAAAAACTTCTCGTCTCTCTCGGTGGTTGGCCCGTTATGAAGCAAGCCCGTGCCATCCACTCGATGGGACACGTCGCAGAGGCTTCCTACGCGCCCCCGCTACTGAAGGGAAAGATTGCCTCTGACGGCAAATCGCTTCTCGCCGGACTGAAGCTGAACAATTCGGTGGATATCGAGAATGTGTGCAGTTGCCGCGATTCCCGTCACCGAGGCCTCATCTGCGCCCACTCCATCGCTATAGCCTTGGAAGTGATGTCACCCCACAAAGCAAAGAGCACATCCGTCCCCTCATCGTCCGCTCGCACCGCATCCACAGAACACTTTCAGACATCGCTCGAAATTCCCATAGTGGACATTCATATCGAGGGATCCCTTCGCCACCTGGAAGCCACGATTGACTTTCAATACTCGTCCCCGGACATCAAAAATCCCGCTGCGGAAACAGGGGCACTGATGGAACTCGCTCAACTCGGTTTTGAAGATGCCGGAGGGAAAGCCATACTGCGGGGCGAGGATGCCGTGATTCGCTTTTATGCGACGGCCCTCCCATTGCTGAAAGCCAAATGGAAGATCACCGAAGGCGACCGATTCAAGCATGTCACCGGCGATCTCGTCCGCATTGAACCCCACTTTGCCATCCGCGAAAAAAGCGAAGGGTGGCTCGACTTCCATGTTCACTTTACGGCAGGCAAAGAAGCCGTACTTTCCGTCCAAGACCTTCAGCGCCTACTTCGGAGTGGCAATCCACGTCTGCGCCTTGCAGACGGGCGCATAGCTGTCCCCGACTCCCATCTCGCCGATGACCTTGAAGAAGTCCTCCGTGACTGCAACCCCGATCAAGAGCGAGGCGTCTTCCGTATTCGTGAAAGCCAGCGAGGGTATATCGAGTCGAGCATCGCCACTTGGAAAGGAGTTAGCGAGACAACATCCCCTCCCCGTTTTCAACCAGAATCACTTGGACCGCTGCGCAAAAGATTGCGGCCCTATCAGATCGAAGGTGCCCTTTGGCTTTTGGAATGTGCACACTCGGGTCTAGGCGGCCTCCTCGCTGATGACATGGGCCTGGGAAAAACCATACAGAGTCTTGCCCTGATGGAGTCCTTCACCGGCCCGCATCTCGTCGTCTGTCCATCTTCCCTAGTGTGGAACTGGAAACGGGAAGCCGGCTTTTTTGTTCCAGATCTTCGGATACTCGCTCTGGATGGACCTGATCGCGAGGATCGATTTGGTGATATACCGAACTCCAGTATTGTCATCACCAGCTACGCCCTTCTTCGTCGCGACATCGAGAAATACAAAGCCCACCATTTCTCAACCGTGTTTCTGGACGAGGCTCAACACATCAAAAATCCCGACAGTCAAAATGCGAAGGCGGCGAGCGTGATCAAATCCAAAGTCCGATTTATTCTCACGGGCACTCCATTGGAGAATTCCATACGCGACTTGTGGTCGCTCTTTGATTTTCTCATTCCCGGATATCTCGGATCCCGCAAGGACTTTCAAGATCGCTATGAGAAACCTCTCGCCGAGGGAACTCGAGGCGGCGTGTGGCCTCGCCTCTTGCGACGTGTTCAACCGCGAATGCTACGCCGTAATAAAAAGGATATCCTCAACGAACTCCCCGATAAGATCGAACAACTCGTCGAAGTCGAGTTGACCCCCGACCAAAAAGCTATCTACACCCAACTCCAGATCGCCGCCAGAGCCGAGGTTGATGCTCTCAAGGACACCGGAGGCGCCGCCCGAATGCGCGTCCTCACCGCCTTATTACGTCTACGCCAAGCGAGCTGCGACCTTCGTCTGCTTGGAGGCAAATCCCCCAATCCATCGGCCAAGCTGGAGGCTTTGCTAGAACTCGTTCGTGAGGCATCGGACGGAGGTCATCGCACACTCGTATTCAGTCAATTCACCGGCATGCTCGACCTCATCGCTCCCGCGCTCAGCGACACCGGCATCAACTGGTGTCGCTTGGACGGATCAACTCGCGATCGATCCGCCGTCGTTGAACGCTTCCAGTCGGATTCCAGCATCGCTGTTTTTCTCATCAGCCTCAAGGCAGGCGGCACCGGGCTCAACCTCACCGCCGCCGATACCGTCATCCATTTCGATCCATGGTGGAATCCCGCCGTCGAAGCGCAAGCAACAGACCGGGCGCATCGCATCGGGCAAAAAAATGTCGTCACCTCGATCAAGCTCATCGCCCGTGACACCGTCGAGCAGCGGGTCCTGGAAATGCAGGCCAAAAAGCAATCCCTCGTCACCGACCTGCTAAACCCAGATCAATCCACTCTACCACTCAACGAATCCGACCTCCTCGAATTGATCGGGGGGTGAAAATTCGTTGAACAGAATTGCGGTTGATCGCACTTAAATTGGATGTCGATGTGGCAGGGATGTCTTCGCAAAAACACTTCAAAAACCCTTCGGAATTTCACCTCCGAAATGTGCGCCATTTTTATATACTTGTTTTTCAATTAAGATTAGTGCTTTATACATAATCTTTACTTCCAAACTAGGCAAGACCCTCACATAATGGTATTTCCACCTCAAATATTCGAGTTTCTTCAAATCTAATAAGCCCGAATCCGGCTTTTGAAGTGAAATTTCGGGGCTGAAATCCGGCTCAAATCGTGCATCCACCGATAGCCAACCCGC
>JALQZP010000122.1 GCA_023258235.1 Terrimicrobiaceae bacterium | reverse complement strand
CTACCCGTTCCAATCTGGTTGTCGCGATCGATACCAGCCTTGTGCCAATCGCCGGAGGGCACCTTGACGCCAAGGTTGATGCCCGTGGACATATCCGGCGAGAAGCCGGTGTAATAGCCGTTCACGCGGATATCCCCCAGCCCCCACCATTTTGTTGTCATGGGGCCGTCATCCTCCTCGGCAGTGACGATCCGGTTTGCGTAAGGAACGACGGCCGCAACACCCCACGAATTATTGAAAAAGTATTGGAAACCTCCCGACAGCCAAGAGGATTGGATGAGCTTGTGCTCGTTGTTATCGGCAGCCGAAGAGTGAGTACCACTCCAGTTTTGACTCTGTGAAACAAAGTCGTATTCGGTCCATACCAACCCACCCTTCCCGGTAGGAAAGTTGGAACTCGTGCCCACGTCGTAGCCACTACAGAAGGAACAAGCACAGGCATGAAGTTCGGGTGAAAGGACAAGAAACAAAGCTGCGGAAAACGCGATAATATTTTGAGTGAGATTTTTCATATTGGATAAAGAGATGCTTAAAAGAAATTCGGGTATGAACGCGCAACAGCACGACACACCTCCGTAAAGGAAATCGCCCGCAAGGGCCTATACTGCGGCTGGAACGAGTCGCGGGGAATGAAACGGATCAGCAGGAAAAGATGGGCACCGGAACGGGAGGTGCAAAAAAGATGTCCTCCCACAGGGGCACAGGCACCCGAGCATAAACAAGAGGGCGAGAAAACGGCGTCGCAAGCCTTGAAACAAGCGGGGTGATGAAGTCGCTGAACTTCTTCGTGCTCACCAGAAGAACGGGCTCTTGAGACTGAGATTGGCGGGCGGCAGCGATTTTTTTGCAAAGTCCGCAGGGATGTTTGCCATCAACGATCTTATCAATCGCCTTCCCGATGGATTCACTGCGGGAGAAATCCCGGAGCATCGATGTCCACGCAATGCCTTGCAAAAGGGCAAAGTGTCCACCAATGGCAAAAAACAGCGCCACACCCATCATCGCGCAAACGATGATACGGGCGAAGCGGAGTCGGGACAACATGGTGCCTTCTTGTATGAAAAGCCGATTCTCCGTCAAGCTCCACCTTCACCGACCTGCTCCGTTCTCATGGATTTTTACATCCCCTCAATGCCGTCCTCTATTGCAATAGCGCGATCGGGCATCCTAGGATTCGGGCATGGTTGAAATCTCAATAAAATATCTGGGCGATCTACGCTGCGAGGCCACACACGGACCTTCGGGAACCATTTTGCTGACGGATGCGCCAGTGGATAACGAGGGGCGCGGGGAATCTTTTTCTCCAACGGATCTCGCGGCCACCTCGCTGGGCACATGCATGCTGACCATCATGGGCATTGTCGCCCGCCGTCACAGCGTGGATCTCGGCGCCACCACCGTCAAAGCAGTGAAGCACATGTCCACCGAGCCACCCCGCCGTATTGCGAAATTGGAGATTGTTTTCACCATTCCTCTGCCTTCGGACCACCCGCATCGGAAGCTTCTCGAAGCGGCGGCCAAAGGTTGCCCGGTTCACCTGAGCCTGCATCCGGATGTGATACAGGATATCCGGTTCGACTGGGTCGGTTAGCTCTTGCCGAGAGGCGAGGACTCGCCGATGCGGCGGGTGATTTCCAATGCGATGTCGAGGGCATCGGCGGCAGCCAACCCTGTGACTTTGGGCTTCAATCCTTCGCTGGCGCATTGGAGAAAGGACTCCAACTCGATGAGAAGCGGCTCGCCTTTGTTTACTTCCACGGGCTCGCGGACGATCCGATGGCCGCTGAAATCGGTGACAATTTTGGAATCCGTGGCCAAGCCGATGAGCTTGCCGATTCCCGAACTGGCCTTCTCGTCCTCGCGGGCGAGGCGAAGCAGGTAACCCGCTTGATTTTTATAGTCCAGCGAGAGGTAGGCGTTTTCTTGAAAGACGCGGATTTTACGCACACGTTCCTGGCTGATCCGGCTGGCGGTGACATTGGCCACACACCCATTTTTGAAGCGGAAACGAACGTTGGCAATATCCTCGCCACGGCCGAGAACCGATATTCCGACAGCGTCGAGGCTCTCGATCGGAGAGCGGACGAGGTGGAGAATGATTTCGATGTCATGGATCATCAGATCCAATACCACGCCGATATCGGTGCTGCGATTCGGGTAGGGCGAAAGCCGGGTTACCTCCAAAAAACGGGGGTTGTTCAACTGGGCCTCGAGAGCGTGCAGAACAGGATTGAAACGTTCGACGTGGCCGACCTGGAGGACACAACCGCGTGCGGCGGCGAGTTCAGCCAATTCACGGGCATGGACCGGCGTGTCGGCGATCGGCTTTTCGATGAGCAGGTGCTTCCCCTGCTCGAGAAGAAATTTGCCCACGGCATGGTGGGTGACGGTCGGAGTGCAGATGGTGGCCGCATCCACCATCGAAGCAAAGGCCTCGAGACTCTCCGCCGCTTCGCACTGGAAGCGCTTGGCCGCCGCAGCGGCAGCCTCCGGGTTTTGGTCATAGACGGCCGTCAGACGGCTGGATGGAAGCTCACTGTAAATGCGGGCGTGGTTGGCACCCATGTGCCCGACGCCGACGACTCCTGTGCGAATGGTTTTCATTTTCCGTAAATGGTTATGGCGAGCGACTCGGCGAGGGCGCAAACTTTCGGGCGATTAAGGAGGATCGTCGATCCCGCCTCGACGCCGATGATCCGAATCCCCGCCTCGGCCGCGACTTCGAGGGTTTTGGTTCCCACGACAGGAACATCGAATCTCATGTCCTGACCGGGCTTGGAAACCTTGACCAGTGTCGCGGCCCCCTTGCCCAGCTTGCCTCCGCGGCGTATGGCTTCATTTGTTCCCTCGAAAGCTTCCACGGCGAGAACGGTGCCGTTTTTGACAACAACCGTCTGGCCGATATCCAAGTGGCTCGTTTCCTTGGCGATGCGGAACCCGTACTCCAAGTCTTCGACGTGGCGCGGCTTGAGCCGTGGCCCGGCAATGAGCCCGGCGGACGCCATGTGGTCATCAAGGAACGTCGTGGCGGAAATGAGATCGACACCAATCTTCGTCATTTCACCCCCCACCGCACCGAAGAGGGACTCTGCATTTCTCTCCTTCAGCTTCGCCAAAAGCACGAGTGCCTTGAAATCCGGCCGGAGGTTGAAAAGGTGCGAAGGGGCGATTTGCCCTGCCATCATGGCCCGACGCGCACCGGATTGCTTGGCGGCCTCCAAGAGCTTGCCGAGCTGTCCCACGCGCATCGGAAACGTGGCATCGACCATGGCCGCGAGGGTGGGGTCCGTTTCGCCCTCAAATGCAGCAATGGCGATACGTTGCACTCCGGCCTTCCGCGCCCCCTCGATCACAAGCCGAGGGTAGTCGCCACTGCCGGCAATCAGAAAAAGTGGGGCGGTCGGATTTTCCATGCTTTGATCGCGAAACTTAATACCCGATATCCCCGAACCGGTTCACGCGAAAAGTTCCACCGCGTGATGGCGACTTGTCGCCTTGGGCGCGGTTTTTAAGGGAATTCGCCGCCGTCGGATATGGCAGGCCTTCGCGATCGGTTTTGTAGCTATTTATGGGTATGGACGCGATTTGCCCCGCCCCAGGCAAACGCCGGTGCTGGGCGATAAACTGTCCAGGGCGAAAGTAGTTCGAGAAATCTTTGGCGAAGGCCGAGCGATTGATTCCGATGTAAAGGTTTTTTCGTATCTCAAAGTGCAGATGCGCTCTATACATCCCGTGGTTTGTCCCGATCGTTCCCACCTGCTGCCCACGGGAAACCTGCTGGCCCTTTCGGACCAATATCGTGTTGAGGTGGGCATACATGGAATCGGCAAAAAGCGTTTTCCCGTTCTCCACATAAGCATGCCGAACGAGAACCACATTCCCCCATCCCATCCGAGCATCCATGGCAAAAGTCACATACCCATCCCCGATACTATAAACAGGCGCCCCCAGATCGCTATTCCCGCCTTTAGCTCCATTCCAATCCTCACCAGGATGATACGAAAGAAAACCCCGAGCCATATAGTATCCTTCGGCATTGGGTTTCCCCACAGGGTGGTCAAATCCATCCGCCACCCGCACGTTGGCACGATCCAGCCCCGGCACTGCCACCAGTCCCGTCACGAAAAGCAGCAGGCAAATCCAAAATAACCAACATCGCATGAAGCCCCGAAACTACGCACTCCTCCCCAGTGGCGCAAGCCACACTTGACCAGCGGAGCCGATTAATCACCCACACACACTGATAAAAAACATGTTATGGCTCCGCTAGTTTTGAAACAAAAACCACCCGGCATCCGGCCTTCTGCGCGATTGACGCCACCTGCGACTCCAATGAACCCGCCGCCTCGCGAAGGAGTCCGCTATCGACGGCCTTCCTTTTTGCGGCGCGCTGCAAAACCAACAGCCCTTTTTCCCTGGCGCGCTCGGGCAGCGAGTCCCATGAAATGCCGCTAGTCTCGATCACAGGGGCACCAACCATATCGAGCAAGACGACCTTGACCTTGGGCAACTCCACCTCGGCTTCCTCCCCTCCCCTGCGCACATTGACCTGAAATGTCTCGCGGTTGAAAATCCCGGCCTTAACGCGAAATTCGGCCTTCAATCCCATCGTGCTCCAACTTGGCGGCTGACCATCCAATGTTCCCTCGACCTCAATGTTTCGTTCCACCACGACAAACGAATCCCCCTCGGCGTGTTGGGAAAAAATAGCCCCGGCATTCGCCAGGATGCGCGGAGTGATGCCCAGCCCGGTTTGGAATGCCTCCTTCAATCGATTGCCGGTCTTCACGGCGCTGCTCATCGGCACCAGTAAAAACACCCACGCTAACCAACAAATGCCAATCGTAAAGAGAGTCGCTCCAAAAAAGGTGCCAAAAAAAATCAAACGGCTGCGGTCAGGCTTCACGATTTAAAAGGTGATCGGCCAAACCGGAAAGGAACGCCCCACGCTCGCCGAGCGGCTTGAGTGCTTTGCGGGCGCTTGCCGTGAACCTAGCCGCTTCACGGACGGATTTTTTCATTCCCAAGACGGACGGGAATGTCGCCTTGCCGGAGGCCACATCCTTGCCGGCACTTTTCCCCAGCTTTTCGCTGCTCTGGGTCACATCAAGAATGTCGTCGATTACTTGGAAAGCGAGGCCGAGATTTTCCCCGAATCCAGTGAGCGCCCTGAGATCCCGCGCGCTGGCATTCGCGGACATTGCCCCCAGCCTGAGACTCACCGCAATCATCGCGGAGGTTTTTCCCCAATGAATATTCATTAACTCGCGGATGCTCGTTTTTTTATTCTCCGCTTCCAGATCGGCGACTTGGCCACCGATCAGGCAGGCGCTGCCTGCGGCTTTCGCGAGATCCATAAAAAACGCTTGAGGGCGATAGCGAGGCGTCTCCTTGGTGCGGGCGAGGATTTCAAAAGCCACCGTCAAAAGCGCATCGCCCGCGAGCACCGCCACTCCCTCGCCAAAAACCTTGTGCGAAGTCGGTCGACCCCGTCGAAAATCATCATCATCCATGCACGGCAGATCATCATGGATCAGCGAATACGTATGAATGCACTCCACCGCGCAAGCGGCAGGCAAAGCCTCCTGCCAACGCCCGCCGCAAGCCTCGGCCGCCGCGAGGCAAAGCACAGGCCTCATTCGCTTGCCTCCGGCAAAAAGACTGTAACGCATCGCGCGGTGGATCGTCGCAGACTCGGGATCTGGCAACCAACGCTCCAAAGCGAGATCCACTTTCTTATGCAAAGAGGCAATGCGAGATGGAATGTTCATCGAAAAATCCAACGATCCACGAATGCAGCAGAACTTGAAACTTAAAACTTCACTGATTCCTTACACGCGGTGGTGCCACAAAATTGAGCCTTTAAAAAATCCGCATGAATCCGTTCCACCTGCATTGGCAGGTTGAAGGAAGGGCTGCGTGCGTGATCCTACATCGAAT
>JALQZP010000121.1 GCA_023258235.1 Terrimicrobiaceae bacterium | reverse complement strand
CGTGTGCTCTTCCGATCTATGGCTCCTTCCCGGAACGACGCACTGTTCTCACCTCTTCCTCGCGAACCTTGGGGCGCACAGGCGGGACTGAAATCGCGGCCACAGGCGCAGGGACTTGCGACTTCGGCAGCGCGTTTTCATCAATCCATCCGGCACGATTGAGAAGCCATTCATTCACCGGCACCGTTCCCGGTATAACCTGCGGGGCCAAGACATAGGGTGCCACACCGATAAAGACATCAAAACTCTGCTGAACAAACGGCTGCATCGCACGAATCTGATCGATGGTGGGTATGCCTGCATGGGTACGAGCGGAACTCTCCAAGTGCAGATTCCCATCGCCGTCCCTCCATCCCACCAACCCGAGATGCAATCCACGCCGATCCGTGCTTTCAGGAAGAGTTTTCCATCCCGGAAATTTAAAGTAAACAACGCCTGCATACCCCACCGGCAAGGCCAATCCATCGCCGTCGCAAATCAGAACCTCGACTTCCGCCGTCGGCTTGCCCACAGAGAGAAGGGGCGCGTCACGACGAACCTCTCCCGCCACACCAAGGCCACAAAGACTGGCAGGACTGAAAAAAACAACCTGCCGGATCGCGGGATGGCGCTGATCACTCCAAATCTGATGCGCTGTTGCCATCGGTGCCCCGGCTTCGACGGCGACCACACGGAGAGTCTGGGAGGCAGGTGCGTCGCCTCTGGCCCAAGCAGCGGCCTGGTTGGCCCACTCGGGGGAGGTCAAACGAAGATGAGTGACCGGAGCCGTGGCGGACTCCAGCAAATCATCACCCGCCACATGCACGATGCCACCGGAAAGAAGCGGGATGATCCACTCGTCAAAAAACGCACCGCCCCCCGGCGTCGCACGCACCAGAAAGCTATCCCCGCATTTGAAATTCAATACCCGGGCACCCTCGATAGCCGCTGTGACAAGCATATTGTGGGTGAGCGCACGAATCATCGGCGGCTCGCCATCCACATGCCCGGGAACCGAGGCCGCAAGCTCGTCGGCCTGGATCGCCTTTTTCTCCATCGGCTCCACCGCAAGGGAATCCCAATCCTGGTCGATAATGATGCGACGGCGCTGGAATGCGTCGATTTGCGACTCGCTCGATCCATCGCAGATCACGACACTCACATCATGGGCAGCCAAAGTCGACTCCACCCACTCCGGAGGAGAAGTCGGATCAATTGCCAAACACGAGTTGCCCGCCTTCCAAACTCCGAGAAGAGCCACACCGATCCAAGCCGAGGGAGACAAAAACAAACCGGCATGCCAACCGCCGGCAAAACCCAACTGGTTCAAATGCGCGGCCAGCTTGTCGGAGAGGGAATCCAGTTGCGCATAGGTCATCTCGTATTCACCGAACCTCACGGCAACGCGGTCGCCATGCTCTGCGGCCATTTTTTGGAATGCCTCAACGACGGACACAGGCAACTCGTGAAGCTCCGGTCCCCGCGACCAATCACGCAAGGCGCAAATCTCCTCAGGCATCAGAAGCGGCAACCGGGAAACCGGCTTGTCGTAAAAATCAGCGAGACCGACGATCAACCCCGTCAGACGGGAAAGGAGTTCCTTCGCGGCCATCTCGCTCGAAAATGCCCCCGATAGGGACAATTCCAATCGCGGCCCCGGACGCGCCTCGAGTACAAGACCGGCGGATATTTTTGTCTGGAGTTGGGCATCAAAATTAATCCAACGCGGCAGTGCCGTGTGAATGACGTCATTGATCGAATTCGGCTTCCATACAAAGGCGGCACTGATGTCTTGCATCGTGCAATCCAGTCCGGCACTGCGCAGTGCCTCATCCGGATCGATCCAACTTTGCTCGGCCATGCTATCGGAAAGCGCCTGGGCGGCATCCAGCCAATCCTTCACTGATCCATCCCAAGACTGCACTATCGGCAGCCAGTTTTGAAAATATCCGACCTCGCTGGATTCCCCACGTCCGTCAAAAAGGCATTGCATCAGATTTCCCGATGCGCCGAAGCGGCGAAGCAAAAGCGACCACAGACACCTCACCACCAAGCTTTCCTCCAAATCGTGATCGTGGCAAAACTTCGCAAATATGGTCGATTTTTCCCGATCAAGCAGGAGAGTGGATCGGGTCTGCGAAAGGTTTCCCATTCGCGGTTCCAGAACAATCGGGGCGGAGGCACCGGCAAGAAACTCATCCCATTTTTTGGCTTTCGAACCGGCGGGAAAATCCGCCGGAGCTGCCAAGGGCGACTGCCCCATCGTTTGCAATAAATCCAACAACACCCTTGTGAGCGAAAACTCGTCGAGCAGAAAGAACGGTGTGGTCAAAAGATAATGCCCCCCACCCCCGGGGAGACGGATTTCATGAAACCGGACAAGCGGAACGGCTATCGCCTCAAACTCATTGGTGGCATCGGACTCAAGTAGAACATTCCACCTTTTTGAAATTTCCCCGGGCGGAACACTCTGCCAATCCAACTGCACCCATGTCGGTTCGGCCTTGTCGACCTCCCGTACCATCACACCCTCGACGGTTTTGGTGAATGCGGAGCGGAGGATGGCATGACGCTGCATCACAACCTGCCATGAGTGACGCAGGAACTCCGGATTCACACTCTCCCCGAAGCTGATCGAAACCTGCGTATTGGCACCGGGCGCGGAGGGGTGGCACTGATGGCGATTGTAAGCCGCCGCCTGCATCGGATTTGCCGGGTATTGCCTCATGGCTTGAACAGGAAAAAAGGGCTCAACGATCCGTTACAGCACCTTGGGAGGCGGTGGAAACGAGTTTGGCATACTTTGCAAGCACGCCCCGATTGTAGCGCGGTTTTGGCTTTTTCCACTTCGCAAGCCGGGCCGCAATCTCCTTAGCCGATACATCCAGCGTGATCTTGTGATTCACGCCGTCAATGGTGATCCCATCGCCGTTTTTCACGATCGCCAAAGGCCCGCCATCAAAGGCCTCGGGAGTAATGTGACCGACCACAAACCCGTGCGTTCCACCGGAGAACCGCCCATCGGTAATAAGCGCCACATCCTTGCCCAAACCACAACCCATCACCGCACTTGTGGGCGAAAGCATCTCGCGCATTCCGGGACCGCCTCTTGGCCCCTCGTAGCGGATCACGATCACGTCCCCTTTTTTGATTTTTCCGGCAAGGATGGCCTCCAACGCCTTTTCTTCGGATTCGTATACACGGGCCGTGCCCTCGAACTTCTCCCCCTCCTTGCCACTGATCTTCGCGACGGCACCGTCGGGAGCAAGATTGCCTTTCAGAATAACAAGGTGGCTGTCTTTTTTGATCGGATCGCTGATCGGACGGATGATTTCCTGGCTTTTGGGATAAGCTTTGAAGGGCGCCAGATTTTGCTTGAGCGTTTTACCGGTGACCGTGAGGCAGTCACCGTGAAGCAATCCCTCGGCCAATAACATTTTCATCATTGGAACGATCCCTCCGATCGAAACCAGCTCGGACATCAAAAATCGGCCACTCGGCTTGAGATCCGCCAAAACAGGCACACGGCGACCGATGCGGGTGAAATCCTCGAGGGTCAGTTTGATATTCGCCGTATGCGCGATGGCCAGGAGATGCAAAACGGCATTCGTCGAACCACCCAGAGCAATCGTCACCGTGATCGCATTCTCCAGCGCTTCTTTGGAAATGATATCGGACGGACGGATGCCACGCTTCAGCATATTAAGAACAGCCGCCCCCGCCTCACGGCAATCGGCCACCTTCTGCGGTGACACCGCATTTTGCGCCGAACTGTTCGGCAAGCTGAATCCCATCGCTTCAATCGCCGAGGCCATGGTGTTCGCGGTATACATTCCACCGCAAGAGCCCGGTCCGGGAATCGCGCGGGACTCAACATCATGAAGATCCTTCATGGAGATTTTATTGGCGGCACATTGTCCCACCGCTTCAAAAACTGACACCACATCCAACTGCCGCTTGGCGAAGCAACCCGGAAGAATCGTCCCGCCATAAACAAAAGTCGCAGCCCGATTCATGCGCACGATGGCCATGATGCAGGCCGGCATGTTTTTATCGCAGCCGCCGATAGCCACAAATCCATCGAACCCCTGGCAGCCAACCACCGTCTCGATGGAGTCCGCAATCACCTCGCGGGAAACCAAGGAATATTTCATCCCTTCGGTGCCCATGGATATGCCATCGGAGATGGTGATGGTATTGAAGATCGTGGCCTTGCCCCCCGCCGCATCGATACCCAGAGCCGCTTCGCGGGCGAGTTGATCGATGTGCATATTGCATGGTGTCACCATGCTCCAAGTCGAAGCCACTCCGATCTGGGACTTGGAAAAATCGCTCTCCTTGTAGCCCACGGGATAAAGCATGGCGCGACTCGGCGCGCGACTCAGCCCGTCAAGCAAGGCGGATGAAAATGGACGCATCTGAGAGTTGGATTTGGATGGCATAATTAGAAATTGGAATGAAATGGAATCGTTAAAAAAACAACATCATTATTCCGACTCCCATCCGGGATGAAAAGGCATTTTCAGGGAGAAAAAACCTCTCCCTACACTTCCTGAGAGCAAGCCATACCATCCCTGTCCGTGGGGATGGCTTCCACCTCCCGAAACCCCTGCAAAACGCGAAGCCCGGCCCTCCACTTCAGCGGAACCTTGCATGCCGCACCAAGGAGAGACCCAACCACAGCTCCACGATGGCAATTATCTCCCCCCAGATTCGCATTCGCGATGATCCCGCCGGAAAAGTCGCGACTGTATTTCCAGACCAGATAAAGCGCAGCCGGGAAAGCATCCTTGATATAGCACGCCGAACTCAAAATTTCGCCGACCACAACCTCGTCAACCTCCTTGCTCCAGGCCTCAACCTTTCGCTTCGAGATGTAATCCGAGGCCTCACTGAATAGCGCCTCTTCGAGGCTCGCCTTGCCGATCTCGATCGCAGAATGAATCCGCACCAAGGTATCCGCCGCACGCAGAACATCGCTGTTTTTATGAGTGATCGAGACATGCTCCCGCGCCACCTCCCGCAAATCGGAATGTCCCGGCCCAAGCGCCGCAATCAGGGCCGGAACGGACGCCAATCCCCCGATATGCACGTCATCCACACCACAGTTCCGCCATTTTTTCCCGCGCGCATAATTCGTAAAAAAAGCCCGATGACACTCCTCGACGTAAGTGTCCCTATGTCTTCCCGGCGTCAACATCCAGTCGCAGTATTTCTCGATCCAAGCCTCCGCATCATAGCTCCCCGCCGACTTCACCTGCTCGAACAAAGCCACCGCCAATTGAAAATTCAGAGTATTTTCTCCGACTCGAAGGAATTGGTGATAATGCACTCCCCTCCGCCCCCAATACACCGCTTGGTCATGAAGGATGTCCCCCCTTTCATTGAGCGGTTCGTATTTCGAGCGCCACAAAATGCTATCGGCATGAGGCGACTTGGGAGCAATGTAAGAAACCAACCGCCCGTAATCCCGCTTCAGCGCCACCCGGTCATAATACCAATGCACAGGCATAGACAATGCATCCGCAGCCAAAGCCCCAACCAAAGCCCAATCACCCTTGTGATTAATCATTGTTTTTAAGCGATACGCCAGACACTCCCCCATGGATGCCTGGATTCATGTCTCCGTCAAAAAAATATCCTGAATTTCATATTTCTTAATTGACCTCACTATACCACTTAGTCTATCTTCCTTTTCCTTTCAGCAGCCATAGCTCAATTGGATAGAGCATCTGACTACGGATCAGAAGGTTTGAGGTTCGACTCCTCATGGCTGCACCACTCTCCCCAAGAGGCTTACACAAGAAAAACTATTTTCACCCTTTTTCGTGTTTGGCAATTGCTTGGCAATTTTATGGCAAGGGGTCGGCCTTCTTCGGTATCCCGGCGCGGGTTTCCCCGCGATGAAGGCAAGGCGACTACTCCTTCGGACGGTTGATGAACATTGTCACGCCCGGCTTCGCGTTGCCCTTGTTGGAGTAAACCCGCTC
>JALQZP010000120.1 GCA_023258235.1 Terrimicrobiaceae bacterium | reverse complement strand
GTTTAGTTTAAGGTTTTTAGATCTAAAATATCAGACAAAGGAAATTTCTCGCGCGTTCAAAACGCGGTCAAGCTGATTTTACAAAATTTTTCGGTATTTTTAATGGGGGTTATTACCACAACCGAGCGCCGAGGCAGGCACGAGATAGAGCAATCGCAGATTGGCCCGAAGGGCGAGGGAGTGGGCACGAGCGAGTCAAAGAAAAGGAGGTCACGGAGACAGAGGAGGGTGCGGAAATTTGGGCTCGCGCGGAGGGGGTATGAGGCTCGAAATTATTGAATCTCGGAAGTCTGCCCATTTTAGACGCCCTTTAAACGGCAATTTTCCTTCTTTATCGCTATTCGAACAATCCGGAAAGGCTACCCCATTCGGCATCTGGATCCAATTGGAGGCGGCGGATTTTTTCTTCGAAGTTTTTCCAATCATCTTCCGAGCACAACTCGTAGCTATGTCCCCAGAAGTAAAAGGCCGAAGAGCCTACGGATTTGGCTTTTTCGTAAAGCTCCCAGAAGCACGGGTTGAGAAAATGACAGTCGGCGGCCAGAAGCATTGGGTCCTCTGGCGGAAACGAGGGAGTGGCATTTTTGCAGGTGCGGGCGTAGAGGTGGCCTGCCTCGCGGACCGCTTCGACGGCATGCGGTGGGCAATGACCAAAGGGATAGGCGAAGCCTGCCACCCGGCGACCGAACAAATCCTCGAGCCGCGCGCGGCCTTCCAAAACCTCCCGCTTCCACTCGGTCGGGGTGATCTTGTCGGCGGAGGGGTGTGTAAGTGTGTGGTTGGCGATCTCGAACCCGTCATAGACTGAGACCAATTCATCCTTGGCGAGTTTGCGGACCTCTTTGACCTCGCGAAAAAGCCAACTGCCCCCGCGCTTTTTCTCATGGAGACCGGCATTCAGGTTGAAAGTGGCCTGCGCGCCAAAGGAGCGGAGGAGCTCGCAGAGGCGAATATCGTCCTCCACGCCGTCGTCCCAGCATTGAACGATTTTCATAGATTGGTTCGATTCATAACAAAACCCGGTGAAGGAGCATCACGCCATCGAAAAACTCATGCCAAAGCGCGCAAACCTGCTCAAAGCATACCGGTCACTCGCCACGGCCCATGAGTTCAGTCACCGCAGGGGTGCCATCGGCGCGGCGATAGTTCACCTTGAGAGCGTCGAGTCGCTTGAGGTGGATGTCGAGCCGGCCCTCGAACTCGCCCCAGTCCTTGCCTTCCTTGGGCGACCAGGCGACCTCGGCGAGCGCACAGGTGCGGGGTAAAGCCATATACTCGACCTTACTCCAGTTGAACAAATACTCCGACCAGTGCTGGGCTTGGCAGCCGAGGACGCGTTTGGACTCTTCGGGAGTGAAATTTTCTGGGATGGGCTCGAATTCATGGACCTTCTGCGCGGTCAGGGTGCGGCCAATCACACATCAGGAGGCAAGAGCCAAGCCCGAGTTGCCCAAGGGCTTGCCTACAAATTCAGCAAATCCCTTAGAGCATCCTTTACAGCTTCAAATTGAGAGGTAGTCAGGCGTCCCAGTTTTCTTTCGAGGCTGTTTTGGTCAATACTGGCCAATCCTTGAATATTCACTGCGGAATGTTTGGTAAGCCACTTGGGTTTTCCAAGGTCAACTTCACCGCGCAGACCACGAATTTGGGAAGTGAGCGGGGCAACAACCACTAGAGCGCGAGCGTCTTCAGGCTGAGGAAAAGCCAAAACAACTACAGGGCGTTGTTTTGCCCTAGTGCCAAAATCTACGATCCAAACCTCGCCCGCACTGGGTTCAATACTCGCCAAGAGCATTCTCCCAGGCTTTGCCCTGTTCGGCCGTGGAAAGCAGAGGCTCGGGCTTGGAGGTGACCGCAAAGGGCAGGTCTTTCCGGAGTTCGACTTGAGCCAAGAAAATGTTGAATGCATCGCTGGCTTTCATACCGAGCTTGGCAAAAACCTTTTCAGCTTTTTTTAACCGATCTGCGGGAACACGAGCCCTGAAAAGAACTGACTTTGTCATGGCTCAAAAGCGCTCATTGTTGCTCATCGGGTCAAATGATTTCTGTGCCTTCATAATCCAGCAGCTAAAAAAAACCGCCCCGAGGGCATGACGGCGCTGGTGCAACTTTGCCAGACCTCAGTGGACAACCATTTATCAAAGCAAGCGGGGATCAAATGAGAATGCCACAGGCCTGTGGATTTTGATTTTTTGATAATCCGGGTGAAATGGATTCAAGAGATAATTCGATTCGCTCGGAATAATGGCGCTGGGAAGTTCAAGAACTGCAGAACGGCCTTCTCTGACCCATAAATCTCCTAATCGCATAGTCGAGCGAGCAGGAGGTTCTTCAGTCCAATCTGAGGGCAAATTTTTCGCAGCAATGGTTTCAACAAGCCTGTGGTCGAACTCCAATTCAATCGCCACCGATTTGAATGCTACAGGAGGATTCAGATGAACAAGGGTCTCAAGAGCCGCCAAGGATAGGTTGGCGCTGCAATAAACAACACGCGTGCCGGGGGAATTCCATCTTCCCCCATAGCGCCAAGCCCCCTCTCCATCAAAGGCGCTGGAGGCATGGCTTCTCTTAACTATACGCCAAGCCTTCGCCATTAGGAATAGACCCCGTATTCGATTCGGCCGAGAAGGTTCTCTACCTCCCGGGCTCCGATTTCCGTTTTTGCGTAGTCCAATGGCACCGCTCCACCGAGGCCGACCTGCGGGGCGTTTAGCCAAAGTTTGGCAGCATCCAAGTGGTTGAAAACTGTCAAAGCCTGTCCCAGAAGGCGGGCATAACGCAGCACCCTATCCGAAACCGCAGGTGGCAGTTTACCAGCAGTCCCTTTGCGACGATGGAGTGTGGCTTTGGAAATGCCCAGCATCGGAGCCAACCTCTCGGATGGAATGGCAAGGCTGGCTTGCAGATCTTCGAGTTCGCCGAATGGTAATCCGGCCTGCAGCATCTGAACTAGTTTGGAAGGAGAATAGATTTTCGACTCGGTTGATCCATTCGAACCCTGAACACAAAACATGACCACGCCCCCGCAGGTCCGACTGGCTTTGGCACTGCTCCGTTTTTTGGCAGGCGAAACAGCACGAGTAGCCGGGCTCTTTGTCTTTTGGGCGACAGATGATAGTCTCATATGCAAATATCAATAATATCACATGCAACGAGTGTCAAAGATGGATTTGAGGTTTCCTAAAAGGTCCATTAGCTAAAAAAAACCGCCCCCAAGGGCAGGACGGTTTTTTTTCAGCACCTTGGCAGTCGGTGCTGGTGGAGTGTTCATGCAGGCAAGGCCAGATCAGCCGCCGCATCGAACAACCCGTGCAGTGCCTCCCCTCGTCGCAGGGAGGTGTGGGGATTCACGGTCTTGTGGACCTCCGTGAATGCGTTGAACAAGCTCCAAAGGCTCCGTGGCCGGAATGCCTCGTGAGATGGATGTCTCCTCTGGTCCCCTGTCGTGTTCGCGGCGGGTCCATGTGGAGTGGTGATTTTGGTTTTCATGGTCTCAGTGGTAGTTGGCGATTTCAACATCCACTGGTCCTTCTGTCATCATTCTCTATGAATGAAACTATGGCGCGATGCAGTTCTTACCGTTGCGAATTATCTAAGCACGATTGGATGCTGCTTCCCCTTTCGCAACGAGTTCATTAAATTTCATCGTTCCTACTTCTTTGAGATGATACTCTTTGAGCGTCCTTCGGATGTAGGGGGCGATAACATACCATTGGGCGTTTGGATCTCGTAATGATGCCTCACGTTTAAACCATTCGATTACCGCATTAGCGGGTGAGTCTGGAAGCATCGCAGATACCGAAGCCTCTGTAATCCGGTCTAAGTAACACAGAGGCAGAACCCATGATTTCTCGATCGGGGCCATCCATCTAGTTGTGCGCTCGTAAAACTGTTGATAAAAGCTGACGCTGCCACTCTTGGCCTCGCAAAGGAGTGTTACTAGAAACGGATACCCCTGTGACTCGTTTAGCAGAGTGGGGAGCTCAGTCTCAGGGTGGCCTGCTTCGAGGAACATCTGCTGAGCTACGCTATCCGAAAAGCGTTCAAGTCGGATTTTATCGCGGACAAGGTGCGATAAATGATGCTGGAAGGCCACATGGGCGTCAGACAGGGAATCTCGGCCTAATATGATTAGTGTCGAGTGGAAATTGGCCTGTTCCAAAGCTGGAATCAACGCGGTGGTCACGAAATCAATGATCGTCCTGCCCAAAATCTCGAAGTCGTCGAGAACAAGAAGCAAACGATCTAGTCCCTTTATAGGGGAGTGCACGAAGCGAAAGCGATCAAAGCGTTGGTAGCAATTGAGGATTGCGCATAAATCTGCTACTAACTCGTCTGCACTAAGGCGATACAGGTCGGTTTTGATTCGTTCGCGGTAAGTGATGCCGAGAATGTCCTTAACCCGCCCCGGTAGTCCTGATGTCTTTGCAATAGCGTTGAGTGAGGCAAGGAGGTCAATCGCCTCATTGACTCTATTATCGACACCCTCCTTTTGAAGGGCGTCAAAATCCAAATACTCCTTTGTCATTGGGATGCATTTGTTTAGAAAACTCCCTCCGCGAAAAATCGAACCAGCAGCTTTCTTGACATCCTCTGGGCTTGTAGATTTCTTGACCGCAGTTTCAACGGTCTTGTCGAAGGCCGCATGTTGGCTCGCCAAGTATCGAACATGCGGAAAATAGTCATTGTTGGCTTTGCCGTTTGGCACCGCTCTTGGAGCAAACCGCCGATCATAGAGTGCCATAAAGTCGCCGAGAATAGAAGAGTCGCGACCGTCCACCGAAATTTGAAGGTATCCTCTTGAGACTGGCTTCATGTGGTCCAAGACTTGGCCAAGGAGATAGGATTTTCCTATGCCGCCATAGCCAGAGATTCCAAATATGTCCACTTGGCCGGGCTTGGTCGCAGAGGATAGCCAACCAGACACCGTCTTATATTCGCTTGGTCGCGAGTTGTGGATGTTCATACTTAGGAAAAGAACCTGGCTAGTAAATATATGTATATTATACTATTAGATCATTGCAGAGAAAAAGGTTCTCGAATAATCGACGCCGTTGGAGCGTTCTTGCGGAATATTTTTTCGAGGCGCGTCATAAGTGCGGCATCCGCATCCGCAAGCAGGGAAGTCTGATCGAGGGCTCTTTTGGCGTCTGTGAGAAATGCGTTCATCGCGTTTTGACGTTCTTGCGCGGTAATCTTGTTCCAGATGCCGTTCTCATCTTGCAAGACATCTATATCGATCTGTTCAAGAGAGTTAATTTTAGCTGGCGGCATTGTCGTCCGAATAGTCATTCCGTCCTCGGAAATATCAATCGAAAATGGTTTGGTTAGGTCGTAGCCAGCCTTGGCAATGAAATGTCCTTTTAGTTTGAGTCGCTTGGTGCTGCCAAGCCAAGTATGCTCCCAAACATAAGCATGCTCGAATGACTTTTCGACGAGTGAGATTTCGGCTAACTCCTTGCTGGCCTCGACCACAGATTTTTGGCCGATTGTGATCTTAGGTCGGAAGTGGATCACGTCGTCTATATCCTTGCCAATGCGTTTGGCGGTATCCCAACCCTTATTTACCTCTTCATTTGATCCTCTGAGTAACTCTAAGAATACATCTTTGAATTTACTGACTAGATAGGATGGACCTGTTACAAAAGCTCCAATAACGATGATGATAGCTATTGCCTTCACGATTGTATGAGTGGGAGTTTTGGAACCGCTCATTAAAAATTGAGTTTAGAAGTGCCTAACGAATAGTAAACCATCGATCGCTAATGTGGGTCTTTTAGAGTGTTGCCATAATATCTGGGTGACTATAAAATCAATGGCAAACAAATAGACGATAAACAACATGTATTATGCCTTTGGGTTTTGGTATTTTTTTCCATCCATTAGCTAAAAAAAACCGCCCCCGAGGGCAGGACGGTTTTTTTCCAGCGCCTTGGCGGTCGGTGCTGGTGGAGTGTTCATGCAGGCAAGGCCAGATCAGCCGCCGCATCGAACAAT
>JALQZP010000011.1 GCA_023258235.1 Terrimicrobiaceae bacterium | reverse complement strand
GCGCTCTTCACCAACCGGGCCAGCGATTCCGGCCCCGAGTCCGATCCCAATAATACGGGATACCAACAAGTCTCGCTTTCGCCTGGATTGGAATTCGATTTCCATCCCATGCGCGTTTATTCCGATGTCGAGTTGCCTGTGATCAGCAATGTGGTTGGCAATCAGTTGATCGCGCCATGCACGGTGAGAGTCATCGTGAGCTACTTGTTTTAACTGGTAATCAATGGCTCTGCAGGGCCACTCCTCGCTCATGGCAACGCTGAGAGGCGCTAAAAGGTTTTTATCGATGCCTGATGCCCGTTTCGACGGGAGGCAGGATCTCGGTGATTTTGTTGGCAAGTCGATTGATGGTGAAAGGCTTTCTTATGATCTCAATGCCATTGTCGGGAATGCCGTGGGGGAGGATGGCCCTGTCTGAATACCCTGACGTGAAAAGCACTTTGATATTTGGGTTTTTCAGACGAAGGAGGCGGGCCATTTCGTGGCCGCTGAGCAGGGGAAGGATGATGTCCGTGATTACCAAATCGGGAGCGGGTCCTTTGTCATCAGTCAAGGCATCGAGGCCCTGGAGTCCGTTGGCAGCTTGAATCACACGGTAGCCGAGATCGGAGAGGCGCTTGGCGACGATGTCGCGGAGCATGTGGTTGTCTTCGACGAGGAGGATCGTTCCATGTCCGGCGGAGGGGGGCAGCTCGGAATCCAGATGCGCGCCTCCGGGAATTTCCTCAAGGATACGCGGCAGATAAATGGTGAAGGTGGATCCTTGATCGGGCTCGCTTTCGATGGTGATTTTACCGCCGGCTGCGGCAACGAGACGCTGACAAGTTGGCAAGCCCAGTCCTGTGCCATGGCCTTCCGGTTTGGTGGTGAAGAAGGGCTCAAAAAGCCTCGCCTGCACGGCGGCGTTCATTCCCGAACCGGTATCCGCAACGCGCAGGTAGCAAAGGCCGCCAGCCTGCTCGAAATTCAATTTGCACGATTCTTCATGGCTGAGAAATCCGGTGGAAATATTGATCCAGCCTTCGACCGGGATGGCATCACGGGCGTTCAGAACGAGATTAATGAGAACTTGGGCGATGTCATTTTGGTCGGCTTTGATCAGGAGGTTCTTTTTGCATGTCGTAATGCGGATTTGAATTGGCTCGGGAATGAGGCGATGGAGCATGAGGCCGGTTTTTTGAACCAGATCATTGAGGGGAATGAGCGTGGGTTCGCGCACATCTCCACGGCTGAAAAGCAACAATTGACGTGTGAGGGCGGCGGCATGTTCGCTTGCGTATTCGATGTGCGAGGCATAGCGGTGGAGACGGTCTGTTTTTTTGAGTTCGTTCATCAGCATGCCGCTGTTGGCCATGATGATGGTGAGGATGTTGTTAAAGTCGTGGGCTATGCCACCAACGAGTTCTCCAAAAATTTCGAGCTTTTGAGCGTGGGTGAGTTGCTGGCTGAGGGATTGCCGTTCCTTGAGGAGTTGAACTTCCTCCATGGCCCGGCGAATGGCCGGGGCGAGGCGGGAGGGTCGGTCTTTAAGAACGTAATCTGTCGCCCCTTTTTTGAGAGCCATTATGGCCGCTTCCTCACCCATGACACCCGAAAAAAGGATGAAGGGGAGGCTAGGGCGTGTGGCCCGAACGAGGCTGAGGGCCTCCATCCCATCATAGCCCGGCATCGAAAAATCGGCGAGAACGAGGTCGAGGTCGTTTCGCTCCAGGGCCAGGCAAAAATCGGACTCGGTATCCACCCGTTGTATCTCACAAGCGAGCCCGTCACCCTCCAGTTTTCGACGAATCAGATCGGCGTCGAGGGGGTCATCCTCCAAGTGCAGGATGTGGAGTGGGGTTTGCATCAGGTTTGCCAGGAGCGTCGTTCCATGCGGCGGGATTTAAGTGGAGGGGGCACGTTGATTTCCGACCAGAAGCGTCCGATGCTTTGGACCGATGTTTTGAAGTCCGGAAAACCCACGGGCTTGATGACATAAGCGTTGGCCCCATTTTGGTAGCAGGCGGCAATGTCCCGACGCTCGCCGGAGGAGGTGAAAACGACCACAGGTATGGATTGGAGTTTGCTATTCGCTCGAATGGTCTGAAGGACTTCGATGCCCCCGATTTTTGGCATTTTGAGATCAAGCAGAACCAAGACCGGATCGCCGCTCGGCCGCGTGCGCCAGGCCTTTCTTCTAAAGAGGTAGTCCAGCGTTTCCTCGCCATCGCTCACGCGCACGACCTTGTTTTTCAAGGTTGTTCCTTGGATCGCGGAGAGGGTCAACTCGGCATCGGCGGAGTCATCCTCGGCCAGTAAAATGTTGGGATGCTCGGATTTCATCTTTCTCCCGGTTTGGGGATGGTGAAGTGGAAGGTGGCCCCGGCATCGACATTTCCCAGGGCCCAGATACGGCCGCCGTGGCGCTTGATGATGCGTTGGACGTTGGCCAACCCGATTCCTGTTCCCTCGAATTCCTTGCCATTGTGCAACCGCTCAAAAACGCCAAAAAGTTTCTTGGTGTAGCGCGGGTCGAATCCCACGCCGTCGTCCTTGATAAAAATAACATGTTCGTTGGGGTGATCGGAATTACAACCGACCTCGATGTGCGCATGCGTACGGGTTGAGGTGAACTTGATCGCGTTCGAGAGCAGATTCACCAAAGCCTGGCGCATGAGCGAGCGGTCCACAAAAACCTCGGGGAGGGGCCCGATTTTCCAGCCAATCAGACGTTCCTTGGTTTCCTCTTTGATGTCGTTCAGCGCTTCCATGAGGAGGTCTCTCAGGTTGATGCTGGTTTTTTGCATTTCCGAGCGTCCGATCCGGGAAAATGTTAGGAGATCGTCGATGAGTTCGCCCATTCGTCGCGCAGCTCCGGCAATGGTGGTGAGATGATGGCGGTGAATTTCTGAGATTTTACTGCCGGCTTCTTTTTCCAGGATTTCGATGAAGCCCATAATGTGTCGCAGCGGGGCGCGAAGATCGTGGGAGACCGAGTAGGTGAAGGCTTCGAGTTCGCGGTTGGCGGATTCCAATTCCGACGTTCTTGCTGCGACACGTTGCTCGAGTGTCTCCGTGAGACGCCTCACGCTTTCCTCTTCGTGCTTGCGGTGGGTGATGTCGCGAAAGTTGCATTGTAGCCATTTTCGCCCTTCGGACCTGTAGGAATTGCAAACCACTTCGACTGGCGTTTGCTTGCCTCCCTGTGCCTTCATGCTGAGGTGGTCGCAAAGGTGAAAACCGCTTCCATCAAGCTCCTCGGACTCGCGAACGTCTTTCCAAAGCGGTTTGAACGGGGGAATCTGATCGAGTTTCTTTGCGATCAAGTGCTCGCGGGGCGTGCCGAGCAAAATGCAAAGACAAGGATTCACGTCCACAATCCTTCCCGTGGCCATATCGACGACCATGATGCCGTCCCGGCTTGTATCAAAGAGTCTGCGGTAACCCGAGTCCGCGATGGGGCCTAAAGTGAGATCGACGTCCCGCCGTATCGGTTGGAGCCTGTGGCGAGGTGGGCGTTTTTTGGTTGAAAGCATCGGTGCATAGTTAGGACGGCTGTCGTTTTCCAACAATGGGGCGAATCCCCCACGCAGGGCCTCCGGCAACGGTCATGCTGCCGGAAACCCTGCTCTTCCCCGGAAGAAATGGATCTCTCTCGGCGATGAGGGACGGGCATGGAAACACTGGTCGTTTCGAGTGACACAAAATCAAATAGGGTTCTCACCTCCCGAAGAAAGGGGATGGGGGTGGTTCAGCGGCGGGGGACGCGATCCAGTGCCCAGAGTTTGAAGTATTTCAGGTATACGTAAATGGCTTCCATTCCACCCACGAGAATGCCGGGAAGCCCCTCGCGGTAGCCACGGCGGAGGATATAGAATTTGAAAAAGCGGGCCTTGGGTTTGAGAAGCAAATCGATGAGGCCCGCCCGTTTTCCCTTCTTATACAGGGCTAAGGCGGCGGCCGTGGAGTGGGAGTCGAGTCTTCTGATATGATCGGAGATGTCGAGGTAGGTGAAGTGGCGCAGTTCGCCTCGCATGCGGCCTGTGGCGCCGGGCACCTTGGCGTGTTCGTGGGGTTCCTCCCCGTGCCAGGATACTCTGTCCCGGCGGGCCAAGCGGAGTCGTCTCTCGGGATGCCAACCTCCCTTCCGCCACCAGCGGCCAAGGTAAAAAACCACCCGCAGCAATTCAAATCCGTCTTCCCGCACTTGGCCGTTCGCATCCTGTGAGAGCATGGTTTCGATTTCCGAGCGAAGCTCGGGGGATACTTCCTCGTCGGCGTCCAAATTCAAAATCCAAGGCTGGCTGCAGTGCGAGAGGGCGTAGGCTTTTTGATCCACGAACCCCGTCCAATCACGATGAAATATTTTTGCGTTATGCTTTCGGCAAATTTCGAGTGTGGAGTCGGTCGAACCGGAGTCGACCACAACGATCTCGTCACACCAATCCAGGCTTGAGAGGCACCGCTCCATGATGGAGGCCTCGTTCATACAAACTAAAAATGCGGAAATCCCGGTCTTGGTGTTCATGGGCTCGGGTTGGATTCAAGGAGTGAAGCAGTTATGGCGAAGGAAAGCGATTCTCTTGCTCTCGCCTGCGAATCTTCCACCGCATCCCGCCAGTCTGTATCGCAGGAAAGAAGTGTGCGTGCGGCGGAATCCATGTCCTCAAGGGTCGCCGGAACAGAGAGTTTCGGGAAGGCCGTTCTCGATATGGTGCCCGATCCCCCGAGGCAAGGCATCCGGCAGAGCAGGGAGGCTGTGGCGATGGGGTCATCGTTGGCATTCAGGTGCCAGACAATGCGGTGCAAGGCCATCAAGCGCAAAAAATCGGGGTAATCCAACGGGGCTTCCACAATGAACAGGAGCGGGTTGGTTTTTTGGATCCTTTTCAAGATCATCCCGCCTCGGCGGCCTTCGGAGTTAAGAACCGCGAGCGGGCAGGCGAGGTCGATGGAAATCCGATTCGCAATCATGAGGGCTGTGGCGTGCCGCTGTGAGGAGTCCGAAAAACTTTGCGTGCCGATAAAAATCCCGCGTTTTTTTGTGAGTGGCTGGCTGAAATCCCAATCAGGAAAATCAACCGGACACGGTGGCGGGATCACCCGGATGTGCGTGGCCCCGGCCGCTTTGAAAAGGGCTGCCATGAGCGGGGAGTCGGCAATCGCTCCATTTGCTTCACGGCAAATCTCGCAAAAAAGCTCATGGCGGGTCACATCGCCCAAGAGATCGGCAATATCTTGTTCGCGCGATTGGCGGAAGGCGATCCGCACGCAGGTGTGTCGTGCCTGGAGTTCGCGCAGTTCGGCCATGGCGCGGCGGAGATTGCTTTTGGTGAGAAGGATCAACACATTTTGCACTCCAGCGGGAATGGACTTCGCCTCGCGGTGGAGGGACCCTTTGCAGCAGGCCGCGTAAGCGTGGACCCCGATGGGCGGCGGAGTGGCATCCCCAGGGCGGCCAGGGCCATCGAAATAAGAGCGCGGTCGATCTCTCCCACCGGGGTTGAGAACGGCTAGACTCATCCCTTTTTCACTTTGTCCCAAATGCGGTCGAGTTCCTCAAGCGGGGTTCCCGCCACTTCGCGACCGCTGGATTGGAGGTCCCGCTCAAGAGCCTGGAAACGACCTATGAAGCGGTTCGTGGATCCGTTAAGGGCGGTCTCGGCATCGACACCGAGCTTGCGGGCGAGATTGACGGCCGTGAAAAGCAAGTCGCCGACCTCGGCCTCGAGGGCGGCGGAGTCCGAGGCCCGGATCGCCTCCCGGATCTCGGCGGTTTCCTCGGCCATCTTGGCGAAGACCGGCTCGGCATCCGGCCAGTCGAATCCCACGCGGCCGACTTTCTTTTGCGCGTTCTGCGCGCGGAGGAGGGCAGGGAGCGCGGTGGTGAGACCGTCGAGGATGCCGTTGGCCCCACCCTTTTCTTGGCGCTTGATCGCATCCCATTGGCGGAGGACTTCTTGGCTGTCGTTGGCGGATTTGTCGCCGAAAACATGGGGATGCCGACGGACCATCTTCTCTCCCACGGTGGCGGCGATGTCCTCCAGAGAAAAGGATCCGCGCTCCCCGGCCATCTGTGCATGCATGACGATGTTCAGGAGGAGGTCGCCGAGTTCCTCCCGCATGTCTTCGTCATTCGCGCGGTCGATGGCGTCGACAACTTCGTAGCATTCTTCAATCAATCCCGCGCGAAGACTCACATGGGTCTGCTCGCGATCCCACGGGCAGCCGTCGGGAGCACGGAGGCGGGCTACGATTTCCTTCAATTGCGAGATGGCGTCTAGATTTTCCACAAAGAGCTGTTGGTGTTCCCGAATTCGCTAACCTCCTCGGTCGAGCTTCGCACCACAAAAATGATCAAGCCGAATATCACCAGAATCGTTCCAAAATACACAATAAAGGCAAACCATGACGGAAGATGCTCGACGGCCAGCGCGCTGTAGAAGTCGCTGAAGGATCGGATTGGGGACTTGGTGTGCATGAAAATTTTCAGTGTCCAAGCCAGCAGAATAATCCCGAAAATGAACACGTAGTTGCGCTTCATCCGCCGCGCCACGGCTTCCAACTTGCTGATCTTGAAGGAGGGTAAAATCAAATCCTCGCAGACCAGACGGCGCCACTCCCCGTCCAGGATCTTCGGGCTCTGCAAGATCATGGGAACCAAAAAGTGGGACTCCAGCATCCGCACCCGCCCGCGAAACGCATCGTAGAAACGGTATCGCCGCGCCTCGATCCAAAGCATGATCCAGACGAGTGCGAGATTGAAAAAGAAAATGATATGCGGCACTTCGCGGATGGAAAAAGCCACGCCGATGATCGTGGTGCTGGTCGTGATCGCCCAAGTGGTCGTCACATCGAGACGCTGCCTCCAGACCATGATGCGGCCGAGTTCCCCGCGATAAAAATGCGACACCGCCGTGACGTAGCAGGGGTCCTTGAGGTGGGTTTCGTTAGTGTGGTCGTTGGAATCCGTCATCAGTGTTCCGCATCCTTGGCGATGAGTTGGGCGCGGGCTTGCTCCAGGAGCTGGCGCTCCCGTGCATTGAGGCTGCCCATGCCGCTGCGGGAGATTTTTTCCAGAATCGGGTCGATCGAGACGATGGCATCCTCCTCGGGGATTTCGGTGCGGGTTGGCGCGGTTTGGCGAAATGGAATAGCCCTTGCTCTAATGACAGGTCTCTCCGGGCGATCGAACCGGCCTTGGAAGTAGCCGACAATGAAACAGGCCGTCACGCAGTCCACACCCAGCGCGGTCAGGGAAGTGTAGTCCGCGAGCGCGAGGCATTGAAGCGAGTTGATCGCCAGCAGGGCGAGGGCGACCCAGCGCGCCTGAATGCTGAAAAAAATCTCGACCGTCGGATAAAGGAGGGCGAAGGCCACAAAAACACCGAAGTGCAGCGCGCTCGATCCCCAGTAAATGGACGGCCATCCAGCCCAACTCGCGGCGGCCAAAACCAGAGGTGGAGCGACAAGCAGGCCCGCGTAGAGCTTAATGAAGGCCTTGCGACCAAGAAAAATTTCGATCTCTTTTCCAAAAGCAACCAACAGGTAAAGCTCCACAAGCAAGAGCCAATAGGAGGGACGGTGCACAAAGGCGTAGGTGCAGATTTGCCAGAGACTGTAGTCCTTCGTGACGGCTTGACTGGAGAAGACGAACGCTTGCAAAAACCCTTCTGCTCCTGCCGCCATCGCCACAGCGGTAAGGATGAGCGTAAGGCCATGCACTCCCGCGAGCGCCGTGCTCACATAGATGGGAAAATTTCCGATCCAAGTGAGAGGGCCTTCATTTTCTGGACTCCGCTGGGCCATCATTTACGTCTTTACCCTATTCCTGTTGAAGCCAAGGCACAAGAGGGAACTCGCATCAGGACGAACCCCCATCGCAAACCCGACTTTTTGAAGTTGCACGGAGAGGGGGCGGGCGGCAAAGTGCTTGAATGGGAGTCTTACTGATAGCGCTCGTTGTCATTGCCGTTGTTTTCGCCTTTCTGATCCTTTTTGTGATCGGTCAATACAACCAACTCGTCACGCTGCGTAACCGCTTTAAAAACGCATTTTCCCAGATCGATGTGCAGCTCAAGCGCCGGTATGATTTGATCCCGAACCTCGTGGAAACCGCCAAGGGTTATCTCAAACACGAGAGTTCCACACTCGAAGCCGTCATTCAGGCTCGTAATGCGGCGCAGTCCGCCGGTGGTCGTGCCGCCGCGAATCCCGGCGATCCGCAGGCCATGCGGGAACTGGGTGGAGCCGAAGCGGGGCTCAGCGGAGCGCTCAGCCGCTTGATGGTCGTCGCCGAGGCCTATCCCGACCTGAAGGCGAATCAGAACATGATGCAACTCACCGAGGAACTGACTTCCACGGAAAACAAGGTCGCCTTTGCCCGTCAGGCCTACAATGACTCGGTGATGACCTACAATACGAAGCGCGAGCTTTTCCCGACAAATCTCATTGCGGGTCTTTTCCAATTTGCAGCGGCTGAGCTTTTCCAAGTGGATAGCGCCGCAGAGAGGCAGGCTCCGAAAGTCTCCTTCACATGATTCCCGTCACCCCGACGCGCGCCGATTTTCTACAAAAAGCGGCCACGGCCCGCGTGCTGCAAGTCTCCTGCGAGATCGTCGCGGATGGCGATACGCCGGTTTCGGCCTTTGCTAAGCTTTGTGGCGAGGCGCCGTCCTTTCTCCTCGAGTCCGCCGAACAAAAAGACCAGACAGGACGCTTTTCGTTTCTGGGCTTCGGGGCACGAGCCACATTCAGCGCCATAGGAAAAACCCTCACGCTTACCGAAAACGGCACCTCCCGCACATTCGAGGCCGAGCGCGATCCGCTCGATGAACTCGAGAAGTGGATGGCCCCCTACCGCACCCAGACCGATCCCACTCTCCCGCTCTTTCATGGCGGCGCCGTCGGTTACCTCAGCTACGATTGCATCCGTTGGTTTGAACCCACGATCTCCGCCCCGCCGAAGGACGAACTCGGAATTCCCGATATGTTTTTCATGGTCACCGAAGTGGTCATCGCCTTCGACCACCGTCGCCGCCGGATTCGGATTGTCGCGAATGCGTTTCCAGACAAGGAAAACCCCGCCTCCTCCTACGATGCTGCTTGCGAGCGGATTCGAGGCATTCTGAAGTCGCTCGCCAAGCCACTCGCCTTCGATCCGATTTTCACAGAATCCACCCCCGCCGCCGCGCCATCGACTTCGAATACCACCCGCGAGGAATACCACGCCATGGTCCACAAGGCCCATGAATACATCCGCTCGGGGGACATCTTCCAGATCGTCCTTGCGCAGCGTTTCGAAACCGAGTTTCACGACGACGCACTCGATCTCTACCGCGCCCTGCGCTTTGTGAATCCCTCGCCCTACATGTTTTGTCTTCGTTGTCCGGGTGGTTACTCGCTTGTGGGCAGTTCGCCGGAAGTGCACGTCCGCCTCACCGGCGACCTCGTCGAGATCCGTCCGATCGCTGGCACACGCCGCCGTGGAGCTACTCCCGAGGAAGATGATGCGAATGCCGCCGACCTCATGGCCGATCCCAAGGAGCGTGCCGAGCACCTCATGCTCGTTGATCTCGCCCGCAACGATGTCGGCCGCATCGCCGAATACGGCAGCGTGAAGGTCACCGACTTCATGACCATCGAGCGTTACAGCCATGTGATGCACATCGTTTCCCATGTTTCGGGAAAGCTTGCCGGAGGCCGCAGCGCCTACGATGTCATGCGGGCGACCTTCCCGGCGGGAACCGTCTCTGGCGCTCCCAAGGTCCGGGCCATGCAAATCCTCAACGAACTCGAAAAAAGCAAACGCTGCTCCTACTCCGGTGCCGTCGGATACTTTGGCTTCGACGGCAACCACGACTCCTGCATCGCGCTGCGCACAGTCCTTCTCAAGGACGGCAAAGCCTATGTCCAATCCGGCGGCGGAGTGGTCGCCGATTCCACACCTGAAGGCGAATACCAAGAAACCGTCAACAAAGCCATGGCCGGAATGCGCGCCATCGACCGCGCAAGAAAAACAAAATGAAAATTGACCACAGAGGACACAGAGAGCACAGAGGAGAATCAGATGGAATGGTTGCACTCGCTGCGCGAATGGGGCTTAGCAAAAAGAAAACCTCTTCAAGCAAGCTCACGCCGTTTCCATTTTTTCCCCACCAATCCCAGCAAGCCGGAATTAACTGCGCCCTTCCAAGCCATTTGATTCGCTACGGTCGGCCGATTTTAGGCAAGGTTCAAACGCGAAGCCCCCTTTTGTCGCTAAAATCCAAAATGACTTCAGCCTTTAAGAACTTCCTCTGTGCTCTCTGTGTCCTCTGTGGTCAATCCCGCTTACCGCTCGCATGATACTCGTCATCGATAACTACGATTCTTTTACCTACAACCTCGTTCAATACTTCGGCGAACTGGGTGCGGGGCTCCTTGTGAAGCGCAACGACGAGATCTCCATCGATGACATCGAGAAGCTCGTGCCCGAAAAAATCGTCGTCTCCCCCGGTCCCTGCTCACCCACCGAGGCGGGCGTCAGTTGCGATGTGATTCGGCATTTCGGCGGAAAAATCCCCATTCTTGGAGTCTGCCTTGGCCACCAGAGCATCGGCCAAGTTTACGGAGGCGATGTCATCCGTGCCCCGCGACTCATGCATGGCAAAACCTCGCCGATTTTGCACACTGGCGAGAATGTCTTCGCCGGCCTGCCTAGCCCCTTCGAAGCCACCCGCTACCACTCCCTCATCGTCAAACGCGAAACCCTCCCATCCTGCTTGAAAATCACCGCCGAAACCGCCGAAGGCGAAATCATGGGCCTCGCCCACCGTGACCTCCCCGTCTACGGCGTCCAATTCCACCCCGAGTCGATCCTCACCCAACACGGGAAGCATATGCTGAAGAATTTTCTGGAGATGTAAGGGGGTGAACTTTCCATGCCAGAGCATCAATCCATCGAGTGGAGAGACGAGTATCTCCGAGACAAACTTCTTGTTTGGAATTCCAGTCATTTGTCTCCCGACTGGACAGTAGAGTAAATGGCAGAGGCTCACGAAAGCGGAATGTGATCGAGGTTTAGAGGCCATCCCATAAGCTGCTCTCCGAATTACTTAGCGCGATTCAATGTTGGCCCCAGTTCAGGGAGTGGACCTAAATTGCTGTAGGCTTGTCGTTTGATCTCGTATTTAGGAAGAATCTTGGAATGTCGGATGAATCAATTCATGTGAGCTACGCGGAGGGGTTTGAAGATTTGGTGGAGGCCTTGAAGACGCTTGAGAGGCCGGGGGATTTTCAGGTTTCGGGAAAACACGAGACGCCGATGCCGCTTTTGTCTGTCGAGGGAGTTGGGCAGCTTTCTTTTCCGGTTCCAGCTTTGCAGGCGCGGGAACTCATTGCCGCAGCGGCCGAGCGAGCTCCATACGGTCGGGGTGACCAGACGCTCGTGGACGAAAGTGTGCGCAAGGTTTGGCAAATCGCACCAGAAAAGATTTCCTTCGAAGGAAAAGGCTGGGCGTCGAAGTTTGAGGAGCTCGTGGGGCGCGTGGCGGAAGGCCTCGGACTACCGCCCAAGGAGGTGAGGGCGGATTTTTACAAACTGCTGGTTTATGACGAGGGAGGTTTTTTTCAGGCCCATCGGGACACGGAAAAGGCGGGGGGAATGTTCGGCACGCTGGTGGTGGCCCTGCCATCGGCTCATGAGGGCGGGGAACTGCTGGTGCGACATGCGGGCCGCGAGGTAGTGGTTGATTTGCGAGGAACGGATCCGGGCGAAGTCGGCTTCGCTGCGTTCTATGCGGATTGCGAGCATGAGGTTCGACCGGTCGTGTCGGGCCACAGGGTCTGCCTGATTTTCAACTTGGTCCTCTCCTCTCGTCGCCGCGATGGCGATGCCCAGCCTCCTGACGAGAGGCCTTTCGTTCAAAAGGCGACGGAGGCGCTCCGGAGCTGGATTTCACGCTGCGAAGACGATCCAAAAAAAGTAGCGTGGTTGCTGGACCACAAATACACGGCGTCGGGATTGTCGTTTTCGAGCTTGAAGGGGCGGGATGCGGTGGTCGCGAAAGTTCTGCTCGAGGCCGCGAAAATCTCTGGGTGCGCCTTCCATCTCGGAATCGTCCACATCGAGGAAAGCGGTTGGGCCGAATACATCGGCTATGGAGGAGGTCGTGGAGGACGGTGGCATGACGATGACGACGAAGAGGAGGAGCCAGAAGAAGACTACGAAGTCGGAGAAGTCTGTGACTCCTACGCCTTCATCGATGAATGGCGCGACTCCAGCAATCTGTCTGTCGAGTTTGGGAAAATTCCCCTCGGCGAAAATGAAGTCCTTCCCCCAAATGCGTTGGAGGGAGAGGATCCGGATGAGATCCATTTTTCCGAAGCCACAGGCAATGCGGGGGCGGATTTCGAGCGCTGCTACTTGCGCGCTGCCGTCGTCCTTTGGCCTGAATCCAGCGCTGACGAAATCTGCCTTTCTGCTGGCGAGGAGGCGGGAATCGAAAGGCTTCGGTTGCTTGTGCGAGGTGGCTCGAAAGAATCCGTCGCGCATTTGACGGAACTTCTGATCGAGCGATGGAAGGGTAAGCCCCAAATTCTTGATCGTCTGCTGTGTGCGCTGAACGAGCACGGCGATCCGGCATTGGTGAGGCGCGCCGTTTCCGAATTGGTGCCGACTGCCTACGATGGTTCGCAGAACGAAGCGTTGCTTGGCACTGCGCGCATTCTTCCCGCAGCGGTGGTTTGCGGCCTTCTGATTGAGCATTTCCAAAACACCGGCCCAGACCTTCCGGGCGCAGCCCTAGATTTATGGAACCGCCTGGCCGCTTTCGATAGGGACCAACTGGGCGAACCTCTTCTCGGCGTCCTACTCGATGTCCTCTTCAAATCCAACAGCGTCACCGCCATCAAGACCCCATCGTCTGCAAATACCCAATCCAAGAAAATCGACGCTCCCACATTTTCCCGTTTTCTCGAACTTCTCTCCTCCCCGAATTTCGCCACGCACGCCGCCCGCGCCAGTGCCCTGACCGAAAAAAATCCGCTATTGCTTGATGTCACAAAAACACTCCTGCCCGCTCTCGAGTCGTGTTTTGCGGCAACCACTCGCCCGCCTGCCGAATTGGTAAATCCCTTCTGGCGACACGCGGCGGCATTTTATCTGTCTCGGAGCGAAAATCCACCGCCCGTTCCTCTCGATTGGGCGCAACAGGTTTCCGTGGGGAGTCGGCGCACGCCCGCACTCAGCGAACTCGAACTCTTCGCACGCGATCCCGTGCGGCAGGTCCACCGTTTCCGTCTCAAAAAGCAAGAGAGACAAACGATCCACGAAGCCATCGAGCAACTCGGCATTGACATGTCCCATGTGACCGAACGCAAAGGCAGTCCCTATACGCTAGTCTGCACAAAAACCCGGACCATCTACGCACGCGCCTGCAAGCAGTACCGGAGCGACCTCGCCGATATGCGCCGACTCCTCGCTTTACCTCCCGCTGAGACGCCGGAATTTTCTAATATAGCCAGCAGACTGCGCGCGGCGTCTCTGCAGAGGGCCGATTAATTATTATCGAGATAAATCCAAAATCTCTTTTTTACTGAAAATAAGGGATTTAAGAAAATACTCATTATTCCGTTTGGGGCGCGGTTGTATCCTGATCTTCCTCCTCACTGATGACCGGGGCGATCGCTTGAAGGACTTCGTTCGCACGAAGATCGATGAGTTTCACACCTTGGGCATTGCGGCCGGTTTCGCGGATTTCGGAAATGCGGGTACGGACCATCTTGCCTTTGTTCGTGATGAGCATGAGTTCGTCATCGTCGCGGACGGTGAGGGCTCCGGCAACAGCGCCGGTTTTGTCATTCGTCTTCATGGTGATGATGCCTTTGCCGCCGCGGCCTTGCAGACGGTATTCCTCGAAGCTGGTGCGTTTGCCGAGGCCGTTTTCGCCTGCGACGAGGAGTTGGGCGTCTTTGTTCACGATTGCCGCACCAACGATGTAGTCGCCTTTTTCGGGCCGTATGCCCCAGACTCCGACGGTATCGCGGCCTTGGTCTTTCACTTCCTCTTCACTGAAGCGGATGCTCATGCCCTCATGGGTGATGAGCACGATTTCGTTGTGGCCATCGGTGAGTTTGCAGTCGATGAGTTTGTCGCCCTCTTCGATCTTGATGGCGATGATGCCGCCCTTCCGGATGTTTTTAAAATCGTTGAGGTTGGATTTTTTGACAATGCCGCTGCGGGTGGCGAAGACAATGTGGAGGTTTTCGTTCCAGGTTTCGTCGTCTGTTTTTTGTCCTTGGATACGGATGGTGGCGGTGATTTTTTCGTCACTGCGAAGCTCCAGCAGGTTCGCGATCGAGCGTCCTTTGCTTGCGCGTGAACCCTCGGGAATCTCGAACACGCGTTCGACGTAGCAGCGTCCGCTCTCCGTGAAAAACATGAGGTAATCGTGCGTGGCGGCAGTGAAGAGGTATTCAACGAAGTCGCTGTCCTCTTCTTTTTCGGCCTCGCGGGCGGTCATGCCTATCACGCCCTTTCCTCCGCGTTTCTGGGCACGGAAGGCGCTGACGAGTGTGCGTTTGATGAAGCCGTTGTGAGTAAGTGTGACGATGACGCCTTCGTTGGCAATGAGGTCCTCGATGGTGACTTCGCCTTCGGCGGGCACGATCTGCGTGCGGCGGGGCGTGCCATACTTGACCTGCAGGGCGCGAAGTTCGTCCTTGATGATAGTGAGGACGCGTTTTTCTTTCGCAAGGATGTCCATCAAGTCCTTGATGGTGGCGATGAGGGCGTCGTATTCCTGCTTGATGCTGTCGCGCTCGAGACCGGTGAGTTGGTAGAGGCGAAGGTCGAGGATGTGGCCGACTTGTTTCTCGGTGAAGCGGTATTGGCCGTTTGCAACGCGGGCTTCGCTGCGAATGAGGATGCCCAGACCTTCGACGGCTTTTCTAGTCCATGAGAGCGCGAGGAGCTTCGACTTGGCGTCGTCGCGGTCGCGTGAATCGCGGATGATTTTGATGAAATCGTCGAGGTTCGCGAGGGCGATGAGAAAGCCTTCCAGTTTCTCGGCTTCGACCTCGGCCTGATCGAGCAGGTAGCGCGTGCGGCGGAGGATCACTTCTCGGCGATGCTCGATATAGCTGGTGATGGCATCCTTGAGCGAAAGCAACTTGGGTTTGCCATGGTCGATGGCCAGCATATTCGTGCTGAAAGAGGATTCCAGCGCGGTGTGCTTGTAGAGATTGTTGATGATGATCTTCGGATTGCCGTCGCGCTTGAGGTCGATGACGATGCGGGTATCCTCGGCGCTCTCGTCTCGGACATCGCTGATGCCGGTGAGCACTTTTTCGTTCGTGAGGTCGGCGATGCGCTTCACGAGATCCGCGCGATTCACGTTGTAAGGGATCTCGGTGATGATGATCTGCTCGCGTCCGCCGCGGACTTCAGTGACGCCGACGCGCCCGCGCACCCTCACGGATCCACGTCCGGTTTCAAAGTATTGTTTGATTCCGCTGGTGCCTTGGAGGAGGCATCCTGTCGGGAAATCCGGGCCCTTGATGTGCTCCATGAGCCCTTCGATCGAAATGTCCGGATTCTCAATTTGGGCGCAGATGCCATCGATGCATTCGCTGAGGTTGTGCGGAGGGATGTTTGTGGCCATGCCCACGGCGATGCCTGTGCCGCCATTGACGAGGAGGTTCGGGAATGCGGCAGGAAAAACGGTGGGTTCCTCGCGGGTCTCATCGTAGTTCGGACGGAAGTCGACCGTGCCCTTGTCCATATCGGTCATGAGGGCGGCGCCGAGATGTTGGAGGCGGGCTTCTGTATAACGCATCGAAGCGGGCGGATCGCCTTCCACGGAACCGAAGTTACCTTGTCCATCGACGAGCATTTCCCGCATCGCCCATGGTTGCGCCATGTGAACGAGGGTTGGATAGATGGCCTGGTCGCCGTGAGGGTGGTAGTTACCCATCGTTTCACCGACGATCTTCGCGCATTTGAGATGCTTGCGGTTCGGCTGAACGCCGAGTTCATTCATTGCAAACAGAATTCGGCGTTGGGAGGGTTTCAGACCGTCGCGGGCATCCGGGAGGGCGCGCGAAATGATCACCGACATCGAGTAATCGAGGAACGATTTCGACATCTCCTCGGCCACATTAACGAGTTCAACTTTTTCGTTTTGGGTATACATGGTTTAGCTGGGCAAAGATTCGGGAAAGACGGGAATATGAAGTTTGGTGGCTGCGGCGCGCATCCGGCTATCGGTGGCGCAGAGAGGGAAAGCGGATGCCTGATTGCACGCGGCGAGGTGGATGGCATCAAGCGATCTCAAGGCGATATCCGGATGGCATGTTTCGAGAAGGAAGCGGGCGCGAGTGTAAATTTTGTTGTCGATGGGCAGGATGAGCATCTGGCCGGAAGCGACTCGATTATCGAACAAATTCAAAGCGCCGCGCCGCATCGAATCCGTAATGAGATTTTGGCGTTCCTTACTGACGAGAGCGGAGGCAACTTCCGTAATGGAAAGCTCCGATGTCCAAAGCAATTCTCCCATTAGGGCATTTTGAAAAAAGGTGGAATCGGGTTCCGTAACCAGCAACTTAACAATAATGGCGCTATCAAGATACATGGCTAGGGTCTCGAATCGCGCTCCTCTCGAATGATTTCGTCGGCGGTTGGGCCGCCTTTCCACGGTGGCATTTTTGAGAGATGCTCGAGGGTTCCTGTGAAGGGAACGTGCTTGGGTTTGCGAATCGCGCTGATCATGGCTTTTGGCTTGCCGCCGCTGGTGATCGTGATTTCGCGGCCGTTTGCAGCCAGTTCGAGCAAGGCGGATAAATGGGCTTTGGCCGAACGGACGCTGATCGTCTCGCCAATTCCGGGTATGACGGCAATTTCCTGCAACACTGGGGAGGATTCGGGCCCCAAGTCGTCGAGATAACTGACGTTTTTCTTCATTCCTGAATGTAGTCACAGGTAGTCACGCATGTCAAACGTCCAAGCGGGCGTTGAGGGCATTGTCTTCGATGAATTGACGGCGGGGTTCCACCACGTCGCCCATGAGAATGGTGAACATGCGGTCGGCCTCGACGGCATTATCTTCATTGAGACTGACCTTGAGCATCTTACGTTTCTCAGGATTCATGGTCGTCTCGAAGAGTTGCTTCGGATTCATTTCTCCCAGACCTTTGAATCGTTGGATCGAGAGGCCGCGTTTGCCGATTTCAATGATACGAGTGAGGATCTCGGGTATCGCGAAGAGAGGAGTTGTCACCGCTTTGTCGCCCTCACCTTCGACGAGTTCGAAGATCGGACTGTCGCTACTCGAGTAGTGTTCGATTTTGAGCCCCTTTCTGGCGAGTTCGTCGATGAGTTTCTGGGCGGATGTGGACTCGTGAAGCTCGATGAGCTTGGCGCGCCGACGGTTGGCGGGGTCGATCTTTTCTTTTTTCGACTTTGTTGCGGGTGCGTCGGGGAAGGGTAATTCGCCCTCCACCGGCTCGGGGGCATCATCGTAGAGGTTTAGGTCGCGGTTGCCTTCGTGGAACTCGCGGACTTCCGCTTCGCCCGGGAAATAGCTTGCCCATTCGGTATTGCCCTCGCGGACCTTGACCATGTATGTCGGCAACTTGCCTGTCGCCGGATCGCGTTCGGCGAGATATTCCTCGAAGTCTCCGCCGTGACGCCGAATGGCATCGCTGAATTTGGCAAAGCGCTCGAGGAGTTCGAGGATTTCTTTGAGCTGACTGGAATTGAAAACTTTGCCGTCGGCGAGGTTTTTGATCTTCACCTCGTCGGCGCCAATGCCGATGAGAATCTTGTTGAGCTGGGCGTCGTCATCCACATATTCCTCGCGCTTTTTGCGCTTGATGAGGTAAAGCGGTGGCTGGGCGATGAAGATTTTGCCCTGTTTGACGAGTTCCGTCATGTGACGGCAGAAGAAGGTGAGCAGGAGCGTGCGAATATGCGAACCGTCCACGTCGGCATCGGTCATGATGATGATCCGGCCGTAGCGGAGTTTCTCGATATTGAAGCTGCCTTCGCGGTCTTTCTCTGTCGCGGCGATGCCGATGCCGGTGCCGATCGCGGTGATGAGCGTTTGAACCTCTGTGTTTTGAAGAACCTTATCGAGGCGGGCTTTTTCAACGTTGATGATTTTGCCCTTGATCGGCAGAATCGCTTGAAATCGGCGATCGCGACCTTGCTTGGCCGATCCGCCGGCCGAATCACCTTCGACCACGTAGAGTTCGGTGAGATCCGGATCGCGCTCCGAACAGTCGGCGAGCTTTCCGGGGAGTCCGCCGCCGGTGAGGGCGCCCTTGCGAACTGTCTCACGGGCTTTGCGAGCGGCTTCGCGTGCGCGAGCGGCCATGAGGCACTTCTCGATGATGCGCTTGCCCACACTGGGATTTTGATCGAAATGCAGCATCAGGCCCTCGTAGGCGATCGATCCGACGATTCCTTCCACCTCAGGGGTGATGAGTTTCACCTTGGTTTGGGATTCGAAGCGGGGATCGGGGTGCTTCACGCTCACAACGGCGGCGAGGCCCTCCAGCACATCGTTGCCGGTGATGGGCACGTCCTTGTCCTTTAGCAGCGAATTGTTTTTTGCATACTGGTTGATGGCGCGAGTAAGGGATCCTCGGAAGCCGCTGCTGTGGGTGCCGCCGTCGGGATTCGGAACGGCATTCGTGTAGCAAAGAAGTTGCTCGTTGTAGGTGTCCGTGTAGTTCAGGCCGATCTCGACGATCACCTTGTCCCTCGTGCCCTTGATCATGATCGGCTTGGGGTGAACGAGGGTTTTGTTTTCCACCAGACGATAGACAAATTCTTCCACGCCGAGCGGGTGAACGATCTGCATCGGCTTCGCGCCGTCCTGACGTTCATCGAGGAACGTGAATGAGAGGGGGGCATTGATATAGGCCAGATCGTTCAAGCGGGTGATAATGCGCTCGGACTTGAACTCGGTTGTTTCTTGGAAAATCTCCGGATCCGGCAGGAAGGTAATGAGCGTGCCGGTCTGCTTCGCGGATTTGACTTCGGCGATCACGTGTAGTTTTTGTTTCGTGACGCCGCGCTCGAAGGACATCGCGTGGATCTTGCCATCGCGGGTGACCTCGACTTTGAACCACTCGGAAACGGCATTCACGCACTTCGCGCCCACGCCGTGGGTTCCGCCCGAGTATTCATAGTTGCCCTGGCCATATTTTCCGCCCGAGTGCAAGCGGGTGAGAACGAGTTCCACGCCGGGGATGCCTTCCTCCTTGTTGATATCGACTGGAATGCCGCGCCCGTTGTCGCGAATCGAGATCGAGCCGTCCGCATGGATGGTCACATCGATATGGGTGCAATGGCCCGCCAAAAACTCATCGACCGAGTTGTCCAGAACCTCGCTCACGCAATGGTGGAGTGCTCGTTCGTCGGTTCCGCCGATATACATGCCGGGCTTTTTGCGCACGGCCTCCAGTCCCTTGAGGGAGCTTAAATCATCGGCTGTGTAACCGCTCGCCTTGAAGTCCGGCGTGGGTTTAACGGCTTTCTTTGCTTCGTTGCTGGTGGCTTTTTTTTCGGGAATTTGTTCGTCAGGCATCTGATTCGGAATTTTGTCGCTGGGATCGTTGGACAACTCAGCCTTCCATTTAAGCGGGCGGGTGGTCTCACGGCAATGTTTTTCCGCAATTTTCTGGCTTTTCCACAGGATGTTGGGATGTGATGAAAACCCACCCACAAGATATTGGAAAAGCCTAAACTCAACTTTCTTCAGGGAATCACGGAAACCGTCTGGATTTTGCTCATTCTGGGCATCGCTCTGGCCGCATTCACATGGAACCATGGAAGTGTCTTTTTGGGCGGAGAGGTTTATTTTACCGACGGGGATTGCTATGCTCGCATGACACGGGTGAGGATGATCAAGGCCGACGGGTTGCGCAGCATACGTTCGCATGACTTTGAAAATTTTCCCAATGGCACGACACCACATACGACGATGCCGCTTGATGCGCTTATTGCGGGCTTGTCGGGGGTTCTCCGGCCCTTTTTTCCGAATTCCTTGTCGCTGGCTGGGGCGTGGATTTCTCCGTTGATCGGCCTTGCCATGCTTGGCTTTCTCGCGGCGTGGTCCTTTCGACTGCGTTTGCCCAATCGCCTTTTGATGCTGCTTCTGGTGGCTGTCTCGCCAATTCTAGCTCATGGGTTTCAACTTGGTCGACCGGACCACCAATCGCTTCTTCTTTTCCTGATCGCCGTTGCCATGTCTAGCGAAACGGGCATCGTTTTGCAGCGCGGGCGAGTCTGGGCATACATCTCTGCGAGCGCTTGGGCGCTCGCGCTCTGGGTTTCGCTCTTTGAGCCATTGATACTTATTGGCTTGGTGCTGGCGACTCGCGGAGCCCTTTACATTTTTATGCCGCAGCTTCGTCCGACTTTCCGGAATGCCATCGCGCCAATCGGGCTTTTTCTCGCGCTGCTCGCTGCGGCCTTTATCGTAGATGATTGGCGAGCGGCGGCCTTTCATCCGGCCTTTGATCGGTGGGCGCAAAATATCGGGGAACTCCGCTCGACGACTCCCGCCGTGCTTTTTGGTTGGTGCGGATGGCTCCTTGTTTTTTTACCGCTTCTGTTGGCCTGGGGGTTTCGTCGAGATCGCGAGCCTGTCAGATTGGTGTTCTTGGCTCCGATTTTGGCGACGGCTGGATTGGCTTTGCATCATGCCCGGTGGGGGTATTTCGTGGCGCTTTTTTGTGCGATGGCGCTGCCGTGGGCTCTGGATGCCCTGCGACGGCGCTGGTTCGCCTGGTTGGTTTTTTCTCTCTCTCTCTGGCCTGTTGCGGGCGAGTGGGATCGTACTTTGTATCCGAGTGACGCTGTCTGGCGCGCCCGAGCGGAAAACCTCGCCGATGCCGTGGCGTTGCGCGATGCTGCCATCCGTTTGCGTGGATTGCCGCAGGGCGGGGTCATGGCGCCTTGGTGGTTCTGCCCGGCGATTGTGTGGTGGAGCGGGCAGCCCTGTATCGGAGGGAGTTCGCATCAAAGCCTGCCCGGCATTGTGGATTCTTGCGAGTTCTACCTTTCGGAATCTCCAGAAAAAACGGAGACCGTTCTCACCAAGCGCCAAATCCGATACATTTTCGCCTACGAGCCTGAGCGAATGATCTCCAATTCCGCTCAAATACTCGATCGCCAACCCGTCGCAACGGCGCTCGCGAAATCTCTTTTCAATCACCCAAATAAATCACTGCCGGGCTTGGAATTGATTTATGAAAACCGTTATTTCAAAGTCCTTGGGGTTGATTTGCACTCATCTCCGGAATAGCGCTCTATTGTTAATCCTAAATCCGCCAGTTGGAGAGGCCAATTCAAGTGAAAGGGCCTATTTTTGAAGCCAATCCAACCGCTCCGCAGTTCACCATTTGGGATAGATCGCCTTTATCTGCTCGACGTTAGAGCAGTTTAACTAATTCTATAGCCGCTTTTTTGCGGCGGCGAAGACCGCTGAGCTGCACCGGCCGTTCGGGCAGTGTGTTTTCGCACAGCCGCTTCACACCCGGCGCACCCCAGCAATCGTCGGCGCTCGCAAATCAATGGCCACATTATTATTTAATAATGCTCTAGATTTCAGCTTGTTCAACCAAATTGGCCAATCACAACTTCCGAATTTATTCTGGCTAACGTTTCCAGCGCCATCCCCGCTTGTTTTTGGCACGACTCCTAACCGGGAAGAGGAATCAGCAGAATATGGAAATTGCTTTCATGGAGAGAATTAGCTAAATACTAGTTTATATGGTTGTTATCGTTATGGTTCCAAGGATAAAAATGTCAACAATCAATTCCTGACCCCTGTTTTTCCCTCAAGCAGATATTGCAGTGGAAGTGATTTTTTGGGACACATGCTCTATCCAACGCAAATATGAGCAAGAATCACGCAACTAATACCCTTTTCTACGTCTTGGAAAGCTGTGTTCGCTGTTCAATAACCCTCCTTTTAGCGTTACTGCCGGCTGTGTTTTCGTTTTCGCTAGAGGCTGCTGTTGTCGAGGGGGGAGTCCGCGTCATGAAAAAAGAGGGCACGTCGGTTGAGGTGCTTTGGAATGGGTCTCCAGTCGAAGTCCAGATCGGTTCTATACTCAAGCAGGGTACTAAAATTCGGACGGGCAAGGATGGGACGCTGGATCTCATGTTTGACAACGGGGCTGTGCTGGAGATCAAGCCCAATACCGATTTTGTGATAGAGAAGTTTGAGCGTGAAGCGTTCGACACATCGACAGTGAACTATAAAACCATGGTATCGGAACCCTCGCCGTCGGTGACTAAACTCAAAGTGGATGCCGGGGCCGTTTTGGTTGGAGTGAAAAAACTCCAATCTCAATCTCAATTTCACGTTGCCACACCGGTGGGTTCGGCTGGTATTCGCGGAACCAGTTTCTTTGTGAAATACGATAAGCAAAAGCGGGGCGAGGGCATGCTGGTCGGAGTCACAGAGGGTAAAGTTGAAATAGCCACGCCGCAGGGAGCGACACAGCCCGTCAGAGCGGGTGAGGCCTATGGGATCAATTCCAACTCGGGCGGATCGACTATCACGTCCAACCCACCCGCTGCTAGGGAGTTTATGGCTCAGACACGGGGCATTGATCGGCAAATCCGGAAGGGGGTAACGGCCGGGTTGTTCGAGCAGACACCGCCTTCGCCTCCCTTGTCCCGCTCCAAGAAGGGGAACGAAAAACTTCCACCTGCATCTGTGGGCAAGAGTCTGCGAAAAAATTCGGTGAAGCGAGACTCCGCAGACATTCGCAAGCACCCTCAAGCGAAGAAAACAGAGCCCGAACCCGATCAGGTTTCCAGTGCGCCCCTGTCTCGCAGCGAAGAGAGCTATACCGACAGTGGTACCGCGCAATCGACTAACAGTGAGTCATCCCAAGATTTCTTCAAGGGAGCGGGGGACGCCCCGAAGGGGGATGACGTTGTTGGGTCCTTTTTTGAAAGTGGGTTTCGTCCAGCACTACCTCCGAACCAATCCAACAAATGAGACTGGGATAGATGGCCGGAATTTTTCAAGCCGACCAAACAATAGAGTCAATCGAACATCCAAGAATAATAATTAAACGCGTATGAGCATTCCCTCCTCTAAGGGGTTAAGACTTGCGCGCGAACGACGGAGGCTGTAGGTAATCCGAAACAATGTAGTGAGTGGCTGGGTTATGGATTTCATTCACTTGGTATTTGATGCGGTGAATTCCGAAGCGTGTGATTTTTTTAACGTCCTCATAGCTCAAGTGGATAGAGCAGGGCTCTCCTAAAGCTCAGATGGTGGTTCGACTCCACCTGGGGACAGTTTTTCGGGATGGCGGACGTGTGGTTTTTTAAAATTCGGTTGAGGATTTGCTATTGAAACTTGAGATATCAGACAGGGAATTTGGCGGTTACATTTTTGATTGCGATGGCACGATTGCGGACACGATGCCGCTGCACTTCTTGGCTTGGACAAAGGCGATGAAGGATTTTGGCGGTGTTTTTCCCGAGGAACTTTTCTACAGTCTGGGAGGAACCCCCGCGACGGTCATCGTGGGAATGCTCAATGAGAGGTATGGGTTGTCCATGGATCCCGCTCAAACCGTGCGCTGCAAGGAGGATTACTATCTTCAGCTGATTCCCGAGGTGAAGCCGATCGAGCCTGTGTTGGCTATTGCCCGCAAAATGCACGGCCTTGTGCCGCTGTCCATCGCTTCGGGCGGGCATCGGGAAGTGGTGCTGGCCACTCTCCGCGCGCTGGGGATCGAGTCGCTCTTCACGGCGATTGTTTGCGCAGAGGATTATGTGAATGGCAAGCCGTCCCCGGATCCCTTTCTGAAGGCGGCAATCCTGATGGGGGTCGCTGCCGATGCGTGCGTGGTTTTTGAGGATACGGAGATTGGCATCGAGGCGGCGAAGGCGGCGGGGATGGATTGGGTGCTGGTACCCCGGGCCGAAAAGCCCAAGCGTCCTCTCCCGGAGAAAAAAATCAACTTACCGGCTTGACCTCCGGTCCAAGTTCGGGATTGTCAATGCAGACTCTTACTGATGGTTGTTTACGTTAAAAATGGTTGCCCATGGTGTGTGGACGCATTGGCATGGCTGAAGTCGCATGGGATTGAGCACAAGGCGGTGGATGTGTATTCCGATCCTGCTGGATTTGATCGGATGCGACAAATTTCCGGTCAGAGCAAGGCTCCCACACTGGAGATGCCTGATGGGGCCGTGCTCGCGGATTTCGATGTCGCCCAACTGGAGAAATTTTTGAGTCAACGACCCATATGATTTCCAATCTCCTTTTTGTCGCCGGTGCGGGTGTGCTTGCGACCGCGCTCCGCAATTATGGTCACCCTGTGATGTTCCGTCTGGGGACGTTCGGCTTGGTGGTGACGTCCTTCCTGGCCGGTTGGTTGCTGGGTGGCAGTGTGTTGTTGGGTGGCGTCTTTGCGTCCACTTGGTTCCTGATGCCTTGGGTGGAAATCCTGACCAGTGTTCGCAAGATGCGTTTGCCGCTGAAAAGGTCGCTGGAAAAGTGTCCGCCTCCGCCGCACAGCCGGTTTCCCGGGTTCGAGGAACTTTCGGATGAGATGGAGGCGGCGGGATTCGAGTATGTCGAAGATGTGGATTGGAAGCACGACGATGTGCGCCATTTTTACCGCCTCTTCCACAATCCTCAAAAAAGGACAATGGGGGCCATCTGCTTGGTCGAGCAGGATCAGTATTCTTTCTTCTATTCCACGTTTTCCTCGCGTGCCAGCGATGGGCGGCAGCTTCTGACTTGGAATTATCCGTTTTCTCAAACCATGCATTTTCTTCCGGGCACGCACCTCAACCGTGTGGAGAATGATTTTGATATCACCGAGTTGGAGGCTTCCCACCAGGCGTTTCTTTCGACTCTGGAATTGCAGGGTCACGATCTTGCGGAGTTGCAGTCGGAGTCCCTGCGCGAGCAGACAGAGCGCGATTTGCACGAACTCCTCGAGCACAATATCGCTCGCGGCATACTGAAGCGCGATGGCGAGGAAATGACCCGCTACTCGGTGCGCGGGATGTTTTTCCTTTGGACCCAATTTCTCCGCGAGTTTGTGCGGTTTTCCTGAGTCGCGATTTTTTTACAGCGGGGTTCCGCGCAGGGTCAAAACCCGGCGGATCGTTTCCTCGATGAGGTTGTTCGGGCAACTCGCGCCGGCGGTGATGCCGACAGTGAGTTCCGGTTGATCCGGTAGCCAATCGAAAGAGGTGATTTCACGCTTGGTGTGAATGTCGAAATGGCGGAGTTCTTTTTCTGATGTGAGGCAGTCCGCATTTCGGATGAACCAGGTGGGCAGTTTTTGAACGCCGATTTCGACAAGATGGGTTGTGTTCGAGCTGTTGTAACCTCCGACAACGATCAGGAGGTCGAGGGGTTCGCCGAGGAGGTGAAAGAGCGAGTCCTGGCGGTCCTGTGTCGCTCCGCAAATGGTGTCGAAGTAGCGGAAGTGGGTGGTGTCGCCCTTGTCACGTTCCGCGATGGCGTCGCGAAGATGGGATTGGATGGCCTCGGTTTCGCTTCGGAGCATGGTCGTTTGGTTGGCCACGCCGATGCGCTGCAGATGGAGGTCGGGATCGAAGTGCTCGCTGGTCTTGCCTTCAAAACGCCGGAGGAAAGCGGAGGAATCGCCGCCATGGATAATGTAGTCTGCCACGGCACGAGTTTCCTCCATATCAAGCACGATGAGGTACTGGCCTTTTCCGTCCGCGCCAAGAGCACGGGACGCGGTGGCCCTTGTTTCCTCATGCTCCGCCTTTCCGTGAATGATCGATGTCACGCCCTCGGTTGCATTTTGACGGACACGTTTCCAAACGCTCATCACATCGCCGCATGTGGTGTCCACTATCTGGCATCCGATTTCCTTCACGCGGGAAACGAGCGAGGCCTCTGCACCAAAAGCCGGAACGATCACGACGTCTTCGGGCTTCAGGATCGCAAGATCCTCGGATCTTGGGCGTGCCGGCAGGCACTGGATGCCTAGAGCTTCGATCTGGGCGTTGACATCCGGGTTGTGGATGATTTCGCCGAGAAGGTAAATATTTCTATCGGAAAAAACCTTGCCGGCCGCGTAAGCGAGGTCGATCGCCCTTTCCACGCCGTAGCAGAATCCAAATTCTTTCGCGAGGCGAAGCGTGGTCGTTCCAAAGCGAAGACTTCCACCCTGTGCGCGGATGCTTTCAACAAGGTGGCTGTGGTAGTGCTTTTCCACCTGGGCCTGGACGTGAGACATCACATCCGGGGTCCGGATATTCACCCGAGGAGCTGTGCTCAAGGGCGTCAATTCTGCTCGCGCAGATATTGGGTGGGATCTTTTTTAAATGCGGCCGAGGAAATGGTGAATGAGGCCGGTGGATCCGGATCGTTGTAGTCCTGAGGCCGGGGTTGATTTTTGCCGAGGGTTTCGTCCTCGGGTTGAGTCTCTGCAATATTCACCGGGGTTCCCATCCTAACGAGCTCAAAGAATTCGCGGGCCGCATTTTGGTGGATGCGAAGGCAGCCATGCGTGCGGGGGATCGGCCAGACCGATCCGACATGGAATCCATAAGCCGGGTAAAAGCCCACCCAATATTGCATGGGAAATCCGACGTAGCGGTATCCGGACCCGGGGCATTCCGAGTTTTTGCCGGGAACGATGGAATCGCCATTGGCCCAGTGGCCATACGTCATCGAGCGTTTGTTTTCAATTTTTTCCATCACATGGAAATTGCCTTTCGGGGTCGGGGACTCGGGTTTTCCGATGGCCGTCGCCGTAACCAGAAGGGGCTTGTTTCCCTCGAGCACATAAACCATCCGGTTTTGCAAAGAGACTTTGACGCGGACGTTCGCGGGATTTTTTGGTTTGTAGCCTACGGGGTCGTAGTTTTTTCGAGGAGAGGAGGTGGTATTGCAGCCAGCCATCGGAAGGGCTATGGCGCAAAGAAGAAGCAGTAAACGTGATTTCACAACACTGGTGAAATCGAAATCCGGGGTTTTGTCAAACAGACGATGCAAAGAATTGCTATTGTGGCTTTCGGCTTTTGACCACGGTGCGTGCTTCGGCGATGAGCAGGCAGCAGGCTTCGGTGCAGAGGAGGGGGATCACCCCGTCTTGCAGCAAGGGCTTATGGTGCGGTGCATCCGATGGAATAGGCCATTGGATTTGGCGCAGACAACCTGGTTGGCAGAGTTTTTCGACGATGCCTTGCGCCTCCTCGTCGGTGATCAAGCCCGTGATACGATACATGCCGGTTTGGCGGTTCACGGTATCACGAAGGGGAGTGGAGACGGTTTTGCTCAGAAGAAGCGCGCGCCAGTTTCCTAGAGCGGCCGGATAGAGGAGATCCAGAGCGAGATGGAGGCCCTTCAAATCAGGAACGCGCAGTTCCCATCCATGCTTCAAGTTTGGGGCTGTCTTGAGCGGTCGGTATTGACCCGCGTCATCGAAAAGAGCAATGCCCGCCGCCTCTTCGGCGTCGGTGTACACTTGCAGATCCGTGCGGGATTCATCATCGGCGTGGCAGAGACGAAAACCGTCACTAGTGGAGCGAAAAACGATTTGGCCGACTTGAAAAAAATCGGCTTCTATCGCGGCGGCGAGGAGATCACGGAGTCCCTTTGAAGCAGCGATTCGCAGGGATTCCATGGAGGTATTGGGTTGAATGCCGATCTAGTGGTGGTGACGGCGACGCTTGACGCGAATGAGGGCCAAGGAGCGTTGGAGCGAAGCGCTGGTCGTGGCGTATTCCTCATCGCTGAGTTTTTTGCCCGCCATTGCGGCTTCGGCTCGACGGATGGCCTCTTCGGCGGCGGCTTCATCGATGTCGCTTTCGCGAACCGCCATATCTGTGAGAATGGCCACTTTGGCGGCACCAATTTCGACAAAGCCTTCACCCACGGCGAGGCGAGTTTCCACGCCGCCCTTCATCACGCGCAATTCGCCAGGCTGAAGCTGGGTCATGAGTGGGACGTGGAGCGGAAGAATACCCAACTCTCCTTCGATGCCGGGAATCACTACCGAATCGACATCGTCGGAGAAGGTCTTCGCGTCAGGGGTGACAATTTCCAGTCGAAGCATGATATTTTATCCTAGAATGGGAATGACAGTCCGAAGGCTTAGGCCTCCTTGACCATGTCAATGCCGCCCTTCATGTAGAAATTGCTTTCTGGAACATCATCGTGCTTGCCTTCAAGGATTTCCTTGAATCCACGGATCGTCTCGGCCGTGCTGACGTATTGGCCCTTCGTGCCGGTGAAGATTTCCGCGACGTGGAAGGGTTGCGAGAGGAAGCGTTGGATTTTACGGGCACGATAGACGAGGAGCTTGTCGTCAGGCGAAAGCTCGTCCATTCCAAGAATCGCGATGATGTCTTGAAGGTCTTTGTAGCGTTGCAAAATGCGTTGGACACCCGAAGCCACCTGGTAGTGCTCTTCGCCGACGATGTCGGGAGAAAGGGCCTTCGAGGTCGAGGCCAAGGGATCCACCGCTGGGTAGATGCCGAGTTCGGCGATCGAACGCTCGAGCACGATCGTCGAGTCCAAGTGGGCGAATGTGTTTGCCGGGGCTGGATCCGTCAAATCGTCGGCAGGGACGTAAACGGCCTGGAACGAAGTGATGGAGCCTTTGGTGGTCGAGGTGATGCGCTCTTGGAGATCGCCCATTTCGGCGGCCAGGGTGGGTTGGTATCCCACGGCGCTCGGTGTGCGTCCCAAGAGGGCCGAAACCTCGGCTCCGGCTTGCGAGAAGCGGAAAATGTTGTCGATGAAAAGAAGAACGTCCTGGTTTTTCTCATCGCGGAAATACTCGGCCATCGAGAGGGCGGAGAGAGCCACGCGCAGACGGGCGCCGGGAGGCTCGTTCATCTGACCGTAAACCAAGGCCACTTTAGACTCGGAGAGGTTTTTTTGGTTGATGACTCCGGACTCGCTCATTTCAGCGTAGAGATCGTTGCCTTCACGTGTGCGCTCACCCACGCCGGCGAAGACGGAGTATCCGCCGTGGCCTTTGGCAATGTTATTGATGAGCTCCATGATGACGACCGTCTTTCCGACGCCGGCGCCACCGAAGGCGCCGACTTTACCGCCTTTGGTGAAG
>JALQZP010000119.1 GCA_023258235.1 Terrimicrobiaceae bacterium | reverse complement strand
CTACCCGAAGAGCGATGTGATTGATTTTGCTTACAACGGCATTGGCCAATTGGCTCTGGCGAAGGGGGAGAACGAGAAGGCGCTCAAAACCTTCACGGCCGCCATCGAGGAGATCGGGGCCACGCGGAAGTTGAAGGATGTCACGGTAGGCCAGGCCAGGAGCCTGCTCGCCCTCGGCAAGCTCGACGAGGCAAAGAAGGTCTTCGAGCAGGTGGCTTCAATCCGCGAGTGGAGGGGCGATGCAACCGCTCTGGCGGTGTATTATCTCGGCGAGATCGAATTCCAGCGCGGCAAGTTTGCCGAGGCGAACGCCTACTTCCAGCGCGTGTTTGTCGCCTACCAGAAATTCCTGCCGTGGGTTGCTAAGTCTTATTTGAGGAGTGGCGAATGTTTTGAAAAACTCGGAAAAAAAGAGGAAGCGGTGCGCACCTACCAGGAAATGCTGCGGAACGAAAAACTCGCGTCGTTCCCCGAAACCGCCACCGTCCGCACGCGCCTGCAATCCCTCTCCGGAGGCCAGCCATGATGAAACCGCCGCTTCTTTTTGCCCTGCTTCTCGCTTTGGTTTTCCTCTCGCCGGTTGCATTCGCCCAGCAAGCCGAGCCTGCCATCACAATCATTCTCAAGGATGGCAAAGCCGTTCCCACCGCCACCATCAAACGCTCCGGATCGAATGTGATGGTTCCCGTGCAGATTGGCACCAGCATGGGCGAGATCGGCTACCCGGTGGCGAACATCGTCCGCATTGATTTCCCCGAACCGCCGGAGATCAAAGAGGCGCGGGATTTGCTGACCAAGGGAAAAACCGCCGATGTGGTGAACAAGCTCAAGCCCGTGCTCCACGCCCAGCAACCCTACCAGGATGTGTCGGGTAATTGGTGGCAGGAGGCCGCGCAGGTAAATCTGATCGCGCTCGTAACTGACGGCCGGGATGCCGAGGCCGATGAATTGATCGCCCAACTCGAAAAATCCTCCGCCGATCCCGACATCCTCATGCTTGCCAAGGTGCTTCGCGCTGCCAGCGCGGCACGCAAGGGCGAGCACGAGAGGTATCTTTCGGTATTCGATGCCGCCATCAGGCAATCGAAAAACCGGGAGACTTTGGCGAACGCCTGGCTGAACAAGGGCCACTGCCACTTCGCCCTTGGCCAGTGGGAGCCGGCGATCATGGCCTATTTGCGGCTGCCAGTTTTTTACGCGGACCAAAAACTTCTCTTGCCCGCCGCCCAACTCGGCAGTGGCCGGGCGATGGCTGGCTTGGGCGACTCCGCCAGCGCATCTGAGAAATACAAAGAACTCATTGAAGCCTTTCCACGCTCGGCCGAAGCCTCCTTCGCCAAGTCGGAACTCGAAAAACTCACCAACAACCCACCGAATCCATGAAGACCACACGCCATATCCTGATCGCAACCATCACCAGCGCGGTGATTTTATCGGCCACCGCGATTTTCGCTTCCACCCCGGCCGGCGAGGGCGGCCATGCTGCCCACAATAAAACGCTCCTCGATCTCTTCATCGAGGGCGGTTGGGTTATGTATCCGATTGCCGCGTGTTCGATTTTCACAGTTTACCTCATCGGTGACTGCTCGATGAAAACGACCTACAAGCGTGCCTCGCCGCCTCAGCATGAGGAGCAGGTGAAGAATTTCTTTCGCCAAGGCGACTATGTAAGCGCCTACAATTACTGCAAAGCGAATCCCTCGCCATTAACGAATGTGTTGCGTGTCGGCATCAGCCTGCTTGGCGAAGGCAAGCATGCTGTTGAGGAGGGAATTGTTTCCGAACTGGGCAAGGAAAACTCCAAAATCCAGACATTGATCAGCTACCTCTCGGTTATCGGAGTCTGCACTCCGATGATTGGGTTAGTCGGCACCGTTACGGGCATGATGAAAGCGTTCGGATCTTTAGCCACCTCAGGTATCGGTGATCCCTCGAGCCTTTCCGGTGCGATTGGCGAGGTGCTTGTGGCTACGGGCGCGGGTCTCTTTATTGCCATCCCGGCGTTCGGTGCGTTTTATTACATTCGCAACCGCACGGTGTCAGTTATGCACCATATTCAGGATGTGATCAGCAGTCTCTTCCGCAAAATGCCCTACGAGGCGCTCGCCGGGGTCCATATCGGTGACGATGAACTCTACGCCGCCATGCCAAACTGGACAAACGAGGGATACGCGGCAGAAGGCGGCGAAGAAAACCAGACACCCGCTTGATCCGAGCCATGGGAGCTTCCACTACATTCGAGGAGGTCAGATAAATGGCTGGAGGAGGAGGGGGAGGCGATGGCGAACCGGAATTTCAGGTCGCGCCGATGATCGATGTGCTTTTAGTGCTCCTGATTTTTTTTATGACGCTCACTTCCGCCCAAGTCCTCAAGGTCGATAAGAGCATCAAGCTGCCAGTGGCGCCGGACGCCCAGAAGCAGGACACCCAGCGCGCCCAAGTCATTTTGAATGTCCGTTGGAATCCCGAAACGAAAAGAGCCTCCTTCGTGTATGACGACAAGGTTTACGCCCAGAGCAGTGAGTTAGTGCCGTTGATCAAGGTCGCCAAGGAGGCTGGGGAGCACAAAATCCTCGAAGGCAAAAACCCCACCTTCCGGTGTGTCATCCGTGGCGACCGTGATGTGCCGGCGATTTATGTCTCACAGGCCATGAACGCCGCCGCCGAGGCCGGCATTTCGGATATTTCCTTCTCCGCTGTGAACAAAAATTGACCCTCCATGAAACGCTTGGAACTCAACCCAAACGATGGCTCCGTCGGATTCCAGATCGCCCCGATGATTGATGTGGTTTTTGTGATCATGCTTTTTTTCATGGTCATGGCCGGGGCGGTGAAAGTGGAGAAGGAACTCAATAGCCAACTTCCGGGTGTTGCCGAGACCTCGGGCTCCACCGATTTCGTCGATGAACAGCTCATCACGATCACCGAGGCGGGGGAAGTCAGCCTCAATGACGAGCAGATGGATTCTCCGGAAAGCCACGAACTGCCGCAGCTCAAGGATACGCTCCTGCGGTTGAAACAAAATGCCGACGCGGCCAAGACGCCGGTGATCGTCACCATCATCAGCGAGGAAATGGCGAAATACAGCCGCACGGTGGATGTCCTCAACGCACTCGCCGTCGCCAAGATCGATAGCGTGAGCTTCACCGTCACGGAGGAAGAGTAAGGACCTCATGAGCGACGAGGCACCCAGAGAATTTGTCGGCAACGGCCGGTATGCCGTGGATCGCCTGCTCGGAGCGGGCGGGGCCGGAGCTGTGAATCTCGCCTACGACACGATGCTCTCCCGCTGGGTGGCCATCAAGCGGATGCCCGCCGGGGACAAATCCGCCCTGCGCGAGGCCAGCATCATCGCGAGACTGCAGCACCCGAATATCGTCATGATCCACGATATTTTCGAGCAAGGGGAGGAGGTGTTTTTTGTGATGGAGCTGGTGCTCGGGCCGACTCTCGAGGAGTTGGCGGAGGGGATGAACGAGGAAACCTTTCGAGATTTTGCCACGCAGTGCCTGCAGGGTCTCGGCGCCGCGCATGAACAAAATGTCGTCCACCGCGATGTGAAGCCGGGGAATATCATGCTAGCCCCCCTCGCCCAGGGCGGCTACCGCGTGAAGCTCCTTGATTTCGGCCAATCCCGGGCCATGGAGGAACCCTCGCTCCAAACGATCGATCACAACGGCGCTGTCGTGGGGTCGATTTACATGATGTCCCCCGAGCAACTCAGCCATGAGCCACTGGATTTACGGACGGACATCTACTCGCTAGGATGTGTTTTTTACCAAGCCCTCACGATGCAGCGGCCGTTCACGGGACGAAGTGTGCCCGAGGTGTGTGCAGCGCATTTCCAACATCGCCACACACCGTTGAGGACGTTGCGTCCGGATTTGCCGATGTTGCTGACGATGTGGGTCGAGAAGTTATTTTCGTTCGACCGGCGGGATCGCCCTGCCAGCGCGGTCGAGGCTCTCTCGCTGCTCAAGGAGACAGTGGGCGGCACGGTTATCCGAGTAGTGACGCCACTCGATATTACAGCTCCCGTGTCGCCGGTGCTCAAGCGCACCCAATCCCTCGTTTTGCCCGCCGTGCCGATGGCCTTGAGGCCGAAGCCACTCTCCGGCGCAGCGACCGCCCCGATGGTCAAAACTCAGGCCATCGCCAAAGCTAAGCCCGAGGTTTTGGCAGCGCAGGAAGCTCAGGATGTTTTGGCAGCGCAGGAGGGCACTGCTTGTCAGAGCCGGCACGATCCCCCCGAACACGCCGATGCGGCGCTGACAAGCAGCGCCGTCTTGGATCAGGCAGAATCGCCCGAAACCCCGGCGGCGATTTACACCCCGCCACCGAGGGAGTATGTGGCTCCGGAAATCCCCCAAACCCTCCCGAGAAGAATCTGGAGGCGATTGACAGAGAAGCGCTTCCTTTTCATCAGTGTGGTTGCGCATCTGCTGCTGGGAATCATCGCGGCGATCTTTGTCGTTCAGTCGATCACGGCCAAGCGCAAGCTCACCTTCACCTCCTCGCCGCCCTCGCCGAACCCTAGCCAGCGGGCGTTGGAGCACAAAGTGACTATGGCTAAAAAGCAAAACACCATGAGCGCCCCGGCCCAGGCCAAACGGATCACCTCTACCGGTCTGGCCAAGGTCTCGCTGCCCGACATGCCCGCGATCTCGTCCTCCACCGACTTCAACGCCGGAAAAATGGCCGGCATGGGTGGCACTGGCGTCGGCTTGGGCTTCAAAGGTGGCTTGACCTCCTCGGGCGGCAAGGCTGCCTTGGGTGGCCCGATTTCCTTCTTCGGCCTGCGCGGAAAAAATGAAAATGTGCTCAAGGCAAAGTTCTACGACCTAAAGCAGACCAACACAAAGAAGCCGTCCAAGCCAATGACTGGTGCGGATTTTGTCGAATTGGTCAGAAAATTCGTCAACGACAACGGTTGGCGGGAATCCTATCTGTCGAAATACTACTGTGCACCGGCCCCACTCTTTTCTGCGCGCATTTATATTCCTACGGACCAATCGGATGCGGCTCCAAAAGCCTTCGGGGTGGAAAAAAATGTAGCCCCCGGTCTTTGGCTGCTACACTACAAAGGAAAATTCCGTGCTCTCAAAAAAGGGACATTCAGGTTTGTCGGATGCGGAGACAATCTGCTTGTCGTGAGGTTGAACAACAAGAATGTCCTCGATGGAAGTGGCGATAAGTCTCCCGCTATTGACCCCTCCTTTAACAGCAATCCCCAGGAATTGCTGGGCATGGCTTGTGCCGATGGATGGCAGCTTAAAGCCGGCCAATGGTTTACCACAAACCAAGGCCAGACCTTTAACATTGAGATTATCGCAGGCGATGCGGAAGGCGGTTTATTTTCAGCCTTCCTTTTTGTCGAAGAAAAGGGGGCCTCTTATCCGAAGCGTCCTGACGGCTCCGGCCTCATTTACCCGCTCCTTGAGCTTGATAACCAACCGATGCCCCCGATTCCTAATCCTGACCCAAGATACAACCCGCCGTTTCCCGAGAAAAGCGAGCGACTATTCGAGGGGATGAAGGCTACGCTGTGATCTGGCGAAGTTTCAATAGGAAATGGTTTTAATACCACTCGAAAAGCTTTAGATTATTCTCTGTCAGTTATTAGAAATTTAAGAGAATTAGTCTCCTGCTCCATTAGTTTTAGGAGCTTTTTCAGATACTAAACTCTCGAGTCGGCAAAGGAGCGACACCGCCGAGTCATTCTGCAAAATATTTGCATTTACTGCTTGATTACCGCAATGAATTTGCATTAAAAACCGCCTCTATTTATGAAAAAAATCCAACTCACAATATTGGCGATGGCGGGAAGTATGATGATTTGCGCGGCTCACGGGCCGGGGCATGCCCACCGCGAGCAGGAAGCGGAAGTCGGCCAAGCGCTCGATGAACAAGGCCCGGGGCCTGCTGCTGGCGGCACGACCTCCGCTGCGGTATCCTCCACCGGAAAATCCTTCAAAGAAGCTCAGGAAAAATCCGCGCTGGACTGGGGAGCTGTTCTCACCACCGGCTGGGAAAGCCGCCACATTCACTATGGCGTGAACGAAACCGGTAACGGCGGGGCATGGACCA
>JALQZP010000118.1 GCA_023258235.1 Terrimicrobiaceae bacterium | reverse complement strand
GCTATCATTTCGTAAGCTGTGGTGCGCAATATCCATCGGTTTAGCCATAGTTTTTTTCAATTATCTCTGGCTCCAGCAACCCGTTTCCAATCAAGAGTTGTTGGCCAACTTTGCCAAGGCGGGGGATTTTTTTCGGGCCGCGAAGTCGTTGGGAGGGATTCCGTGGTGGTCGCCGATGTTTCTGCAGGGAACGAGTCTGGCGATGGATTGGTCGTTTATGCTCACCAATGCCGTGCTGCTCGCTTTCAGCGGAACACTGGGCTTTTTAGCAGGTCCGAAAGTAGCTGTGGGAACGAGCCTCGTCCTTGGGTCTCTGGGAATGTATTCTTTCCTGCAGCGCTACACGGAAAATCGGTTTTCCGCCGTGATGGGCGCCTTTCTCTTTCTGTGCTTTCCGGCCGTTCTTACAAGGGCGGTGGGGTTCGAGCATTTTGTGGTTTTGCTCTCACTGGCCCTCTTGCCTTGGGTTTTCTGGTCGCTGATCGGACTTGTGAGAACCCCTACTTCTCGAAGCGCCGTTCTCTTCGCTCTCTTTTTTTCGGCATTAACACTGGCCTATGGGAAGACAGGGTTGATGGCAGCGCCCGTTCTCGTGGCCTTCGGAGCGGTTGAATATGTTTTGGCGGACGAGAAAAAACGTTCGGACTGGTGTTTTTTCGGCCTCGTTGGTTTGGTGGTTTTCTGTCTCGCAGTGGTTCCTAATTTGCCTGCGCTTCGGGAAGTTCAATTTATCACCATGTTTGAAATGGGGCCATTCGAAGGGTGGCAACAGGCTTTCAGCACGAAGAGTGCGCTGAGCTGGCTCGACCGCGACAAGCTCCTAGGTGAAGGAATGGCCCGGGGATTTGCTCCGACGACACTCAATGGCGGAACTTATATCGGCTGGGTGTCATTTTTCGTTTTGGCGCTGGCACTCGGCGGCCGAAAGCTCGTGGGATCCGTGGCTGGTCGCCAAGCGCGGCTGTTTTTAGGTCTGGCAATGTTTGCCTTCTGGCTTTCCTTCGGCCCAAGAAGCGTTTTGGGAGGGCATATGGAGTTTCTGGGATTGTCGGAGGAAGCCGCGGACTTCCTTCCGGCTTTGGGGTGGTTCTTGTTGGCGGGGCAAGTGTGGATCCTGTTTCGCTTGCTTGCTCCCGAGGGAAATGTCGCCATAGCCTTGGCGACTGGAATTTCTCTCATTTATTTGCTGGTTCCCGGCTTCCGAGTTCTGGAGCTTTTGCCCCTCTACAAAAACATCCGGGCTCCATTCGATTTTTTTCAAGTCACAGGCGCGATTTGCCTCGTTGCGGGATCGGCGATGGCTACGGGCGTCCTGCTGGAGAGGCTGCCAGCGCGGGCGGCCAAGCTTGGCGCGGCTGTGGCGATGATTTTATTGGCTACGTGGGATGCCGCTCCGTATGCGCGGGCCGTTTATCAACCTCAGATGGATCGAGCGGTTTTCAATGATTTTTTGGCGGCTCAGGAGTTCCTGAAATCAGCTCCGCAAAGTGGGAGCGTTTACGCGTTTTCCGGGCGTTACTTTTATCTCATGACGCCGTGGATATCAGGCCGTTCCTTGGTCAACGAGGCTTTCAATAGCTACCTGCAGCAGCGCGGAGCGGCCCTTCTGCAAAGCTCGGCCATGCTGAGCGAGGAGAGCTGGCAGTCCTTTCTGCGCATTGCTGGTGTCGCCTACATCTTGATCGATAAAACCGACCCGGACAGTCCCAAGGAGCTTCAGGAAAAGATGCGATTGCATTTTTCAACGGCTTTTGAAAACGACAACATGGCCGTTCTTGCGGTTAAAGATCCGCTGGGGCCGTGCTTTCTGGCGCGAGATTATGTGCAAGCTCCGAACGATGACGCTCCATCAGCCATGGCCAGTCTTGCTGCCGCGAGATATAACTACGCTGCCATCCAGTTGCCAGGGGCGGACCTCGAAGCTACGGGGTATCAGGGCAAGATCGTGGAAGGGCGAATCTTGCCGAAGGAAAAGACCGCTATTCAGGAAGGAGCGCGCTTTTCCAGCATCCCGAAAAAAAAGGATTCCACCTACCAGCGCTTCACCTTTGCGGCATCGGAACATCCCGGTTGGATGGTCTTCAATCAGTCATGGCATCCGGATTGGGTTACGATTCAAGATGGGAAAACCCAGAAACCTCGACGGGCGTTTTTGGCTTTTTCCGCCGTCCAAACGGATGGAACCCACGAAGTCACATTCGAGTTCAGGCAGCCTTGGTGGTATAATGTTTGTATCTACATCGGATGCGCATCATGGCTTGTAGCTTTTGGCTTTTTAATCACTGGAAGCGGGCGTTTATCGGTGGAATGCACCAAAAATAGCGATACCCTCAAACCATGACCGAGAAGGAAAAAATGCAGGCCTATGTGCGAAATTGGAAGTTCGCCGGGGAGGAAATCGATCAAATGAAAGGAGAGGATCTCCGAAACCTGACACCTTCCGAGTCTGCAAAAAGAATCAATGATGTGATGCTTATGGCCGATTGCTGGCTAGCACAAATGGGCCAGACAGATCGAGATTCGGGGTTGGTTGAGCAACAGATGTATTTTAAAAAATGGCAAGCGAGTTCGATCTCAGTGGAATTTTAAAGGCCGCCCTCGATTTGCAACATTTCTGCGAAATCAGGAATTGGAATTTTTGCTTTATTGGAGGTCTTGCCGTTCAGCCGTGGGGAGACCCTCGAGCCACTCAAGATGCGGATTTGTCTTTGCTAACGGGTTTTGGAAATGAAGAGGAGTTTGTGGATCAACTGCTCTCCGAATACAAACCACGGCGCAAAAATGGCCGTGAATTCTCCCTTGAATACCGAGTTTTGCTGCTATGGAGCCATGATGGAATCGCTCTGGATATTGCCTTGGGAGCTTTGCCGTTTGAGGAGATTTCGATTAAACGCTCGGTAAAATGTCCCATAGCACCAGGTCACGAATTGAAAATATGCACACCTGAGGATTTGATCGTTCATAAGGCTTTTGCATCCCGTGACCGCGACTGGGCCGATATCGACATGGTTTTATTACGCCAAGGACAAAGATTAAAGATCACGCAGATTTTCGAGGATTTATCGCCTTTGGTGGATCTCAAAGAAGACGCAACCATTATCCCCAGACTCGAAGCGATGATGAGAAAGCGTGGCGTTTTATGAAGTCGCGAATCTGGTGTAAGGCGGATGCGCTTTGCGGGCTGACGACCGGGTTGGTTGCTTTTGTTGTGTATGCATGGACAGTCGCCCCCAATGTGACTCTGCTGGATTCGGGCGAGTTCATCGTGTCCGCTCAGCATTTTGGGGTGGCTCATCCCCCTGGATATCCTCTTTGGACCTTGCTCGTCTGGCTTTTTCAATTGCTGCCACTGGGAAATGCGGCTTGGGAAATCAATTTGTTCAGTAGTGTTTGCGGAGCTCTTGCCGTGGCGTTGGGAACGATGCTTTTTTCGAGTTCCACGCGGTGGATGCTCGGAGATTCCTTGAATCGTTGGCGCGGACTCATGTCGACTGCGGTTCTTTCGATCGGCTTGCTTTTTGCATTCAGCTTCTCGATGTGGTCGCAGGCCACGATCACAGAAGTTTACACGCTACATGCGCTTCTCATCGGGCTTTATCTTCTCTCTCTCTACGTTTGGCTTCGCCGCCCGGAGAGCTTGACGCTGTTGCTTCTGCCCTTTTTCCTTCTCGCTTTTTCTTTCAGCAATCACCAACTGAGTGTGTCACTGGCACCGTTGCCTTTTTTGGCCGTGCTTCTCGTAAGACGCGATATTTTTTGGGATCTGGTTGTCGCTGCCATGCTCACGGTGTTGATGGTTTTTTTGGGATTCGCCATTTTATCCGGGGAGTTGCCTGTTCTTAAAACCGGGCTTCGCTTTTTTTACTGCGTGATCGCAAGCGGGGGCGTTTTGTTGGTGGTTCGACGATTTCGTATTGCGTGGGGGCTCATCGCTTATCTCCCGATTGTTGTGATGCTAGGCCTGCTTCCCTACGCCTACATGCCGGTGGCCTCATCCACAAACCCGCCGATGAACTGGGCCTACACGCGCACCTCCGAGGGCTTTTTCTTTTCATTCAATCGCTCGCAATATGGCGGCAGTCTCAGTCAGCAAAGTCTGCGTAGCCTTGGAAAACTGATGGGCACTTCGCCGAAGAAAAACGAGGCCCGTGAGGAAGCCGAACTGCCGGGTATGAAGCCTCCCGGTACTCTGTCCAGGCTACAGGAATGGATCGGGTTTTTCTGGCTGCAACTCGGTCGCAGTTTCACGCCGCTCGGCGTTGCGGCCTACTTCCTCGCCCTTATCGCCATTCTTCGCATCCGGGATGTTGGCCGGAGGACGTGGGTTTATTTGCTGGAGATCGCATTTGTGCTGGCAGCCATCCTGCAACCCGTCGCGGACGGCGCCCAAATCGACAAGGCAGGATGGTGGCTGCAAATGCCTTACCACACCTACACCAATTTGATCTTCGCGCTTCTCGCCGGTTTGGGGTTTGTGGTGGGGGCGATGGCGCTCTTTGCAAGGGTCCCACGATTGGCATGGTTGCGCTGGGGTTTGTTGCTTCTTCCGCTTTGGCCGCTCTTTTGGAACTACGCCGAGTGCAGCCAGCGAGGCAACTGGTTCGGATGGCAGTTCGGGCATGACATGCTCCAAGATCTACCCCGGAGCAGTGTGATTTTTGGCGGAACCGACCCCGGCCGCTTCGTGCCAACTTACATGATCCTCGGCGAGAGCGGTCAGCCAGCGAATGTGAAGCGCGACCCCAACTTTGATCGCCGCGACCTTTATATCATCACTCAAAACGGCGTCGGCGAGCCCCTCTACCGCAAATACCTCGCTGACCAATACAGCGCGAACCGCCCCGCTCCTAAAAACGCTTTTGAGCGCTGGCTCGGCCGGGCCGATGCCTATCCGGAAACACCCCTTGTTTTCCCTACCGAAGAGGAAATCGAGGCAGCGGTGAAATCCGAAATGAAAGCCGCGACCGAAGAGGGGAAATTCGAACAGTCCATCCCGCACAGCGTCGTCACCCGCCTGATTTGGGAAAAAAACCGCGACGCGCACGAGTTTTTCGTCGAGGAAAGCTTTCCTCTTGAGTGGTCCTATGATCACGCCCTCCCGCATGGCCTTGTTTACAAGATCAACAAGGATCCTCTGACAGAAATTCCAAAAGATGTGGTTGAAAAGGATTTTGTTTTTTGGCGGGGCTACATTGATAGGCTGCTCGCCGATCCGAACTACGCGAACGACTTTGATGCCCACCGTTCCTTCTCCAAGTTGCGGGCAACGACAGGCCATCTCTACAAACACCGCAAAATGGACAAAGAAGCCGAGCAGGCTTACCGCGAGGCCCTCTCGCTCTGGCCGGGCAATGGAGAGAGTCTTCATGCGCTGAGTCGCATGCTTTGGGATCGGAAAGACTTCGATGGCGTGCTTGAAATGCTCAAAGTGCCACTCGAGCAAGACCCTAACAGCATTGGTCTCTGGCAACTTTTCTTTATGGCCGAAAAGCGCAAGCAGCTTCAGGGAGAGATGACCGGCCTCGAGGCGGCGATCGAAAAGGATCCCAAAAATCCCCAAAACGTCATCAAGCTTCTCCAACTTCACGCTTCCGTTGGCGATCTCACCGAGGCCCACAATCTACTCAAAAAATCTCTCCTTCTTTTTGCAAATGATACCGACTTCTTGGTCTTCGCCACCGAATTCGCGGAGGCGGGCAAGTTCCCAACGGAGGCCTTGGCGGCCGCCGAGGCGCTTGTCGCGATCCATCCCGAGGACCCTCAGAATCAATTGATCTTGGCCAAGGCGGCCGCCCTGAATAACGACAAGGAGAAATTTTTCCCAGCCGCACAGGCGGCCATCGTAAAAGGGGGTCTGCCCATGAGGGAATTTATTGATCGCCAGCCCCTCTTTAAGACGATGCGCAGCGATCCCGCTTGTAAAAAACTTCTCGACCGAGAGAACGCCACTCCAGAGAACGTCAACCCATTGTCTCTATAATCCCTAAAACGGCTTTAAAAAAGCCGTTTTAGGGTTGAGGCGCCTGGCGGCGCGGACGCCCTACCCTTCTTTACGAGTTTTTGCAGAAAATAGGACCGCCGCAGATCTCTTCCCCAAGAGCG
>JALQZP010000117.1 GCA_023258235.1 Terrimicrobiaceae bacterium | reverse complement strand
CCCCAAACCTCGATGAGTTCCTTTGCGAAAAACCATCACGCCTCGATAAGGTGTCTCTCCTTTTATACCGAGCCAAAGCTCTCGCCATGGTGAAAATGCTTGGCAAACTCCCGGACTCGCGCACGCAGTTGACCGCTTACCTCGAATCCCTCCCGGGTTCCGATTCCAGTTCAAAAACCCTGATCACATTTTTCCCCTCACTGCAAAAGGACCCCACCGAAATCGGAAAAAGATGGACGCTCGAAATCGCCCAGAATTCCCTGCCCCAGCAATTTCTGTCTCTCAGTGTTCCGGACACCGACAAAGAGCTTTCGGGCATCCTCGCACAAGCCATGCCTAAACGCTCCACGACGGAGCCCGAGGCCACCTTGGCCGATGCCTTGATGGAATCGGCTCGAGACCGAGGCGGGGCTTTTCTTATGCAGCAGGCAGCCGCTCAGCTCCTCAACTTGGAATTCCGGGCCCATCCCCTTATTCGTCCCATCGTGAAGGAATATTACGCCATGTTTTCCATCCTTGCGCGAAAACCCAAAACCAAACTCGCGGATAAAATCGCGGCCGTTGAAAATCTCCGCTCGGAGCTGCTGGAAAAGATGGGCAAAATCACGGATTACTTGAACTGGTATGAAGCCACTCAAGTGGAAGCCACAGGCACCCCTCTCCTCGATTCACTAAGCACCCAAGACATCCCCAAACGCACCGACCCCATCACCCTCCATCTCGACAGCATCGAAGCGCGGGGATGGTAGTGGATCTCCACTATTACCCTCCAACCCTACATTAAAAGCTAATCGAAAAGCTCCCCCTTTCTACCGACTTTGCGCTTCACTTTGGGAACCTCCAAATATATCCTCACAGTTACGTGTCGCCCTCTAAGAAATTCCGAAAAAAACAGGCTGAAAAAAACAAGGCCACACCCGCCCCTCAAGCGATAGTCGGTCCGGTCGCCACCGACCTCAAACCGGCTGGTCCTCCCGTTGTGGAAACGCTGCTTGCGTGGGGTGGATTTTACGCGATTTTATTGACCTGCATCGGCTATGTGCTTTTTCACGCTTTCCTGATCGATAGCGTCACCGTCCGCCTCTGCCGAGAGGTCGACGGTCCGAACGCCAAGCCCAGCGAAGTCCTCCCCGTGCCTCTCCTCGAGATCGCCTTCGACGGTTATGAATGGTGCAACCATGCCGAGCACCTCGGCGAGAATGGAGAATGGCAGATGCGCTACACGCATTTGGACAACGCACCGAAGGGACGCGAAATCCACTGGAGTTCAGGCTTTGGTTGGTATCTGCGCGCTCTTGGTGAGATTCATCGTCATTTCTCCGGGGACACTCTTCGCAACAGTATCTACCGCGCCTCCATCTGGGCGAACCCCCTCCTCCTCATCGTCGCCCTTGCTCTCTTCGCGACTCTGTCGGCACGCCGCTTCGGTCCTCTTTGCGGATCGGTACTCGCGATTGGAATGATCACCACAGCCTCGTTCTACGAAGGCTTTCTTCCAGGCTACCCCGACCATCACGGCATTACCGCCTTTGCACTAATGGGTCTCATCTTTGGAATTGCCTGGGCCGGTGCGGGCTGGGTACAGAAGCCCGATGGCCATGCCTTCCTGCCCCCGCGCTCGCTGAAGCAAGCCAAGCAGGGCATGATTTTTTCCGGAATCTGTGGCGCGGCGGGTCTTTGGATCAGTGGATTTTCCGCCGGGATTGTTGCAATTGGAATCGGCTTGGGCGCCATAACAAGTCTTGCGATCTTCGCCAAAAAATCATCCCAATCAGATATTTTTTACCACGCAAAACTCTGGAAACTCTGGGCCAACACGGCGTGCTTAGGAAGTCTGTTTTTTTACTTGCTTGAATACTTTCCTAATCACATGGCCATGCGCCTTGAGGTCAATCATCCAATGTATGCTTTAGCTTGGTTGGCGGGTGGCTTCGCGATTAGTTACATTACTTCGTGGCTTTACAATCCTGATAGGAAATGGGCCGATTTCCCTTGGCTTAAAGTGTTGGCGTGTGGGGCAGCCTGCCTATCCCTCCCACTTACAATTCTTCTTGGAGGAGCCGAATTTTACACCCTCCTTCAGCCGTTCATGTACGGCATAATGAATAACACTGCCGAGGTGCTTCCGCTTTTGACTCGAATCAAGATGGGCGCCATCACGTGGCAAGTTGCATTTGGCTGGTTTCCCATATTTATCATCCTTGCTTTCATTTTAATCGGCCTCAAAAAAGTTGATATTGGGAGTAAGGCCATTTTGCTATTATTGGTTTGTCCAATCATCTTAATAACGGCCCTGCAATTCCGCCAGGTTCGCTGGGGAATGCTTAATGGACCAATGTATATCGCTCTGGCTTCGCTTGTGATTCCTCAACTATGGCGTCTTGTTCCTCGCGCTCTTGAGTTTAGAGTTGTTGCGACCCTTGTTCTTGGAGGTGCTGCATATTTATTTGCTGTCGATACCGTAAAGGGCATGCTGATGCCTTTCTGGAATCAATACACAAGCAAGCAAAGTATGCAGGTCGGTTCAGGTCAGATTCTGGCATTGCTGCATAGGGACATGGCAAAAGCCATTCTTCAAAATGCGAACGGCAAACCCGTAACTGTGCTTAGCAGCCCCAACAGCTCATGCTTGCTAGCGACATTTGGAGGGTTCCAAACCATTGGCACACTTTATTGGGAAAATGTTGAAGGATTGAAGTCGGCTGCCCAAATTCTAAACGCACAGTCAGACGAGGAGGCGCTTGCCATGATCAAGAAGCGTGGCATCACTCACGTCTCCCTGATGACATGGGAAAACTTCATTGGCCCCTATTTTCAAATTATTTACCCCAATCCTGTCCCCGGCAAATCGCTGGAAAACTCCTTTGGGCAGAAGGCGCTTTTTAAGAAAATCATACCCCAGTGGGCTCGCCCGATTCCCTATCCTAAAAACTTCATGAGCAATGCGCTCAATCAAGACGTTCTTCTTCTCGAAATTGTTCCCGATCAGACACGGGACGAGGCCGAGTTTCACCTTGCCCGCTTTGCCAGGATCTCCGAAGGTAACCCAGTTGCTGCCGAAATCCTTCTCAAAGGTATACTTGACCGATCACCCGGGAGCAACATTGTGAGACTTGAACTTTCCGCCATTTACATGGATCAGAAGCGGTTCGATGAGGCCAAGGATCAGATCCTACTGGCAATGAAAGACACACCTCCCCAAGATCGTCAACAAATCGCTCAAGGGGGCGCTCAACTTCTTCGAAAATGCGGAGCCAATAGCCAGGCTGACGAAATTCTTAAAGCTGCTGAAACACGCTGAGCTTGCGCAATGTCTTCAAGCGTTTTTGGAATGCATGAATCTAGTTTTTGCTCAAAGCTGCACCTTCTGCATCAATAGTTTTTACGCCATCGAAGCTAGCAAGTGGTGACTGGATAAGGCCGTTGACTCAAAAATGATGCCATCAGCATTCGAAGGGTTTTTCCGATGAGTGGAATGATGGCTTTTTTTGAAAAGTTATTTGACAGAATAGCATCTATCTTGTCAAATATCTAACCAGAAATGACCGATTACGATCATCTGCTTGAGTTGCATGAGCTCGCCGTTCGAGAGGCCCGCCGAATGCACGAACACCGCCCCTTGTTCGAAGTTTTGCGGCGCGAAGAGGGGCGGCATTTGACTGGAATTGTCGGTCCGCGCGGTGCAGGCAAGACCGTTCTTCTGAAGCAACTTGCCGCTTCCGAGAAGGATTCCCTTTATATTTCGGTTGATGCACTTGAAGAAGGGGCCGATCTTTTCGAGACCATCAAGAATTTTTCTGAACGCTACCGCTTCCATCGTTTCCTTTTGGATGAGGTTCACTTCCTTCGCGGGGCGATGGGCGATCTCAAGAAAATTCATGATTTTCTTCCGGATGTCCGTATTGTTTTTACGGGATCTGTCGCATTGGCTATTCATGACTCGATGCACGATCTTGCTCGACGGGTTAGAATTTACCCGTTGGAATACTTTTCTTTTCGGGAATTCCTCGCCTTTCGCCACAGGGAAAATCTCGAAAAGATTTCGCTCGAAGACATGCTGACGGGCAATGTGCCCAACGATTATCTCAGAGTTTCGAGGCATTTTTCAAGCTACCTATCCAGTGGTCTGCTCCCTTTTTCGCTTGAGGAACCCGATCCCTTGCCACACCTACGAGGCACAGTCTCGAAAATCATCGCACGGGATATTCCAACTACACGCAGACTGCGGATCGATGAAATCCCGATTCTGGAAAAGTTTATTGCATTTATCGCTAAATCGCAAGTCGATGGCATCAACTACACCTCGCTATCCAAAAATCTCGGGATCACGAAATACAAAGCCGAGCAATACAGCGAGGCCTTCGAGCAAGCATTTCTCCTGCAACGCATCTTTCCTGCTGGGACCAATGTGCTACGCGAACCGAAAATTCTCTTGATTCCACCGCTCCGCCTTCTCCATAGACCTTTGGATGAGGCTATTGGTGGATTGAGGGAGGACTTCTTTGCCATGGCGATGCGGCAAGCGGGTATTCCTATTCAGTATTTGAAATCGACAACCGGTCAAAAGACTCCCGATTTCCTTATCGAATATCGGGATCGCAAGATCGTCTTCGAAATCGGAGGCAAGGGAAAAGGCCGCTCCCAATTTAAAGGAGTTACGGTCGATCAAAAGATCGTCCTCGCCCCAAATATCGCCCCGTCCCTCGGTCGAATGCCATTAGAAATGATAGGTTTTCTTTCTTAAACAAAAGATTCTGCCAATTCTTTTTTGACCGCAAAATTAACAGAATTTCAGAATGCTCCTTGGGTGAAAACTCGGCCGTAAAACTTGCCTCACAAAGCCACAACGATACGGATTCCCGTTGAGTCGAACGATAGCCGAAGGGACGTTGCGCTTCTTTGCAAAATCCCTTGACATTAATCGCTCGCTGAGTATTTTTACTCACTCATTGAGTAAAAGTGGATTTAATCTCAAAAGCAACTCATTATATTTATGTTTGAAAGAAAAATAGTCAGTGAGATTCTTCGTTTTACGTCCATTTCGCCCCGGCGGCTTCAGATTGTCATTGGCCCACGCCAAGTTGGGAAGACGACTGCTGCCAAACAGGCGGCGTTAAAAAGCGGTTATCCCAGCCACTACGCCAGCGCTGACGAGGCCTTGCCGCCTGGCCCAGAATGGATTGAGGCACAATGGAATGCCGCTTTGCGCTTGGGAATTAACTCCGATGCTCCCGTGTGGTTGATTCTAGACGAAATACAGAAAGTCCGGGGTTGGAGCGAAGAAATGAAGCGCCTATGGGATACCGATACCACAAGAAAAATCCAACCGCTACTTCTTGGCTCATCCGCCCTCTTGCTCCAGAAAGGACTTTCGGAAAGTCTTGCTGGGCGTTTTTTCCTTCACCGATGCACCCATTGGGCATGGCCTGAAATGCGAGAGGCTTTTGGCTGGGATCTAGATACATGGATGCTTTATGGAGGTTACCCCGGAGCAGCGAACTACATAAGCGATCCTGAATTATGGCGTCGTTATATTAACGACTCACTCATCGAAACCACACTTTCTCGCGATATCCTTCAATTGGAGACCGTCGCAAAACCCGCTTTGCTGCGGCATCTCTTTGGACTTGCCACACATTATCCCTCACAGGTTTTGTCATTTAATAAAATGCTCGGACAATTGGTTGATGCCGGTAATACGACCACCTTGTCGCATTACCTCCAACTTCTAGGGCAAGCCTTTTTGATCACCGGACTCTCTGCCTACTCCGGAGGCGAGGTGCGCCGACGCGCCAGCAGCCCAAAATTAATCATTCAAAACAACGCCCTTGTCACAGCGGTAAACCCCAGACACCTTACAACAAAAAATCTCGATCCCGCTTGGCGCGGGAGACTTGTCGAAAACGCTGTTGGCGCGGCACTAATTCAAGAGTATAACACTCCCAGCACGAGCGTCCACTACTGGCGAGACGGGTCGATCGAAGCGGATTTCCTCATTAGCGACGGTCCCAACCTCATCGCCATTGAAGTCAAAAGCGGACGTCCGGACAAAGTTTCCGGCCTTAGAGCCTTCAAAAAGCAGTATCCGAAGTCCTCCCCAAGAATCATCGGATCTGGCGGAATTTCTCTCGAAGATTTTTTTCAAAATCCAACCGTTATTTAGAGCATTTTAAATAATAATGTGGCCGTTGATTTGCGAGTGCCGAGGATTGCTGGGGCGCGCCGGGTGTGAAGCGGCTGT
>JALQZP010000116.1 GCA_023258235.1 Terrimicrobiaceae bacterium | reverse complement strand
CGATGCCCGCTTCGGTATGTTCATACACTGGGGCGTCTATTCCACTCCGGCCGGTTTTTATGAGGGACAACCAGTTCCGGGATACGGCGAGTGGATCATGAACAAGGGAAATATCCCGATCGATAAATACAAGGCCTTCGCGAAGGATTTCAATCCCACCAAATATGATGCCGATGCCTGGGTGCGACTCGCCAAACAAGCTGGGATGAAGTATATCGTCATTACAGCAAAGCACCATGATGGCTTTGCCATGTTCCCTTCCGCCGCCAGCGACTGGAACATTAAGCTTACTCCCTATGGCAAGGATGTCCTTCAACCACTCGCCGAAGCTTGTCGCAAACATGGCATCAAGCTCGGCTTTTACTATTCGCAAGCGCAGGACTGGATCAATGGCGGTGCCTGCAATCCAGACCCGAACAACAAGCGCACGATGGACCAATACATCGATGAGATCGCAGTTCCCCAAGTGCGCGAGTTGCTCACCAATTACGGTGAATTTCCCTCTATTCTCTGGTGGGATACACCAGCTGCCATGAATGAGGAGCGCGCGGCGAAATTGGTCGAACTCCTCAAACTCAAACCCGGAATCATTCACAACAACCGTGTCTTGAAAGTCGCGCCCTGCGGCATCGTGGACATGGAGGCGATCAAGTCCGGCAAGCGCGAACCCTTCTCCGGCGATACCGAAACACCTGAGCAGCACATCCCGGCAACCGGTCTCGGAGATCAGGATTGGGAGGGATGCATGACCATCAACCACACCTGGGGCTACAAAAGCGACGACGATAGTTGGAAATCCACGTCCGAACTCCTGAGAAACCTCATCGATATTGCCAGCAAGGGAGGCAACTATCTTCTCAACATCGGGCCGACAGGCGAGGGCCTAGTCCCCCAACCCACCATCGAACGCCTCCAGGAAATGGGCAAATGGATGGATCTCAACGGCGAGTCGATTTATGGAACGACTGCGAGCCCGTTCGAGAAATTGACATGGGGACGCTGCACAAAAAAGAAGCATGAGAACAGCACCACCTTGTATCTCCATGTCTTCGATTGGCCGAAGGATGGCAAGCTCCTCATTCCTGGCCTGCAGAACAAAGTGAAATCCGCCAACCTGCTCGTCAGCGGCACCAAATTGAAATCCGAAAAGACAGCAAATGGAATTGCTCTGGATCTTCCAGCGGAAGCGCCGGATGCCATCGCTTCGGTCATCAAAATGGAAATCAGCGGCAAGCCCAATGTTGTGCAGATTTTCATCAAGCCGGCTTCCGATGGATCACTCGCATTGCCTGCGCAGTTGGTCGATATCGGCATCCCCAAGAAGGGTGGTGCACCAAGCCTCCAACAAAACAAGGACGGGATTGAAATTGCCAGTTGGACTAACCCCGAGGCCTCGGTCAGTTGGGCCTTCAGTGGTCTCAATGCCGGCGACTATGAGGTTTTGGCGGAAATTTCCGGCCTCGAAAATGCCAAAGCCACACTCGAAGTTGGCGCGGCAACCCCGTCTCTCCAAGTTGATATTTCAGGTATTCAAAACGCCAAAACCACAGCGAAAACAGGTGGAGAAAAACTCGCAGTCAACCTTGCCGCCACCGGCGACTACCATACCTTCCAAACCCAAAACCTCGGCAAAATCCGTATCGCCGGGTCCGACGATCAGCAACTCACCCTCCGCCCTGATACCGAAGGTTGGAAGCCCTTCAACCTCCGCAAAATCACACTCCGCCCGATCGCAAAATAGTCCGATAAGTTCCGCAGCGAGTCACACACAACTTTCCCTCTGCCTGACCCAGCCCGGTCAGGCAGATACAGCGAGGGTTTCTAAAAAGTGACTCCCATCTGCGCTCCGAGGACGAGGGCGTTCGGGATATTACCAGTGCCGCCAGGATTGATAATCCATTGTATGTTCGGCTGGATGTAGGCGAATTTTGTGAGATTGAAGCGATACCCCATCTCGGCGGCAATTTCGTATTGAGGGGTTCCAGTTCCAGTCGCACTGACCTGAGCCGCATAGTCATCGCTGAAATTGCCATAGACAAAACCAAGCATCGTGCAGTCGCTGTCACGTGTGGGGATGAGGCCGCGATAGACCGCTCCGGCATTGATCTGGAATGGAAGTTTGGAAATATTTTGTTGCGGCGAGAGGACAACGGCAGACCAGAGAATAAGCCCTTGATCGCTGGCGACATCCTCTTTCCATATCATCTGATCCGCATGCCAATAAAAGCCATAGGAGTTTGTCGCGGAACCTGTGGAGTTGAACTCGGCATATTGCGAGGGGGAGTAGTAGGCTCCGAACCAATAGTGCCCTTGAAGGCCGCTCATGTCGCTCTCGCTAGCGGCAGGCTTAACGGTCTTGCCTTCCGAGAGCGACTTGGAAGCAACGGCGGTTTTTCCATCCGAGGACTTCGATTGAGCGCCAACCGGCTTTTTGAAAAATTCAGGTGTCCATCCGATCTGTCCAATCATCAGAACGCCGTCATTGGAATTCATGCTCCAATTCAGCCCGTGATATTTGTAGAGATCAGGATTGGTTGTTTGATAGATGCCGGCCATCGCGTTCCACTCCGGTGTGGGATCGATGCGCAAGCGAGCCCCCCAAACGGCAGCAGGGTAGCTGGAAAAGCCGGTATTGACAGGAAGGGCCTGCGGATTGCCGTCGATGCCATTGTTCATATAGAGCCAGTAGAGGGGCGAGGAGGCAAAGTCGTCACCCGTGGTGAAGCGCCCGATCTTAATGGAAAGCTTATCCTCCAAGAGGCGTTGCTCCAGAGCGAGAGCGTAAAAAACGGCCGTTTGCGTTCCATAGACCTGCTGGACAGTAAACTGGTTGCCAATATTTCTCGCGGAAAGATTGGATCCATTCCGGTCAAGAGCACTCACGACAAGAGACAAACCATGCCACCCGAGAAGTTTTTCAAAATCAAACTGAAGGCCGACGCTGAAGTTGTCGGCATAGGCGAATCCTTGGCTTCGACCACCCACTGGATTGCCAGCGATATTGTTGGTGTAGCTCGCGGAGGCTTCCAATCCGGCGTCGTCGATCATGTTTCGAAGTCCCCAGAAGTCGCCCAAGAAGGCATTGCCATCCCACCATTCCTGAGAGGTGATGTAATTCGACGGATAAGGGTTGTAGTAGGACCAGAATCGCGAGTGACCAAAAAGCGAACCATGGTTTGCAAGATCTTCAGATGGAACGTCTGGATCTAGGGGTTGAGCCATGGCAAAGTTGGTGATGCCGTTCAGAATGAGCAGGGGGAGAAGGAGTTTCTTCATAAGCTTCACTTGTTGGTCTCTCACAAGTTCACCCCACTTGACAAAGACTTTTTTGTCATAGCTGCTGCGTATCGCCCATCGCGTGTCTTGCACGTTGAGGAATTGGCATTATGATGGGGGTCATGTTTGAGCTGACACGCCGCGAACAACTCCTCGTTGCGGGCTTTGTTTTCATTCTTTTGCTTGGGCTTGGTGTCCAGCATTGGAGGCAAACCCGCCCACTGGAGGCTTCGCTGGAGCAGGCTCGCAAGACCCACTGATGCAGACCACAGGATTTCAAGAAACCATCGAGGCCCTCTCCCGCGAGGACAACCGTTACCACCCGGAAGCCTACCTTTTTCTGAGGGACTCACTCGAAGCCACGATCAAACGGCGCAAAAAGTCCCGCAAGGAAACGAGCCCGCATGTGGGAGCCATCGAACTTCTGGAGGGCTTCCGACTCCACGCCCTCAATGAATTCGGACCGATGGCCTTCATGGTTCTCGACTACTGGGGCGTTAGGAGCACAGAGGACGTCGGTCAGATGGTTTTCAATCTCGTGCAAGCAGGCATTTTCGGGAAAACCGATGAGGATACGCTCGAGTCGTTCCGCAACGTGTTTGATTTTCAGGATTCCTTTGTTCTGCCATTCCGTCCCGAGGAAAATCCTTTGAACGATGAACCTCCAGCCGAGGTCGAACCCACCTTATGATACTCCGCCGGTTTTTGATTCCAGCCGCCTTTGCTTTTTTACTTATGTCCGCACACGCACCAGCCGCATCCCATTCCACCCCCGCTTTGCCAGAGTCTGCCGCCCAAGTTTTCACTTATGACAACGGGCTCACACTCATCGTCGAGGAGGATCGCAGTGCGCCCGTGGCGAGCGTTCAAGCCTGGTGCGCCACAGGCAGCATCCATGAAGGCACAAAGATGGGAGCCGGCATGTCTCACATTCTGGAGCATATGTTATTCAAAGGCACGACGACTCGCGCTCCCGGGGAGATAGCCAAGCAAATCCAGAACCGTGGCGGCTATATCAATGCCTACACCTCTTTCGATCGGACAGTTTACTGGATTGATACCCCGGCGGATGGAGCCTCCGAGGCTGTTGAAATCTTGGCCGACGCCATGCAAAACGCGACCCTCCCGGAAGAGGAATACACCAAGGAACAAGAGGTCATCCGACGCGAGTTTGCGATGGGGTTTGATGACCCCGGCCGCCAAAGCTCCCAACTCATGCTGGATACGGTTTTCAAGGAGAGTCCCTATCGGCATCCGGTGATCGGTTACCTCGACGTCTACAACAAGCTCACCCGCGAAGACGTCCTTAATTACTACAAGGCCCGTTACGTCCCGAACAATCTCACGTTTGTCGTGGTAGGTGATGTTGATGCATCCAAGATTCACGAGGAACTCGGCAAGCATTTCGCATCGACTCCGCGCGGGGCACTCGATCCCGTCTACATCGCCAATGAGCCAGCGCAAATGGGCCGTCGGCAGATCCACGAGGAATTCCCCACGGAACTTTCCCGCCTTTCGCTTTCTTGGCGGATTCCCGGTCTCACGAACCCCGATACTCCCGCACTCGAAATCCTTGGTGATATCCTCGGTGGTGGTTCCAGTTCGCGCCTCAACCGCGAAATCCGGGAGAGAAAAGAGATCGCTCACAGCGCATCGGCTGGCATGTTCTCGCTTCAGAACGAAGGCATCTTCGTGATGCAGGCCGTCACCGACCCCAATAAACGCGATGCTGCTGAGAAGGAATCCCTCGCCATTCTCGAGGACCTCAAGAAAAACGGCGTCACCAAAGCCGAACTCGAGCGTGCCCGGCGTTCCATCCTGTCTTCGCAATTGGGAGCCCTCACCACCGCGCGCGGCAAGGCAAGCGATGTGGGTTCAAACTGGATGCTGACCCGTAATCTGAACTTCTCAAAACACTACATCGACTTGATATCAAAGGTCACGGAAGCCGACATCCAGCGCGTTGCCAACCAGTACCTGCGGGACGACACGATCAACATCACCTCTCTCAACCCCACAGGTTCCCTCTCGGCGAAAAAGTCGGGCAAGGAAGATATCAAGCCAGGCGAAATCCAGAAGTTCACCCTCTCCAACGGACTCCGCCTCCTCGTACGTGAAGATGCTCGCTTGCCGCTGGTTTCCATCAATGCGGTTTTCCGAGGAGGACTTCTCGCCGAAACTCGCGCCACGAACGGCATCACACGGCTGTATGCCCGCACCTTGCTCAAAGGCACAAAAACGCGCACGGCCGAGCAACTCGCCGACCAGATTGAAGGCGTCGGCGGCAACATCGGCTCGGATAGCGGGAATAACTCGTTCAGCGTGGGTGTGGACGTCATGCAGCCCGACCTGGCCCTCGGCATAGAACTCCTCTCCGATGTTCTTCTGAACCCGGTATTCCCCGAACGCGAAATCGAACTCGAAAAGAAAAGCCAAGTCGCCGGAATCAAAGCGGACGAGGAGCAAGTGACCTCGGTCGCACGCAATCTCGTTCGTGAAAATCTCTTTGGCGATCATCCCTACGGTCTTCGCAATCTGGGCTCCCCCGACTCGGTCAATGCGATTACCCAAGATCAACTCAAGGCGTTCCACAAAAGTTTTGCGACCGCCCGCAACGGCGTGATTTCCGTTTTCGGCGATGTGAAAGCGGAAGAGGTTCGCGCTCTTCTTGAAAAAAACCTTGGCTCACTTCCTTCAGGTCAGTTGGCATTTGAAAATGTGCCATCCGCCGCCCCGAATCGCAGCGTGCCTCCCGCCAAGGCTCTTGTGGACAAGAAACAAGCTGTCTTGATGATCGGGTATCAGGGAGCCTCGGCGAAGGATCCGGATCGCATCGCTCTGGAGCTTCTCAGCGTGGCCTCGAGTGACCTTGGATCCCGCTTCTTCAACCGAATTCGCGAAAAGATGGGCCTGGCCTATTTTGTGGGAGCCACCCAATTCTGCGGTCTCGCTCCGGGCGCTTTCCTCTTTTATCTCGGCACGGATCCTCAAAAAGTCGATCCTGTGACAGAGGAGATGCGATCCGAAATC
>JALQZP010000115.1 GCA_023258235.1 Terrimicrobiaceae bacterium | reverse complement strand
GAAAAACCCGTATCCATTCGACGAACACAAAAGAAAACGGCTTTTGAAAAAGTCCGTGCGGGGTGCTGGATGTGAACAAAACCAGCGCCGCCAAACCCACCTCCCGTTCCGCCGGATCCATCTGCACCATCACCCAACCAAGTGATGGGATGATGGTGAAGAAAAGCAAAACACCTAGTTTTTGGAGGAACCAGCTACCATCCTGCGGCGACGAAGAGCGCGGCGACGAAGATTAACCTCGCGGAGACGAGCAATCTCGACGGGCGATTTCTCAGAACCGGAAAATGGGAGGTCTTTCGGTTTTTTTGCAGTGACTTTTTTCACAGGAACTTCAGCAGCCTTCGCGGAACCACTCGTCATTCCGTCCGCAGCCACTTTCGGCTTGCGACCTCGTTTGACAGGCGACTTCGGAACAATGGGCGCCGGAGATTTGGGAACCTTGGCGGCTTTGTTATTCGCATCTGCGGCGAGCACGACCTTCGGTTTGCGTCCGCGTTTAGCGGGAACTGGGCCAACCGTTGACTGGACTGGGGCTGCTTGGAGTTTGGTTTCCTTTTGCGCAGCCTTGGGCGGTCTGCCTCGCTTTTTCCCGGTTGTGCTTGCCGCTTGAGATGGTGTTTTAAGTTCGGATTTGGGAAAAGGTTTAGCCTCCCGCTGAGTGGCCGGAGACTTTTTGACTCGTTCGGGTCTGGGCTTCAAGAGAGACCGCGCCTTTATGATAGTAGGCAAAGGCATGGCCTCGTCTTCCAAACCTTCAAACTGTCGCTGCGGAGTAGGCCTGTTATTGATGAAATCGGTGGAAGCCTGGATAAGGCGGGTAACATTGGTCTCCCAGGTGGCATAGCTCTCGTATTCCTCCCAATTCGGTTCGGGCAGTTCCGAGTTAAGGAGTGTAGCCATGCCGTCCGCGACGGCCTCGCTGGAATCGGGCTCAACGAATACACCCAAACCATAATGCTCAATCAAATCCCGCATCGGACTGGAGCCACTGGATGCAAGAACGCGACGGCGCGCATTCACCGCAGTCGTCAGCGAAGATGTTTGAGAGTGGAAGGAACCCGCATGGGTGAGCAATAAAAAGTCTGCTGCCATGAAGTAGCTCAAACGCCTCTCATCATGCACAAACATATCCGAAATAAAGACCCTCTTACTCAGACCAAGATCATCCGCAAGCATCTGGTAGTATTTAATTGGACGATCTTTATGGCTTGGCGCATTACCGATCACGACCAGAAATGCATTCGGATTATCCAATAAGGCCCTTATGGAAAGATCGAGGTTTTTATGGTTGCGAATCGACCCGAAGGCCATGAAAACCTTCTTGCCTCGGGGCACATTCCACGACTTGCGGATTTTTTTGACATTCTCCGCAATGGACATGGTTTTTTCGGGACCGATCGGAACCTCGACCATGCGGACAAACTTAGGCACGACGACAGGATGAGAGATATGCTTGTGGGCGATAGCGATGCGGAATGGCTCAAAGGCCAAACTGCTGGAAAGGCGTGACCACCATTTCCCGCCACTGTTTTTGTCCTTTGGCGAAAAATGCAGGTTTAACGCGTAGATGGTCTTAAAAAACAGCGCGAGCAGGATATGAGGCCAAATCCAGAGCGCGGCATGCATTTCCACGTGACTGGCGGCTAGGACAATGCTCGGGCGGTGCTTGTAGACTTCCCATGCGAAGCGAAATTGATTGCGAATGGCTTGTATCGACTTGGCCAGCTTTTTCGAGGCGCTCCCTTGGTTTTGTGAACTGGCTCCCTCTTCCATGCAGATGGAAACCGGGTACTCCGCATTTCGGGTTCTCAAAAATCCCGGGGCGCAGAGCAGGAGAACCTTGATACCCATTTGAAACAATGCCGAGGCTTGTTTGTGAACCTGATCTGGTATGACACCATGGGATCCAGGACAGTGGATCAACACATCGACAACGGGACGATTACGCGAACTAGACATCGAGTGGAAGCCCCTAGAATCCGAAAGGTAAACCGGTGTTTAATTGTAAAAAGCGATCGCCCGTATTTGCGAAAAATCGACAAATATCATGATGGGAGAGGTGTTTTTGACGGTTCATTACAGAGAGATAAGCTGCTCGCAAACTCCAAAACATGAGCCCCGTAATCCTTGGCAGCAAGTTTTTTTTCCGACTTGAGCCTGCTTCCTGTTGACTCAAAAGTTTTGACACCATGGGCGGTTGGCAAGCGAAGGCAGGCCTATGTCGCCCCCGACATCGGCAATCAATTTGCCGTCATTGAAATTTCTTGGTTCAACTGCCAGCCTTTATAGGCGACTATCCCTTGGACACCGTGGACGACCTTTTTCCTGAAAATTCCATCACCGATCGCGACGCCCCACTCGCCACTCGCATGCGTCCGCGAACCCTGGAGGAATACTGCGGACAGGATCACATTCTTGGCACAGGGAAGATGCTCCGCCGGGCGATCGAGGCAGATCGCATCTCGTCCCTTCTTCTCTACGGTCCGCCCGGAACCGGTAAAACGACTTTGGCCCAAGTGATCGCCGGCGCAACGAAGTCCCGTTTCGAACGCCTGAGCGGCGTGGAAAGCAACGTGGCCGATATCCGCCGCATCGTGGCTTCGGCGATTGCGAGACGCTCGCATTCCGGCGAAAGGACGATCCTCTTCGTGGATGAGATCCACCGGTTCAACAAAGCCCAGCAGGATGTCCTCCTTCCCGAGGTCGAGAGCGGCGCCCTGCGACTCATCGGTGCCACGACACAAAACCCCTTTTTCAGCATCAACAGCGCCCTCCTCTCCCGGTCACAGATTTTTGAGCTGAAACCCCTGCTCGAAAAAAATCTTCTGCATCTCATCGACCGCGCCTTGCGCGACTCGGATCGCGGACTCGGATCGCGCCGCATCGTCATTGATCCCGACGCCGCCGCATTCCTGGCGAAACTCAGTGACGGGGACGCCAGGAAATGCCTCAATTCCCTTGAAATCGCCGCGCTCAGCTCGCCGAGTGATGCGGACGGTCTGATCCGCATCGATCTAACGGCAGCCCAAGAAAGCATTCAAAAAAAAGCGGTCGTTTATGATGGGACGGGTGACGGACACTACGACACGATCAGCGCGTTTATCAAAAGCATCCGGGGCAGCGATCCGGACGCCGCCATTTACTGGCTCGCAAAAATGCTCCACGCCGGCGAGGAGGTCCGCTTCATCACCCGTCGTCTTGTCATTTGCGCCAGCGAAGACATCGGCATGGCGGACTCCAACGCGCTTCTGGTCGCGCAGGCCGCCGCGCAGGCCGTGGAGTTCATCGGCCTCCCCGAAGCCAACCTCCTCCTCGCCCATGCGACCGTTTATTTGGCCACCGCACCGAAAAGCAACAGCTGCACGGTCGCCATCGGCAAGGCCTCGCAGGAAATTCGCGAGGGTCGAACCCTCGCCGTTCCCACCCACCTCCGCGACGGCCACTACAAAGGCTCCGAGCGCTTGGGCCATGGAAAAGGCTATCTTTATAGCCACGATTTCGAGGGATCCTATGTTCCCCAAGCCTACCTCCCCGAAGGCAGGCGGTATTATGAACCTACGGAAAACGGCCTCGAAAAACGCATCAAGGAACGTCTCGCTCACTGGCGCGCCATTTTTGAACAAAACGGGTAAAACACCCCACAAATTCATGGAATTCACCGCCGAGGGAATGTAGGCTGACCGTTAACAATGGTTGAGCTCCGCGATGTCACCAAATGCTTCGGCACCTTTGAGGCCCTCAAGTGCGCCAGCTTTGAGATCAAGGCCGGCGAGTTTATGACCTTTCTTGGCCCTTCGGGTTGCGGCAAGACGACCTGCCTTCGACTCATCAGTGGATTTGACGCCCCCACGTCCGGCCGGATCCTCATCGATGGACGCGATGTGACTGTCGATCCCCCCTACCGCAGGGATGTGAATCAGGTCTTTCAGAACTACGCCCTCTTTCCCCACCTGACGATCTACGAGAATATCGCCTTTGGTCTTCGCATGAAGCGGGTGGCGGCTCCGGAAATCAAGAAACGGGTCGAACGCGTGATCCAGATGACATCCCTGGAAGCCTTCGTCGATCGGAAGCCCGCCCAGATGTCCGGCGGTCAGCGCCAACGTGTCGCCCTGGCCAGGGCGATCATCTGCGAACCCAAGGTTCTGCTCCTCGACGAGCCCCTCAGCGCCCTCGATGCCAAATTGCGAGCTCAAATGCGCGTCGAACTCAAGCAACTACAGAAAAAACTCGGCATCACCTTCATCTTTGTCACCCACGACCAAGAGGAAGCCCTTGCCATGAGCGACCGCGTGGCCGTGATGAATGAAGGCCACGTCGAGCAGATCGGCACCGTGCATGAGATCTACTACCAGCCCGCCACCCGCTTCGTCGCGTCCTTTATTGGGGAAACGAATATCATCGAGGCTGAAGTTATCGGCGCGGACGAGACCCACACCCTCTGCCGACTCGAAGGCGGACTCCCCCTTCGCATTCCAAATTCCCCCATCCCCACCAGCGATAAAATACTCCTCTCTCTCCGACCCGAAAAAATCCTCCTCCACCGCACGAATCCCGGAGGCGTGAACTCCTTCCCCGCCCACATCTCCATGGAAGTCTTCAAGGGCGCCGTGGATGACCTGACTCTCGAAGTCGAAGGCGGACTCCAACTCCGTGCCCTTCTCACCAATGACGGCCAGACCGATTTCGACTTCCATGAGGGAGAGTCCATCTTTGCCGGCATCCGCCCCGAGGATATCAGTCTCATCAGGGATTGATCGCTATCCGTACCGGACGCAAGAAATCATGGCGCACAAAACGAGACAGTTCCTGTTGTTTTTTGTTCAAAAAAAAATGGCAAAAAAAATTTGACGCTGCAAATCAGCGTGATACAACGTGGCACGATTAGTGCTTTAGAAATTGCAGCGCCTCTTTCCGAAGCGCAAAAACAAATATCCTGAACCGCGTCAAAACGGGAATGGATCAGAAAAACAAACACACAAACACACATGAAACTGACAAAAATTGTTGCTCTAACGAGTCTTGTAGCTGCTCTCGCATCTACTCCACTCTTCGCCGGCACGAAATCCTTCAAAGAGACCGTCGTGGTCGAGGAGGAAGCCAAGCCGTGGTATAACGCTGCTCTCAGCACTGGATATGACAGCCTTTACATGTTCCGTGGCGTGAACACGCTTCGCACCAATGGCGGATACGGCAACAGCTTGTGGTGGACAGACGCCAACTTCACATGGAACATTTCCAACAGTGACACACTCACCATCGGGGGATGGCAAGCGTTCGGCTTGAGCAAAGCAAGCTATCGCGAGTTTGATGCCTACCTCAACTACATGCACAGTTTTGGCGACCTCTCGGTTGGATTGGGATACACATTCTACTATGTTTATCCTCCAGGTGCACAGGACTTCGCCAACGAGTTGAACGCCAAGGTTGCTTATAACATCGACCTCGGATTCATGACACTCACTCCTTCAGCGACCTACTTCTTCAATCTCGGTCCTGACAACGATACAGGTCTTGCAAACGGCTTGGTCAACACAGCCAGCAGCTACCTTGACCTTCGTGTGAACGGTAGCATCCCTGTGATCAAGGGTGTTCTTTCCGTTGATCCATGGGCTGCCTTCGGTTTGAACTTTGGTTACAACCTCAATGGCAACCTGCAACAATTCGACGGAGCCAACAGTGTGGAATTCGGTGTGGCCCTTCCTTGGAAGGTTAACGATACCATCACCATTTCTGGTTATGTTGCATACAGCTACGCCTTCGAGGACCTCTATGGCATCACCCAGCCTAGCACCTTCTGGGGCGGTGGCAAAGTGGCCTTCGCGTTCTAAGATCGTTTAAATCCATTCACACAAAACCCCTTCCGGTTTCGACTGGAAGGGGTTTTTATTTATCGGAGCAGGAAGACTCGGACGAAGTGAAGGACCATTTGCCGGGATCGACAGCAAAGACCAAATAGCGCGGGTTGGCTTCAACGAACCGCAAACCCGGAACGACCGCGCCCGGCTTTCCATCGCTCCAGACGGACTGGCCGTTGGCTTTCACCTCCGTGATTTTTCCTCCCTTGGGCATGGGGATGCCCACGGTGGCCTGCGTGCCGGTGGGGGAGGTCAACTCCATGGCGAAGCTACCCTTCGTCTTCGACAAATGGAGCACAATGTCGCCCTTGGGCGTGACAACCTTGGTGCTGACTTTTCCGAGCGAGCCCATTTGCGGAAGGACCGAGTATTTGGAAAACGCGGGAGCGGTCGGGGCTATGCCGCCAAAGTATTGCGACATGATTGTGAGCGGGCCGCCGCTCCAGGCGTGGTTGATCGTTCCGCCGCCGAAGCCTTCGGCTCCAATCCCCCACCCTTCCCAGAGCGTGGTGTATTCGGGGTGATCGACCATTTTGGCGAAGCGTTGCTTGATACGCTCTTGGGCGAATTCCGGCTCGTCCATGATGCAGAGCGCCT
>JALQZP010000114.1 GCA_023258235.1 Terrimicrobiaceae bacterium | reverse complement strand
GGACTTCGAGGAGCAGCTGGTGGAGTACCACAGCAGAGCGAACGCCAAGAAGCCCAAGGCCGATCCCAAGTCGATCTCGTCGTCGCGCACGCTGGCAGGGCAGAGCGGCGACCGCAAGCGCAAGCGAGAGGGGGGCGAGAACGGCGATCATCAGCGCAAAGGTGGCGATCGAATGCAGCAGCAGGCAGCGGGCGTGAAGGTGGGCGAACCGGCGGGCGAGCCGGCGACGTCGACCGGCTCGACGACGGCCACCTCCTCGTGGTCCCACGCGTGCCCGGGTATGAGAGTCATTCTGGTCGATAATGCGTCAGGGGACGAGTCGGTTTCCAAGATCCAATGCGCCATTGCCGAAAATCAATGGGATTCAAGTTGGCTGGAATTCCGTCCATTTGAAAAAAACCTCGGATTCGCGGGTGGGAACAACGCGATCATGCGAGAGTTGATGGCGTTGGCTCCATCCCCGGAATACATTCTTCTCCTCAATAGTGACACCATTCTGAGCGGACAGGCGATTGCCTATTGCACGCAAATCATGGAGACCGATTCCTCGATCGGAGCCATGAGTTGCATGCTGAGAAATGCGGACGAAAGCGTTCAAAATGTATGCCGTCGATTTCCGACGCCGCTTCGCGAATCAGTGAGAGCTTTTGGGCTCCCATGGATGTTGCCGTCCCTGTTTCGATGGGCGGATCTTGAAAATAGGGGGTGGGATCGGACAGGGGGACCGAGAAACGTTGATTGGATAGGCGGTGCCTTTTTCTTCCTTAGAACAAAAGCGATTAAGGAAGTGGGTTTTCTCGATGAAGACTTTTTCTTTTACGGCGAGGATTGCGAATATTGTTTCCGGCTTCGCAAGCACGGATGGGGGATCCGCTTCGATCCCGGTGCAGAAATCGTTCACCTCGGCGGATCCTCCTCGGATTCCACACGCGTGCGAAATCGGGAAAAGGATATTCATACATGGAAGGCGCGCTTGCTCGTTCAACGCAAATGCTACGGCCGTCTTGCCGAAATGTTTGTGCATGCGTCCTACATAACGATGTTTGCACTGCGTCGTCTCTATTCGCTTATTCGTGGGGATCGAAGTTCTCAAAAAGCGGCTGACATTCAAAGCGGCCTCGAAATTCTCACCGGGGGGTTCAACAAATGAAGGTCCTCATCGCACTGCCCGGCTTGCATTCGATCCATCGTGGGGCCGAAGTGGCCTTTGAATCGTTAGCTCCGAAGCTTTCGGAGTTAGGAGGCTTTGAGGTGACCTTGGCAGGTTCGGGAACCCCCGTTTCCGGTCGACATTATCGCTTCCTCCAAACGCCGATGATTTCACGAGACTGTTTTGGGAAGTTCCCCAAATTCCCGCCACTCAGAAGTGAGATCCGTTGGGAGGAAATGACCTTTGCTTGGGGTCTAAGAAAACACGTCCGAAGTGAACATCCCGACATCACAGTGACATGCAGTTATCCGTTTGTGAGTTGGGTCTTGCGTGGGATGAAAAACCAGAACGGAAAAAGATCTCAGCATGTTTTTGTGACGCAAAATGGGGATCATCCTGCATACCGCAGCAATTCCGAATTCAGGTGGTTTCATTGCGATGGGCTTGTTTGCACAAACCCCGGATTCCATGAAGCACATAAACGCGAGTGGAATTCCAAGCTCATTCCCAATGGTGTGAATCTCACGCGATTTAAACCGGGCGAAGACGCGCGCGCCGATCTCGGGCTCCCCACGGATAAGAAAATCGTTCTTATGGCGAGCGCATTGATCCCATCAAAAAACGTGACAGTTGGAGTCAGGGCCGTTGCGCTCTTGGATGATGTGACGCTGGCCATTGCGGGTGATGGTCCTTCTCGTGACGGGGTTGATGAGTTGGCTAGGGAACTTCTTCCGGAGCGCTATATTCGAATGAACCTTTCGCCGGATAGAATGCCCGCATTCTACCGCTCCGGTGACGTTTTTCTTCACCTGAGCCGAGATGAATCATTCGGGAACGTCTATATCGAAGCCATGGCTTGTGGAACCCCTGTAGTTGCCCATGACTACAGCACCACACATTGGATACTAGGAAACCACGCTTCGCTTCTCGATACATCCGAACCACGGATTATTGCAACTGCTTTGCAGGACGTTTTAGAGGGCCCTGTTGCTGATAAAAAGGCTCTCCATCAAGTCATCGCAGAACGGTTTTCGTGGGATGCCATCGCCAATCAATACGCGGGATTCTTTGAAGAATTGGAGGAACAAAAACCATGATTGGATTTGTGGTCATTGGGCGAAACGAAGGGGAAAGGCTTGAGGTCTGCCTTCGTTCAATTCAGCGAGAAGGTGGGCGTATTGTCTATGTGGATTCCGGTTCCAGTGATGGCAGTGTATCCTTGGCGAAATCCATTGGTGCGGAAGTCATCGAACTCGATTTTTCTGAGGCGTTCAGTATGGCGCGGGCCCGAAATGCAGGGTGGAAGAGGATGATTGAGCGATGGCCCGAAATTGAACTTATCCACTTTGTGGATGGGGATTGCGAACTTGTGGAGGGATGGGTCTCAAAAGCCGAATCGTTCCTTAATGAAAATCCGACTTACGCCGTTGTTTGCGGCAGGCGGCGCGAGCGTTTTCCGGAAAAGTCTGTTTTCAACAGGCTCTGCGATATCGAGTGGAATACACCGATCGGAGAGGCCAATAGCTGCGGGGGGGATGCACTCATCCTTAGAAGTGCGCTCGAACAGATCGGTGGCTATGAGGAAACGTTGATCGCAGGGGAGGAGCCTGAAATGTGCCTTCGATTGCGTTTGGTTGGTTGGAAAATCCAGCGGCTGGATTCCGATATGAGTATCCATGATGCAAATATTCTTCATTGGATTCAGTGGTGGAAACGTTGTTTGCGGGCTGGGTACGGGGCTGCGGATGTTGTGACACGAAAATCACGGAGCAAAGGGAGTGGGAAACGGCCTTTTCAGCATTTGGTTGGGAGTTCCATTCAATGGATGACGATTTGGACGGCGGGCTTTGGGATTGCTCTATTTTGGCTCCTTGTAGGCTGGATGGTTACTGGATGGCTCATCGCCGGGGGCCTTTTAACGTTAACACTTCTGCAGTCCCTGCGGATTGCGCGTCCGACACTGAGGCGAGCCGGTAGTCCGCTTCGCGCCATCGAATACGGGGTCTTCACGATGCTCGCAAAAGTGCCGCAATTTATCGGCATCAGAAAGTTCCAGCATGACCAGAGCGCGAAGAAGACACCTCAGCTCATTGAATACAGATGATGAAATTTCCCCACCTTGCCGCCGATATGGCGCGCTGTCCGAAGTCCGCTTTCTTGCGTGAACAATCGCTCTGGGCGATCGCTGTTTATAGGTTTGGAAGGTGGAATGATCTCCGTAAAGCCGGATTTTCTCGAAGCCTGTTCGATCGCATTTATTGGCTGCTTTTCCGTATTGTCGAAACCCTGACCGGCGTCAGTTTCACAAAATCTGCGGAGATTGGCCCCGGTTTCAGAATCTATCACTTCGGGAATATATTCATCCATTCAGCCTCGAAAATAGGTGCTAATTGCACTCTTAGGCACGGCGTCACGATTGGAAATAAATATGATGGAGGTGCCGCGCCCGTCCTTGAGGACGATGTGAATGTTGGAGCCTATGCCCAAATCTTGGGAGGGATACGGATCGGGAAGGGTGCCCGCATAGGTGCTCTCAGTTTGGTTTTGCAGGATGTGCCTGCCGGAGCAACGGCGGTCGGAATTCCGGCGAGAATCCTTTTTCAAAAAGCGGAACCATGAAAGTGCTCTACCTCAGCTCGATTTTTCCGAAACGCTCCGAGACATTTGTTTACAGGGAGGTTCTTGGCTTGAGAGACAAAGGGATCCATGTCGGGGTGGCTTCACTTTATCCTCCCGACGAGGATTGGGCTGATGATGCGCTGCAGTCTTTGGTATCGGAAACCATCATTGTTTATGGGAGCGGTTTTGCCAAATTGCTGTGTGATGCGGTGGCATTTCTTTTGATTCATCCCATGCGCTCTGCGGGTGTGATTGGAGTCGCTGCCATCGATGCGCTTTTTGCTAACGATGTCTTATTCCGCTATCGACCTAAAATTATTCTCCAGAGCTTGGCGGCTTTAGGTCTCGCTTATCGGGTTTCCGATGCCCAAAAAAATTCTGCGGACGACAAGCCATACATGCACTTGCATATTCACATGGCCCATGCCGCAGCAACGATTGGAATGTATGCAGCCCGGGCACTTGATATTCCATTCAGTTTCACGGGACACGCTGCGGATTTATTTCGTGAGCGATGTTTGTTGAGGGAAAAACTCGAGCGCGCTGGATTTGTGGCATGTATCAGCGAATGGCACCGGGAATGGTATCGCGGTATCGTGAATCGCCCGGATTCGGAGTTCCCCTTGATTCGTTGCGGTGTATCCGTGCCATCCGCTCCAGTTCCGCTCGAACCGCACAGCGATTTGAGGATTTTAACCATCTCCAGACTGGTCGAAAAAAAGGGGATCGATGTTCTAATCGAGGCGTGTCGGATTCTTTGCTCCGAAGGCATTGGAATCTCATGTACCATTGCCGGAGAAGGTCCGGAAAGTGATCGATTAAAGAAACTCGCGAAGGGGTTGCCGGTGGATTTCATCGGCCCGGTCGACCATCGCGATGTTTCTGTGCTTTTGAATAGGGCTGATGTTTTTGTGCTCCCTTGTCGCATCGCAGAGGATGGAGATCGGGATGGTATTCCGGTTGTCCTCATGGAGGCGATGGCGAGTGGGACTTGTACGTTGGCCGGGGATCTTCCGACAATCAGAGAGCTGATTGTCGACGGACAGTGTGGATACCTAATCCCGCCTGGCAATCCATCATTTCTTGCCAACCAACTCCTGGCCCTTTGGGCAGATCCCCTTACTCGTGCAGCACTCGGAAGCGCGGGGCAAATGCGCGTGAGTGCCGAGTTTTCATCAGAAAAAAACCTCGATCGATTGGTTCGCAGTTTCTCGAAGCTGTCTCGAAATGTTGAGTCTCGCTTGTGTGCGGATCCCGTTACCAGTCGGTATTTTCTAGTCACCGCCTGCCGTGATGAGGCCCAATATGCAAGACGCTGCCTAAACAGCATCTTGAACCAGTCGGTGCGTCCTGATCTTTGGGTCATTGTTGATGATGGTTCGAGTGATGAAACCCCGTCCATCCTTGCTGAATTTGCGGAGAAGCACTCTTGGATCAAAATACTCCGTCGCGAGGATCGTGGCCGTCGCGCGGTGGGACCAGGCGTTGTGGATGCCTTCTATGCAGGAATGAATACAGTTCGCCTTGAAGACTACGAGTTTCTTTGCAAGTGCGACCTCGATTTGGACCTGCCACCCCGCTATTTTGAAATATTGATCCGCCGAATGTTGGAAAATCCCAATATTGGGACCTGTAGTGGCAAGGCCTACTTTGAGAGTGGTGGTCGCTATATCAGCGAAAAATGCGGCGACGAAATGTCGGTGGGAATGACGAAGTTCTATCGTGTTTCCTGTTTCAAGGAAATGGGGGGATTCGTTCGCGAAGTGATGTGGGATGGGATCGATTGTCATCGCTGCCGCATGTTGGGGTGGATCGCTTGCAGTTGGGATGAACCTGAATTGAGATTTCTCCATCTCAGGCCTATGGGATCCAGTCAGAAGGGGATTCTCACGGGACGGATGCGCCATGGATTTGGTCAGTATTTCATGGGGACTTCATTTCTGTATATGACGTTGAGCGCTGTTTTTCGTTTGGCGCATCCTCCCCTTATCCTTGGCGGTCTTGCCATGTGGTGGGGTTACGTGAGGAGCATGCTGGAGCGCAAGCCGCGTTATGACGATTTGGAATTTCGGCATTTTCTTCGCCGATACCAACTCCGTTGCCTCCTCAGTGGTAAAAAAGCGGCGACGGAAAGGGTTCACTCCGTTGCAGGGGAGTTGTTCCAAAAACAGGATCTCCTACCCAGTTGTGAATAGAGGCTCATCATATAAGTTCACAAGCTGGCTTATCGCGCTTGGCGGCCTGATCGGATGCACTGCTGTTCCGATCAAGGAGGGGGTCTATGGTCCCGACATGGGTGATGGAAAGGGGCCTGTTGTTTCAGGGCTGAAACCGGGCCAGTTTTTCACTGCGGAATTGAAAGCAAGCGGGAAGGATTTTTCGAGTGACGATAAAATCGATGAGGAGTCGATAAAGTTGGGTGCCGAATATCGGCTCGGTCCGGGTGACCGCTTTGCCTTTCTCGTTCGAGGAAGGGAGGATATCTCCCGGGAGGAGATCATTGTTGCTCCCGATGGAGAGGTCTCGTTGCCGCGAGTCGGAATCATCAACGTCCAAGGGCGCACGCTTTCCGAGTTGACGACGACTTTCATTCAAATGCTCGCTTCCTACTACGAGAATCCTGAGGTCACACTCGTAATGAAAGCCTACAACAATAATCGTGTCTTTGTTTTGGGCCGTGTTTCCAATCCAGGTGCAGTGAGCTTCCAAGGGCCAGGAACACTTCTTGAAGCCCTCTCTCTCGCTGGAGGGCT
>JALQZP010000113.1 GCA_023258235.1 Terrimicrobiaceae bacterium | reverse complement strand
AATCTTTCATGCCAAAATCCTTCCACTGCGGGATCGGGCGCTCGACGAGTTGGTTCCAAGGAGCGCAGGGCGGCTTGCCGAAGACGACTGCTGCAGGCCATGAGGAGTCATCGAACGCCGCGCTTTGCCAATCAGCCATGTCCTTGCGCGCATCGAAGCAGATGTTCGGTTCGGACAATCGAAAGTTCGGATGCGGCTCCCCGGTGTTTTCATACGAAGGATGGCGGCGCGCTTTCCAATCGGGGCCGCTGAGGAAGGGTTGCCCATTGATCTCGGCATCGAAGACCAGCCCGGCCTTGCCGCTGCTCTTGTGGCTGAAGCCATCCTTGCCGAAATACCAGACCAAAACGGCAATCGTGTTGTCGCCTTTGCGCAGGTATTTCGTGAGATCGACGCGGTCGAAGTAGGTGTCCTTCGGCGTCGGACCGCGTTTGAGTTGCCCCTCGAAGACGACGGGTTCGCCGTTGATCCAGAGCCAATACTTCGAGTCCACCGCGATGCGTGCCATGGCTTGGGTCGGTGCCTCCGCGAGATGGATCGTTTTGCGGTAGCAAATCCACTTGTTGGAACCGGCAGGTGGCTTGTCGGCAGGTGGCTTAGTTTGGTTCGTGGTCATCTGACCTGTCACCAAATCAATCGTGGTGTTCTCTTTCACCGATTGCCGGACGGCGCGGCCATTGATCGTGTAATCCAGTTCGAGGGTCTTCTCAGCTCCATGAGCGGGGTCGCGTCCGGCTGTCGCGATGTCAGCACGCAGGGTGAAGTTTCCGTCCGCTATCTTTTGCCGGATGCTTGCCGTCAGATCGACTTGCTTGGTCGGGTCGCCACGGACCCCGTAAAGAGCCTTGGCCACGACGATCTCCGGAAGCTCGGCGTCTGAAGGCGATTTGGAAACACCGATCCACGAAGCCTGCCACGGGGCGGCGGCGGCATGGGCGGGAGAGGAAGTCGAAAAAGCAAGGTTGAGTGCGGCAATCGCCACGCCGACGGTGAGGATGGTTTTTCTCATTATTGCTGTTGTTTTTATATTTTGGTTGCTTGCAAGATCATTTCAAAGCGGTTGTCTAAAAAGTCCCTTCGAATTGTTGTGCTTTTTGCGGGGAAGGCGTGCGGGCGGCTTTGCGGCTGATTTGGGTCGTTTCGGCAAAACATTGTGAGGGGAATCATGCACCGATTCAAAAAATCTGTCATGTCGGTCAAAGGTATGACACGGAGAGGTGTTGTTGCCGGTGAGGGCCATGGTGCCGGTGCCGTTTTTGGTAAAGCCAGCTCCAGCGCTCCACTGCGTAATCGCGGCACTCACATCAGGTCGGTCGCCGTCGCACCGTCCGCCACGGTGAAAATGACATTGGGGGTTGTGGTGGTGCGGATATTTATTTGGCCTGCAATCGTCGCCGTGTTGGCGCTTGGCGTTGTCATACATTTGAATGACATGACGGGATGCGAAGGGATTATAGGATTTGAAGTGATGAATTCCCTTTGCCCATGATTGCGCATGAGTGACTGCGTTGTAAAAATTTTTCGCCTCATGATTTTCAAGCCGCATTCTCCGAAAAACTTATTTCAGCCTGAAGCGAGAGGAGGTTGGCGATTCTTGCGGGTTGGCCGGGTGGCGATGCTGGCCGCTGGGATGGTGTCGGGTATTTTTTCCCTCGCCCATGGGGCGGAGGTTGGCTTCGAGATGCGTGACGAGGGGCGTGCCTTCCAAATCCAAGCCCCGGGTCTGGAAATGGGGAAGATGCATTTCGGAGCGTCGGTCCAAATCGACGGAATCAATCACCGTTTGGATTCCCTCGCAGGCCAGCCGGTCGGCACCGAAATCCTTGCCGACCAGCCCGGTCCCTACGGAAAAACCAGGGCCACGATCTCCACAGTCCGCTTCGAGAATCTCAAAATCGATCTTTTGCTGAAGATCGAGCGCATCGAAGGCACTCCCTGCCTTTTGATCAATGCCGGGATTCGGAACCGGAGCGATCGCAAAATTTCCTTGGGCCTGCTAAGGATGATCGACCTGCCGAAAGCCAACACTTCCGACGCTGGTGTTTCATGGGCCGGGCAAGGAAGCCTGCAGGATTGGGTTCTCACAGGCCAGCACGACGACTATCGGCTTACGAGAACCTTTGCCGATCTGCTGAAAGACAATAAGATCATCGAGCAATTCGGGGTTTACCGGAAGGATGGCGCCGGATTTTTCCTCGGTCCTGTGGGCGAACCAGCCGCCTACATCCATGCTTATGTCGCCAGCGATACCTTTTTCGTGGCGTCGGAGATGACCCCCGTCGTGCTTCCTCCCGGAACACTGCGGTGGGGACAACAGATCGCCTTGCTTTTCGAGCCGCCCCGTCAGGCGATGCTCCGCTGGGTGGATTGGGTGGTCAAAACCCACGGTGCCCGGACTGCGCTGGGCGCCCTTGATGGTTGGATGGATATCTTCTCGGAATTCCGCAGCTCGGAAAAAGATCTTTTTGCGGCGATCGATTTCGTCCGCGCCTCGGGGGGTCGCCTGCGGCCGCAAGCCATCGTGCTGGACAGTTCGCTCAAGTCTTTGGGCCAAACCCCTGAGGAAATCGCGAAAAAACTGCCGCGTTTTGTCGAACGCATCTCCGCGATCCAGTCCACTCCCGGCATTCGGTTGTTTCTGAACGACAACTTGAATCCCCCTGAGGAAAACCTCCGTGCGATCCGCGCCGCAGCAGACATGGGCTTCCCGCTCCTGAAACTCCTCTACTATTTTGCCGAGGCCAAGCTCGACGGCCAAAACCTCACCCTCTTTGAGAGGCACCGGAAGCATTTCGAGGCGATCCGCTCCGCTGCCGGCGAATCGACCTATTTGCTCTCCTGCATGAACCGCCAAAAGCGGGCAGCGATTGGGTTTATCGACGCCTGTCGTTCGGGTCCAAATGCGAGCACTCAGGGACTTCGCAGTGTCATCGAACCCGCGATTTGGTCCTTCCCCCTGAATGGCCGTTGGTTTGCTGTGGACAGCGATACAGCATATCTGGCCACCGAGTTGCGCGATGTGAGCCCCCTGGTCGGAGGGTGGCCCATGGCGCGCACCTGGCTGAGCATGGTCGGCCTCTCCTGCGGCGCCTCCTTCACCTCCGACCACTGGTTTCAGGAGAAGTTCCAACCCTACCTTCGCAATTTTGAAATCCTCCAACCGCCGGCCCGCGAGGAAACGGAAATCCTCGACCTCGGCACCTCCCCGGAATGGCCGCGACTCGTCGGCAAGGTCGTCCGCCCTTGGGGATCGTGGGTTGTGGCCCTGCTGTGGAATCCCGGCACTTCCGAGCGGAATGTCTCTCTAGATTTTTCGAAAATCGGCGGTCGCCCCGGCTCTCGCTATGCCGTGTGGTCTTTTTGGGACAATGCCTACCTCGGCCTCGCGGAGTCCACTTACTCCACGCGCTTCCTTGCTGCCTCGGCCTCGGAGCATCTCGTCCTCACCGAGTTGCCGCCCGATTCGATGAAGCCGGTCCTGATCGGCTCGAATTTCCACATCTACTGCGGCGCGGCCGAACTCAAGAATGTGACCGCGCTGGATTTCGGAATGTCGATCGAGTTCACCGATGCGGGAGCCTTGTCGGGAAGCCTTTTTGTCTACAGCACCATCCAGCCCGCGCTGGCCTCGGCCACCGGATGCCATGTCACTGGAATCGAATCCGCCGGCGAAAATGTATGGAGGATCAATATCCGCGACCGCCGGATCGGTGAGACCCAGAAAGTGGAATTGAGTTTTCCCGTATCCATCCCTCTGCACCGTCAAACATGGTTTTGGATTTTGTCCGGCCTCCTGATGGTCAGCGCGGCCTTCGGAATCCGCAAATATTATGACTGGTTGGCCTCCAGCAGGGCATTGGAGCAAACCCGTGCGCTCCACGAAGAGCGGGCACGCATCGCCCGGGATTTACACGACGAGCTCGGCGCCAGCCTCGCCCATACTTGCATGCTCGGTGACAGGATCGAGCACGCCGGAGAGGCCTACGGGGGAATCATTCAGCGCATTCAGCAAAACTCCCGGGAGAGCCTCCGTCGCCTCGATGAGATCGTCTGGGCGGCAAACCCCGAACGCGACTCGGCGGAGCACCTCGCCGCCTACCTTTCCAAGTTCGCCCAAGAGTTCCTGGCCAATTCAGGCATCCGATTGAGAATCGAGATTCCGGACGAGTTGCCCCATTGCCACCTCGACTCGAAGCACCGCCACAACCTCTACCTCGCCACCCGCGAGGCTTTCCACAACGCCGTTCGCCATGGCTCTCCTGCCTCCATGCTCATGCGAATCTCCATCGACGCCGGGGTGTTGGTGGTCGCCGTCGAGGATGATGGCTGCGGCTTTGATCCAGCGACCCCTCGGGATTTTGGCCATGGCCTCGCCAACATTCACACCCGCATCGAGGGGATCGGCGGCCGCGTTTCCATTTCCAGCCACCCCGGCAAGGGGTGTGCGATTTCATTCACCATCCCGCTCCACACAAAACCACAGCCATGAAAGCCAGTTCACGATCCAAACCTCTCAATATCGCCTTGGTCGAAGATGATGCCGACCTCGCCGAGAGCATCCGCTTGATCCTCGAAAATTCAGATCAAGAAATCCGCTTTGTCGGCCTCGCTCATAGCGCCGAGCAGGCCCTCGCTGACTTTCCCAGGCTGAAGCCCGACCTCGTTCTCATGGATTTGAAGCTCCCCGGAATGCAGGGCACCGAGTGCGTCTCTCGCCTCACCGCACTCCTGCCGGATGTCCAAGTCGTCGTCATCACTGTCTTCCACGACACCGAGGCGGTTTTTGAATCCCTCGCCGCCGGGGCCCTCGGCTATTTGACGAAGCCCGTGACTCCCGAGCAGCTACTCGAGGCTGTTCGCGAGGTTCGCGAAGGCGGCGCCCCTATGAGCAGCGCCATCGCCCGCCGCATCGTGCAAACCTTCCACCGCCCCGGCCCAAGCTCCCAATCCCAAGTCGAGAGCCAGCTTTCTCCGCGCGAACTCGAAATCCTGCGCCTCCTCTCCAAAGGCTGCCTTCAAAAGGAAATCGCGGATGAGATGCAAATCGCCTGCAGCTCCGTTCGCACCTACACCGCCCGTATCTACAAGAAACTCCATGTCCACTCCCGCTCCCAGGCAGTAGCCAAATACAAAGGCATTACGGATTGAACCCGAAAACGGATTTTAGAACAAAGCCTGCAAGGTATTGGATTTCAAATATGTGCGTTCTCGCGAGTGTGAGCGAGACGCGCCACTCACCTTGAGACGGCGCATCCGCGCCTGAATCTTGGGACCCCGACGGCACCTCGCTCGTCGAAGCTCGTCCCCTCACCGGCCGCACCAACCAAATCCGCGCGCACCTCTGGCATCTTGGCCATCCCATCGTCGGCGACCCCGTTTATTTAAAAAACCAAATACTCGGCGCGAGCCAGACCCTGCGCCCCTCCGATCCGCCGATGTGCCTCCACGCCCACCGCCTCGCCATTCGCCATCCGCTCGAGAACGCCCTCGTCCGCTTCGAGTCACCATCCCCGACTTGGGCCATTTAAAAGGGCTTGAACACCTCTCTCAAAGGCGCAGAGCAGCTGTGGAGTGAAGTCACGAGTCCGAAACTTGGAGGGCTGACCGTCGTGTCGGCCCAAACTTCAGGCGTCCCTCTGGCTCGTAAACCTATGGTTCGGAAATAAGAAACGTCAAAAAAACTGGCGAAAGCGATAAAACGCGGGACTGACCCTTTCTCCTTCTTCCTGCGTCGCTCCGGTATCGATCGTCTTGACCCGGGACTCACCTGCAAGGGGTAGGCGGAATCGGCGATCACGATCCAGTTCCTATGCCCGGACAGAGGCAGGGATGTTGGAGGGCCTCCTTCCAATCCTCGGCTTGCATAGAGGGAACCAGAGTGAGTGTGAGGGTAAAGACCACCATCTTGATGGCTTGGCGGATGGTCAACGATGGACTGACTGTTAGGTGGTGCGTGGTGTTTTGATTCATGGAAGTTTGGTGGGTTGGGTTTTACTTGGCGTATAACTGAACCTGGATGATTTGGTTTGCGGTAAGGGTGACACTTTCCGGCAAAACAAGCGTTGAGATGCCGTCGGCAAAGGTGAGTTCCGCAACAAGCGGTTTGCCATTCACTTCGACGGTCGCTGAGACGGGTTTTGAACCCGTGGCAAGGCTGATCGTGCGCAGGCGGAGATTGCCCCATTGCAGGGCGATTTCCGCCTTCAAATTTCCGCCTTCCGCTTTTTGATGAAAACTGCCCCAGCCCTCGGCGGCGGTGAAGGCGGCCTTGAAGTTTTCCGGGGTGATTCTCGGCGCGAAGCCGATGTGACCCGCGGGACCGTCGTAATCAAAGCCGCCCAGGGCAAGGAAAACAGCATAGGAGGCCATGGCGCGGGCGTAGTGGTTGCCGGCCTCGGGTTCATTGAAGGGGTTGCCTTTTTTCGGACTGTCGGGCTGATGCCGGTCGTGGACGGCACGCGCGACGGTGAGGCCCTCGGCGACCATGCCCTCGTAAATGAGGTGAGAAGCGAACGCATGCTCAAAGCCGCTCATCGTCTCGTTGTAGAAGCCCTGATGAAAG
>JALQZP010000112.1 GCA_023258235.1 Terrimicrobiaceae bacterium | reverse complement strand
AAGTACGTCGAGCTCGCCAACGCCCTTGCCTGGTGCGGCGCTGGGAGGGGCTGATGGCAGCGTTCGAGCCACTCTTCGGCCTCGTCGGTTTTCGTGTTTTCGGCGCTCGCGGAGAGGAGAGGCACCGTGATGCAGCGGGAAAGGATCGTGGGTAGAACGGCGTCGCGCAGCGTGGTGGTAAGCAAAATGTGGCACCCCTCGGGTGGTTCCTCGAGCGTTTTCAGGAAGGCATTCGCGGCTTGGGGTTGCATACGGTCGGCATCATGGAGGATCGCCACCTTGTGTATGCCGAGCAGGGGTTTCATTTGCAGCGCGTGTTCGAGGGCACGGATCTGTTCCGTCACGATCCGTCGCGATTTTGATTCCGGAGAGACCTGATAGAGGTCGGCATGCGATGTCGTTTCGGCGGGTTTGAAGCCGAGAATCATCCCGGCCAACTCCATGGCCAACCATTCTTTTCCACATCCGGGAGGGCCCGCGAGCAGATAGGCGTGCGCGAGGCGCCCGGATTTACGGGCATCACGAAGGCGCTCCAATGCTCTGTCTTTTAATAGGGCCATGAATCCCGAATCTTCACCAAACGGGCGCGTGCCGTCGAATCATTTTCCCCAACGGCTCAGTGGTCGGGAAAATGGCGCGGTTGGGGAATGATGACGGGCGGTCCCCAGCAGGCCCAGTCGTTCCATTGGTGCGCCGCGTTCATGTTGAGCTGAGCGGCTTGCACGTTGGCATTCGCGATTTGTTGCTGCAAACGAAACTGCTGGTATTTCGCGTAGGCCGCCTGATTTCCGGAATAAAGGATATTTTGTTCCGGATCGGCATACGCATATCGGGGCTCGTCGCCATCCCAATTCCGCACAATCGTGAAAGGAGTGAGGGTGGACAAAGACTTTTGGCGCGCGGGCGAGTTTGCCGGTATGATTTCAAAGCCTGCTGCGGAAAGCAGGTTTTCCGTGTTTTCCCGACGGGCGAGTTCCATGGAACCGCAGCCGCCAAGCGAGAGTGCAACAAGGATGGACAAAACAAGCGCTCGCATGAATGCACTCTCAACGCAAATTCCTCATTGCGAAAGCAAAATCTACCAACCGTATGGGGTTGGGCGTTTTTTAATGGCTTTTTCCGGCAGGCGATCGCCCCTGCTTGGCCGCCTCGGCGGGATTTTCCGCCGATCCGCCGGCGGCGTTAGCCAGAGCGGCCTCTTCAGGCGGCAGGAAGGGGAGGAATCGCGATTTGTCGATCGCTTTCATGTAGGCCTCGTTGGGTGAAACAACGCCCGCGAGAAGTTGCTCCCAAATGGCGTCGTCCATAAATTGCATGCCTTGGCTTTTCCCGCCCACGATGGCATCCTGCAATTTTTGGGTCGCGCCTTCGCGGATGATGGCGGAGACGGCGCCATTGACCATGAGGATTTCATTCACGGCGACGCGTCCGCTGCCATCCTGCCGCTTCATGAGAATCTGGGCGATAACCCCCCGAAGAGACGCCGCAAGCATGGTCCTGACTTGGGATTGCTGGTCGCTGGGAAAAACATCGATCATGCGATCCACCGTCTTTCGCGCATTGTTCGTGTGGAGTGTTCCAAATACCAAGAGCCCCGTTTCGGCCGCCGTGAGGGCGAGGGCGATGGTCTCCAGATCGCGCATCTCACCGACCAGAACAATGTCGGCATCCTCGCGGAGGGCGGCCTTGAGTCCCGACGGAAACGAGTTTGCATGCTCGGGAACCTCGCGCTGGGTGATGATGCTTTTTTTGTTCCTGTGCACAAATTCGATCGGTTCCTCGATGGTGACGATGTGGCGGGAAAAGTTGGAATTGATGTAATCGATGAGCGCGGCCAGTGTCGTGCTTTTGCCGGAGCCGGTCGGGCCTGTGACCAGAACAATGCCGCCCCGCATGTGGCCGAATGTTTTGATGACCTCCGGCACTTTCAAATCGTCGAGGGTTTTGATTTTTGTGGGAATGATGCGGAAAACCGCACCGTAGCCGTGGGTCTGCTTGAGATAATTGCAACGGAATCGATTTTCCTCATTCATCTCGTAAGCAAAATCCAGGTCCCCGTGCTCCTCGTAACGCTGCCAGCGCTCGGGCGTGCAGATTTCGCTTAGCATGTAACTCATCTCCTCGTAGGTGAGGATTTCTTCACGAATGGATACGATCTCTCCGTGGCGACGGACTTTGGGAGGCTGACCTTGGCTGAGGTGGAGGTCGGAGGCGCCGCTATCCACGAGAACCTGAAAAAACTGGTCGATATATGGCATGTTATTGGTGTCCGGTGATTTTCATCATGGTCAACTTGTCCTCGGCCCGGTAAACGGCCTCCTCGGCGGTGATCGTGCCGGCCAGGAATAGCTCCTGCAGGGAATCGTCCATCAACTTCATGCCGAGTTTTTTTCCAGTCTGAATGATGCCCGGCAGCATGAATGTTTTCGCCTCGCGGATCACGTTTCCGACAGCGGGAGTATTTGTCAGGATCTCGATGGCGAGCGCCCGGCCGGTGCCGTCCGCGCGCGGAACGAGTTGTTGGGAAACAATGCCGCGAAGGGACTCGCTGACCATGATGCGGATCTGGTCGCGTTGGTCGGTCGGGAAGACGTCCAAGAGACGGTCGAGCGTGCGCGCGGCGTTGCTCGTGTGGAGCGTGCCCAGCACAAGGTGGCCGGTTTCCGAGGCCGTGATGGCCAGCGATATGGTCTCCAGATCGCGCATTTCTCCGACCATGATGACATCCGGATCCTCGCGGAGAGCGCCGCGCAGGGCATTCGCGAAGGATTTGGTGTGGGTATGAACCTCGCGCTGGGTGACATGGCAACCACGGGACGGAATGATGTATTCGATTGGGTCTTCGAGGGTGATGATGTGGTCCTGCCGGTTGCGATTGATCTCATCGACCAAGGCCGCAAGGGTCGTGCTCTTGCCGCTGCCGACAGAGCCGGTCACAAGCACGAGACCATTGTGGAACTGGGTTAGCAGCTTGAGTTGCTCGGGCAAACCGAGTTCGTCCATGCTGCGGACTTTGTCGGAGATGATTCGGAAGACGATGTTGCAGCCTGTGCGCTGGCGAACAACGCTCGCGCGGAATCGGCCGATACCCGTCGCGTAGGCGAAATCGACATCCCCGCGTGTCGCGAGTTGCTCGAGTTGCTCGGGAGTGAGAAACCCGGCGGCGAGTTGCTCGGTGTGCGCGGGACTGAGTGGTTCCGCCTGTTGCCAAATCGGCTCCAAAAGCCCGTAGCGTCGCCAGATCGGCGGCGAGTTGACGCTCAAGTGCACATCGGAAGCACCCGACTCCTTTCCAACGGTAAGGTAGTGGTCGACGTGACTCAGGTGTGCGGCATCGGGCGGAGCGGAATCCATGGACAGGGAATGAAATGAATCTGAATACATACAGGCTTTCGCACAGGGAGACCATATTTTATCTGAGGAAAACGAATTTTTGCGGCTTTCCAACCGACCCTCGGAACGGGCATGGTTGCAAGATGATTCAATTCACATCGTTTATCTCTTCGGGGAGGCAGGGGAACTAATGCCGGCCTTGCCGGGATTCCGGGATTTTTATCCCGAAGAATGTGCTCGCAGAAACTATGTTGTCTCCACATGGCGCAAGGTCGCGACGAAATATGGTTTTGTGGAATTTGACGGACCCACTCTCGAAAGCACGGATCTTTATCGGAAGAAAAACGAAGAGGGCGCGGAAATTCTCGATCAACTCTACTCCTTCCGCGACCGGGGAGACCGCGAAGTCGCTTTGAGGCCGGAAATGACGCCCACCCTCGCGCGCATGGTCGCGGCACGCGAAAGAAACTATCGCAAGCCGATGAAGTGGTTTTGCGTTTCGAATTTTTTCCGTCACGAACGCCAGCAAAAGGGCCGCCTTCGGGAGTTCCTGCAATTCAACGCGGACATCATTGGCGATGCCACTCCTCAAGCCGATGCCGAAACGCTGGCCCTCGCCATCGACCTGATGCGGGCCTTTGGATTTTCGGCCGAAGACTTTGTTGTTCGCCTCAGCGACCGCAAGGCCTGGATGGATTTTTTGGCCTCGCAAGGCTGTGACGAGGTCCAGTCCCGCCTCGCTCTGGCCTGCGCGGACAAGCTGGAGAGGGAGCCTGCCGAGAGTTTGAATGCGAAACTCGCGCCCACCGGCCTGACTGTCGAGGCTCTCAAATCCTTCATTGCCGCGGGTAGCCCCTCCGCTTTCGAGTCTGTGCTGTCCGCCTTGGCTGCGCGAGGCCTTTCGGATTTTGTGCAACCGGATCTCTCGATTGTCCGTGGTCTGGCCTACTACACCGGGGTCGTTTTTGAGGTTTTTGATCGCTCGAAAAACCTGCGTGCCCTTGCCGGAGGCGGGCGCTACGACGGGCTGATTGCGGGCCTCAGCGACGGGGCCAGCGACTTGCCGGCGATCGGATTCGGCATGGGGGATGTTGTCCTTGGCCACCTGATTGATGAAACGCCCGCCGCCTCCGCTCTCCTCGAAGCAGCGACTACGCCCGCTTGCGAGGTTTATGTTGTGATCGCCGACGAGGCCCGCCGCAATGAGGCGCTTGGGATTGTTCAAGCCGCGCGGGACCTCGGATTCGCCACCGATTTTTCCCTCAAGCCGGCCAAGGTGGGTCGCCAATTCCAAGACGCCGAACTTCTCGGCGCACGCCAAGCCATCGTCGTCGGCCAGGAGTGGCCGCTCGTGAAACTCAAAAATCTCTCCACCCGGCAAGAGGAAGCCATCGACAACAGTATGCTTGCCCGTTGCCTCAAAAAAACCGAACAATCCTGACCCACTCGATTCCATGACCTATCGCACTCACCATTGCAATGCCCTCCGCGCGGACCACGCCGGCAACGAAGTCACCCTCTGCGGTTGGGTTGCCTCCCGCCGCGACCATGGCGGACTCATCTTCATCGACCTTCGCGACCGCGAGGGCGTCACGCAGGTCGTTTTCCGTCCCGAGGAAAATCCGGAGGCCGCCAAGCGTTCCCACGAACTCCGCAGCGAGGACGTGATCCGCGTCAGCGGCAAAGTTGTTCCCCGCCTGGCCGGTACGGAGAACCCCCGCCTCGAAACGGGCTCGATCGAAATCGTCGCCTCCGCGCTCGATATACTCAATCCCGCCGAGGTCCTGCCATTCCAGCTCGACGACAAGGTTTCCAACGAAGACCTCCGTCTCACCTATCGTTATCTCGACCTCCGTCGCGAGGAAATGGGACGCAACCTGCGTCTCCGCCACCGCGTCACCAAAACCATGCGCGACGTGATGGACGCCGAGGGTTTTCTCGAAATCGAAACGCCGATCCTTTCCAAAAGCACGCCCGAAGGCGCCCGCGATTTTCTCGTTCCCTCGCGCCTCACGCCTGGTTCGTTCTACGCCCTTCCGCAGGCCCCGCAGCAATACAAGCAACTCCTCATGGTCGCCGGCGTTGAAAAGTATTTCCAAATCGCCCGCTGCTTCCGCGACGAGGACCTCCGTGCCGACCGTCAACCCGAGTTCACCCAACTCGACGTCGAGGCTTCGTTTATCACCCAGGACGACATCCTCGCCCTCATGGAAAAAGTTTTGGCCGCCGTCTTCCGTGAGGCCAAGGGTATTGAAATTCCAACGCCCTTCCCGCGTCTCACCTACAAGGATGCCATGAACCGCTACGGCAGTGACAAGCCCGACACGCGTTTCGGCATGGAAATCACGGATCTCGGCGACATTTTCCGTGATACCCAGTTCAAGGTCTTCCGTGGCGCCCTCGATGGCGGCGGAGTCGTGAAGGCGATCAATGCGTCCGGCCTCGCCTGCATTACCACGGGTCAAATCGAAAACCTCACCGAGCTCGCCAAGCAAGCCGGCGCGAAAGGCCTCGCCTTCATCAAAGTGGAAAACGGCGAATGGAAATCCCCGATCGTCAAATTTTTCACCGACGCAGAGAAGGCTGCCCTCACCGAGCGCCTTTCCATCAAGGAAGGCGATTTGATTTTGTTCGGTGCCGACAAATGGGAGACAGCTTGCGAGACCCTCGGCCGCGTCCGCCTTCGCGTGGCAGAAATGCTCGGAACGCTTAATGGATCGACCGCGCTCAATTTCTTGTGGGTCGTCGATTTTCCTCTCTTGGCTTGGAACGAGGAGGAGCAAAAGTGGAATGCGGTACACCATCCCTTCACGCGTCCTTGCGCGGATGACACCGCCCTTCTCGAGTCCGGCGAATACGGCAAGATCCGGGCCGTGGCCTACGATGTCGTTCTCAACGGCGTCGAAATCGGCGGCGGCAGCCTCCGAATCCACGAATCCGATCTTCAATCAAAAATGTTCAGCGTTCTCGGTGTCAACGAGGAGAAGCAACAACTCCTCTTCGGTCATATCCTGAAAGCCTTCAAATTCGGTGCTCCGCCACACGGCGGTATCGCCCTTGGCCTCGACCGCCTTGTCATGCTGATCGCCGGTGAAGACAGCATCCGCGACGTCATCGCTTTCCCGAAAAACAACCGTGGCGTCGAGATGATGACCCAATCTCCCGCTGAAGCCGACTTCAAACAACTCCGCGAGCTTTACATCCAGAGCACGGTCAAAAAACCAGCGTGATAGGTTGAGTTCGATCCAATCCCCGATGTGGAAAAAGGGATTATCACGCCGTTTCATGACCATGGGGGATAGCGAGCCTGATTTGCGACCTGAAATTGGCTCT
>JALQZP010000111.1 GCA_023258235.1 Terrimicrobiaceae bacterium | reverse complement strand
AATCCTTCCCACTGGTGCGAGTAGTAGTTGCGAAACATCCAATACTTGTGGACCGGTGAGGGACTCGTCGTATGGGTCGCCATGATGAGCCGCCCGTCCTTCATTGCATGCATGGAGGTGTGGATCTTGCTCGGCGGAATCTCGCGCGGCCCGATGAGGGTTTCCACTCCGGTGTCGAAGCAGAGCTTCAGCTCGCCTGTTGCTGGAACATACTCGTAGAGCTGGGCCGAGGCCGAACTCATGTATTCGTTGCAGAGCGAAGTGAACATCCGCCCGTCGGGCGTGCTGGTGAAATCCCAGATCGAGTTGTGGCTCGACTTGAACGGGAAATCGCTCACCCGGACTGCGCTTTGCGGGATGAGGTCGAAGAGATCAGACGGAAAGTCTCCGACTTTCAGGGTCTGGTAAGCGGAACGCTCAAGCGCTGGAATGCTCATTTTTTTGCAGGATTATGATTGTATTTAATTAATTATTAGATTTTAATACAAGATCACGGCACAAACTCCTCGAGTTTGATATTGTCCACAAGCAAGCGTTCATTCGCGCCTTTCCCCGGCAAGATCGCCACTTGCACAAAACGCGTGCCGGGCCAAAATTGCTTGTTTGAAAGACGATCCGATTTCCCGGTAACCTTTCCGCTGTATTCCTTCCAGTTCTTCGGAATCGTCCTGTTGGCAACCGTGCAGAAAACATAGGAGTTCCCTGCATTATGCTGCCTGATCTTTGTCCCTGCGGGAAAAGATTTAGTCATGGGTTTGGCGAGTTCGATCTCCCACGCGCCCCCCTTTTCAGTCACGCTCTGGATTCCAATCGGACTCAGATTGAAATTCGGAAGGTCCGAGACGGTCGGAGTATCATCCACATTGAATGCGACAAAACCATTCGGAGATGATTTCCATTGATCTGCTTTCTTAACCTTCAGAACCGTATCTCCGGGCGCAGCGTCAGCCAGCAACTCGGTCTCGGTATTCTCCAAGCGATTTATGGCCTGAGAAATAATCAGTTTTTTCTCTTCAGTGTAGCAGGCCAACCCAACAAAGACTTCTTGACTTTCGGCTTGGCCGCCGGATTTCAGCATGAGCGAAAGTGTATACTCCTTGTCTGGATCCACAGGGATCAATTCACTGCTTAAAACATCCCGATTTTTGCCGTCCGCCGGAAAAGTGAGTGACATGCCGTGGTTGCTTTCATAGGCCTCGGCCTGGGAGGTGATGGCAAGGTTGACCTGCTTGGCTGAAAAATTCTCAATCTTGCCGGTTTCAAAGTCCCCGTTCTTGAAGAGATTGGGCTTCGTATCGTCGGCTTGGATCAACTGGCAAGCGGAGAGCGTGATGAAGGTGAGTGCTGCGGTTTTCAGTTTCATGGCTTTTATTTTGGGATTTAGGGTTTGGTTGGTTTACAGGGAAAAATCCGAATCAGGTGGAGGTTTCAGAAATTTGAAAGCAAGCGAACGAGATGTGGCAAGGGTTGGGTTTGAACAGGAGTCTTGGCAAATGCGTTCAGAGAAATATTCCAATCGTTAGGATTGTCAAATTATTTATGTAATGGAATACTTCAAAAAAAACCATCATGCCACTCACGCGCTCCACAATTAACAAAAGCCTCCGCACTGCCATAAAGGTCGCGGAACACTTCCACTTCGCGCTGCCGCCCTACGCTCATTGGTCGCTTGATCAATGGAACAAGGCCGGCGCCGAGCACGACGAAGTCCGCGACTGCATGCTCGGTTGGGATGTCACCGACTTCGGCAGTGGAGACTTCGAAAACATTGGGCGCGTTCTTTTCACTCTGCGAAATGGACGATCAAACGATCCGCGCTATCCGAAAGCCTACGCCGAGAAACTTCTCATCGATCCCGAGAACCAGCGCGCTCCCGCACACTTCCACCGCTCGAAGCGCGAGGACATCATCTGCCGCCACGGCGGAAACATCCTCGTCCAACTCACCAAGGCTACGCCCGAAGGCGGATGGTCGGATGAGAAATTTCCAATCCAAGTCAACGCTTGCACGCGAATCCTCGGACCCCGCGAGGTCGTGCGCCTCACGCCCGGCGAGAGCCTGACCATTCCGCCGGGAACGATCCACCAGTTCTGGGCTGAGGAAGGAACCGGTTGGGAATTCGAAGGCGGCCGCTACTCGTTGAGCAGCGAGATCTCGAGCGTTTGCGACGACTGGAACGACAATGTCTTTTTTGAAGAATGGGCGATCCGTTTTCCTCAGATTGTTGAAGATGAACCGCGTGAATTCTACCTCTGCCAGGAATACCCTACAGCTGGCTGAACACTCTCTCCCTATAAAAAACCAATTCCTCGTCGAGTCGCTCACACCAAAGCTGCTGTTTAGCACCCAGCTACCAACCAAACTCTCATGAAAACCATCGCGGGCCATACGCTCGCGGATGCGCGTCCAGAAGCTGATACTCAGGTCCACCCAATCGCGGTAGGCGGGGTTTTGCGGGTCGCTCAGCTGCGGGCCTTCGCAAAAGCCGATGCGGGCGTGGATGTGATCCGCTGCGGCAATGATGGCATCGACCGTCTCCGGTTGGTCGCCGAGGTTGCTCTCGTGGACGCAGAGAAGGTGCGAAAAATCCGCCGTCAGGCGAAGGCCTGGGACAGCTTCCAGATAGGCGCGGCAGAGTGGGCCTGTGAAGAGGGCGCGGCCGCGATGCGTCTCATGGAGCAGGGGCACGCCTTCGCGCAGGGAAAGTTCAAGCGCCGCTTCGAACAGCCTCCGGTTTTCGTCGAAAGTGAAGATGTCGCGGCCTGTGTGGCAATTGATGGCGATGGGTTCGTATGCGAGTGCATGGTGGTAGTTTTTCTGGAGTGAGGTGAGGTGCTCTGCGGGGCTTGATCCTGTGGAGGAAATCTGGGCGATGAGTTTGAGGCCTGATTCACGGTGAAGGCGGAGGATTTCCTCGCGGCTTTCCGGGCGGTCTTTCAGGTAAATCTCTGTCGCGTTCCAACCGGCGTTGACGGTTTGTTGAATGAACCAGTCGAGCGGCTTGTCATAGACTTCCCAACAGGCTTTAGCGAATAGGGTTTTAATAGTTTGAGTGGCGATGTGGCGGCGCAAACGGGATCGGACCGAGTGCGCAATGCCGTATTGTTTTAGTGGGCGTTCTTGTAGCGACTCGATGCGCCACGGGCGGCCATGACTTCCGGATAAGTGCGAGTCGGATCGGCGTAGCGGTTGCCGCCGAGATCGCGTCCCTTGGCGAGGTAGACCTGGTGGGCGCCGGCAAACCTCTCCTCATTGAATTTGCAGGATGTGCTGGCAAAACGCATCGTCCATCCGCAGCGGCGGATCGAGGAGGTGTTCGGTTCGCTGCCGTGCATGATGCGCGAATCATGGAGCGAGCACTCGTTGGGCTGAAGTTCGATGTAGACCTGACGGTCATCATCGCGCTGCTCTTTTTTGATCTCGGTGCCGAAGACGCTCGTTGCTGTGTCAACGGCATCGTAGTCGGAAAATCCCTTCTGGCCCTCGACATGCGTGCGGGGAATCACCTTCATGCAACCATTCACCTTGGTGGAAGGATCGATAGCCAACCAGACGGTTGCGACTTCCATCGGCTCAACCTGTCCCTTCCAATACGCGGAGTCCTCATGCCAAGGAACGCGTTTTCCATTGCCCTTGGGCTTGCAGATGAAGTGGGTGGAGAAGAGCGCGATGTCGGGACCGACGATTGGCTCCACAAGCGCGAGGATGTTTTCATCGAACGCATACTTCAGCAACTCGGGATGCATGAAGTGGGGAACATCCATGGCCTCTGGACGCTCGTCGGCGGGGAGGTCTGCAAGGATGCCCTCGAAGCAGTTCTTCAAGGATTGAAAGCGGTCTGCTGGAAGGACCGGTTTGTTGAATACGAAGTATCCGTCATTGCTGTATTGCGCGACTTCGTCGGCATTGAGGCGTGGCGGGACTGTGGTGGATGTGGTGCTCATAAGGATTCCGAGTAAAGCAGGGGTAAAAAAACATTCTTCCGCTGGGGATGTTTTTTATTATGCTATAGCGGCATTTGTATTTAACCATGAATCGGCTCCCTTTGAAACGCTTCGTGCCCGCCGGGCAGCATTATCACTATGCCTGCGGCTTTTTTGACTCTCCGGTTCCAAGCAATTTTCACGATCATGATTTTTATGAAATCTTCTGGGTCGAGGAGGGCGAGGGAGTGCATCACATCAACCACCGCAAACGCGCTCTCCGGGAAGGAATGATCGTGCTGGTGAAGGATACCGACATCCACGCGATCAGTTCTGGAGCGGAAAAGACTATGCGCATTGCAAATCTGGCCTTCTCCAAACGGTGCTGGGAGGACTTGTTCAAAAGATACTTCCCTGAAGAAAAAAATCCGATGCAACTCTCATCGCCATCGAGAGAGATTCCTCTTAGGCATGAGGACTTTCTTGCCATCAGGCGACAATCCCAGCGCTTGAACTCAGCCGTCCGTTCGAGGGCGCAGCTGGATTTTTTTCTGCTCGAGATTCTATTTATGATGCGCCGTTCCACGGTATCGGAGTCACAACGCAGTGTGGTTCCCGATTGGCTGGATGCCGCATGCCTGGGGATTAAGAAAACTGAACATCTTCCGCAGGGCCTTGAATCCTTCTACCGCCTCGCCGGACGCAGTCCTGATCATGTTGCGCGGGCATGTCGCACCCACCTCGGCATCAGTCCCACAGAGATTGTCAATGCAGCAAGACTCGAACACGCCGCCGCAAGACTCTCCGGCACGGATGACACGATCCTCGACATCGCAGACGACTGCGGACTCCCCAACCTGGCCCATTTCTACAAACTCTTTGCCGCACGCTTCGGAACCACGCCACGCCGATACCGCATGCAGGCCCAACTCATTGTCGGTCGTAATTCACCAGAGAAAAAAGGTCAGCGCGTGAAAGGGCTTTGAAAGCCATCCAACTCAACTTGCACTGCGACGCTTCCATTCACTGGGACTGCATCCCATCACTTGCCGGAATTGGCGGCTGAAGAAATAGAGGCTTGTGTAGCCGTATTCCTCGGCAACCTGACTGACATTCAAAGTGGATTCACTGAAGCGCTGAGCGGCGGAGCGGATGCGTTGGGTGATCATCCAGCGCTCTGCCGACATGCCGAAAGTGGCGCGGCAGAGGCGGTTCATGTAGTCGCGCGAAAGCTGGAGCTGTCGGGCCATCTCGGAGGTGTCGGAATGAGTCGCCGTAGGCAGTATTTGCATCCATTCGTTTAGGATTCGAATCTGCGTCGGACTCAATTTTCGTTCCTCCGCCGACTGCTGAGGCAGCGCGGGATGCTGGAGAAAGGTCATGGAGAGTAAACCTGCCAAGGCACAGCGTAGAGACCGGGATGGATGCATGGCGGGCAGGTAGGATTCTTGACGGACCGCCTCAAGCCAGGCTGCGTTCAATTGGGCATCACGAGCCACGACGAAATCACTTTTTAGTGCAAATGTAACAGAGCTTGTTTTATCCATGCGCAGGCGAAACCGAGCAAGGGAAGTCACCATCGGTTGATCCGACTCCAGACGGAAGGAATTATCCGGCCCGATCCAAATTGCATCACCCGCCTTGAGATCAACATTATGATCTCCCGCTTTGGCTTTGATGGTTCCTTTTTTGCAGAAGTAAAAAAGATGTTGAGGAATACCGCTCGCTTCGGCCAACCATCCCTTTCTCGGGCGAAAATCCATTGGTGTCGCGCTGAGTTCAAAATGGAGCGTGTTTTGCTCATTCATCAAGTGGAGGACAAAGCTTTCGGGTGATACGCGCAATCGCTTCATGAATCCCTTCCAGAGTGCAAACTTTCTCGCCCTGCGTCCATTCCCAAAAGTCGTTGAATATCGGATGAGTGAATTGTCATGAATGCCTCCATCTCCTCGAACGGCACAAAGCTGAACCTTCCGCCTGAATCGGATGCCAATCTTCAAGCCTGGCTGAATCTGCCCTCGATGGGTTTCAGCAAGGACGGCAAAATGCTCGAAATCCCATTCACGGCGAATGCCGGGGATGATGTCTTCGTTGGCCATGGTGAGGCTCGCGGTCTCACCATAGGGCGCAGTCAACGCATCGAGACAGGAGCCTTGATCCTCGACATGCGTGCCGAGGCAGCAGCCGACTTTCACGGGATTTCTCTGCGCCAGAGTGTCGATTTCTCGCTTCCATCGAGCAGTTATGTGATCGCGCCGGGGGCTGTCTATGATGGCAACCGCTTTCTGGTATCGCCCCAGCCATACTGCCCGCATTTTCCAACGGAGGGCGTGACGCCTGACGGCCCGATCCTCATCGCCGATGTTCCCCGGCTCGCCTCTGCGACCGGCTATCACCTCGAACTGGCCGGCAATGCCCTCACGACTCCTTTTGTTGGAATTTACGATCCGGTCAGCAAAGCCGGCGTGCTGGTTGAAATCCAAATCTACGGCGATTGGGGGGTAAGCGGGATCAACCTCACGACTTTGCCCGATCAACCTGTCCGCGTCACATTCACGCTGCCGGTGCATCGTTTGCGGCGCTACCGTTTCTGCGATTGGGTCGCGGCCGACGAACCCGGCATGAATCTCAACGCAGGCCAGTCGATCGAGTCCCGCTTGCGCATCATCCCGGTGCGTGCGGAAAACATTCCCGCCTTTGTGCATCATTTGGCCATTCGCAGCTTCGAGGCTCGCGACAAAGGCCCACTCGAATCGCGCAAGAATCTTGGC
>JALQZP010000110.1 GCA_023258235.1 Terrimicrobiaceae bacterium | reverse complement strand
ATTGGTCGGAAGTGGAAAAACAAGTGTCCAATGGCGAGATCATAGAGGTATTGAACCACGGCAAACCCAGAGGCCGCCTTGTTCCAGCCAGTGGTCGCAAGCGAGTGGTGTGGGATGACCATTTGGCTACGGCCATTCCAAACAAGGGTATTTCAGTCGCCGAGACCATCGACCGAGATCGCGGGGGGCGGTGGTGATATGCTGTATCTCGACACGAGCGCGTTTTTTAAACTCTACCTTCGCGGTGAGGACTTAAGAACACGGAGGCTGGAGAGTTTTGCCAGAGAGAGTTGGCGCTCGTCGAAGAAAAGAAAACGGTCTGCTTGAATTTCACACGCGCAGGCCACATACATCACATCCAAGGTGCGAGTGCCGATCTTCATGCTGTGACGGGGTAAACTCTGGGGTTCAGGCCTTCAAAAGAAAAGGCAGGCCATCGAGAACGATCTGCGACCAGGTTTCAAAAGTATCCCGGCGCTCGAGCAATTCCTCGCGTGTCGCGAAGCCCAACTCCGCGATCGCCTTCTCGCCCGCGCTCACGTTGTCATTTTCGAGTTCGACCAAATGGACCACCCCCAAGTGGACCCTACCGACCTCGGAGGAATCATCGTTGATGAGAGCCACCGCGCGTTCGCGGAATCCGCCGCCGAGTCGAAGTTCCTCGCTGATTTCGCGCTTCACCGCGTTGTGATAGGTGGATTGATCGAAATGCAGAAGGTTTTCATCGGTGTCATTCACGTGACCGCCGATGCCGATGGAGGATTTCGAGACGAGTCGCTTTTCGCCGGATTTGGCTCCGCGAGTGTAGTGCAGGATCCGACCGCCATGCATGAAAACAGCATAAGGAATGATCTGCTTGAGTGTCGGATCCTCCTCCGCCGCCGGACGGGGAACAAAAAAATTGTTCTCCTTGAGAAGAAAAGCGGGAAGGTAATCCTCCACTCTTGGGCACAGGCCTTGGAAGCTTCCCAGCTTGTCAAAAAAATCCCTTCGCACGACCAACACTTGTTCCACAGCAGTATTCATGACTGCAGACATTGAATGTCCGGCACCTTCAGGCAAAGAGAAAAGTGCGCCCCGGTTGGCGGCATCGCCCATGGCCTATTTTCTTCGCCTTGCATGGAGCAGGCCTTTTCTGTGACAAAGGAGGGATGACAGACGAACTAGCCCAGGCCGTTGAGAGCGGCGCAATCGACAAGAAAACCGCTGAAAAGCTCGGCCGCCTCGCGCCGGAATCCTTCTGCACTCACAAAAGCTGGGGATTCGGACGTGTCGCGGAGTGGAACTTGGGCGGCGACCAGATTTTGATTGATTTCAAAACTCGGAAAAAGCACCCCATGCAGATTGCTTACGCGGCGGAAACTCTGACGCCGATTTCCACGACACACATTATCGCTCTCAAGGAAACGAATCCTGCCGGGGTGAAGGCGCTTGCCGAAGCCAGTGCCGCCGGTCTGGCCCGCCAGATCCTGCTCGATCTTGGCGGCAGCGCCACGGCGGATCAATTTACAGCCCTCCTCACGCCCGAGGTTTACACGGCGGGTGGATTCAAAAAGTGGTGGGAGAAAGCCAAGCGCGAAATGAAGGACGACGGTCACTTCAAGATCCCCACCAAAAAAACCGACCCCTTCGTTTTGTTGGAGGTTCCGGTTAACAGTGGGCTCGGTCTTCTGGAGGCCTTCGGAGATGCGCGCCACGCCAAGGATCAACTCACGGCTCTCGATCAAATCTCGAAATCCCTCGATGATCTCGCGCCTAATGCGGACAAACTTCAGACCCTTCTTGCCACGATCGAGGAATCCGCTTCGCGTCTCCGCAAGCTCCAGCCGGCCGCCGCCATCGACATGCTTCTCACCCGCGATGAAATCCTGAAAAAATTTCCGGATCTCAAATCGGCTGAGGATGCTCCAACAGTGGCATCGATCCTCGCCGCCGAGGTTTCACGTCTTCCCGAGCTGTTCGCATCGATTCCCGGAGCGAAGCAGAAGCGCGTGTTGGAGGCCTTTGACGTCGCTTTTGGCGATTCATGGTCGGACAAGGCCCTCCGTCTTTTGCGCGATGCAGCCGGCCGCTTGATCGTGGATATCCACAAGCTTTTTGAGAAACATGCCCGCAAAGACCTTTTTCTTTCTTCTATCGAACGCTGGATCAGCGAGCGCTCGATCTCGGCGGAACTTCTCATCTGGCTTTGCCGTGAGCGTGGCGGAGACTTTCCTTCCCTCTTCAATGCTGAGCTTCTGAGCACGGTATTCAGCGCGCTCGAGGCCGATATGCTGGCCGAAAAACGGAGCACCCGTCTGCGAGATCTTCTCATCGATGACCGCGAGCTTCTGGGTGAACTCCTAGCCGGTGCCAGCCGTGATGTTGTTCGCGATTCCATGCGCAAGCTCATGCTCACACCGGTCTTTGACGATCTCTCGAAGCGCTCGCTCATGGCCCGCATCGTGAAGCTTTACCCCGAGACCCAAAATATGATCACGGGCGACAATCCCGACGATCGCGCCGAGAGCCTCACCGTCTCATGGCCCAGTTTGGAAAAGCGCAAGGCCGAGTTGGATTACCTCACAACCAAGGAAATCCCGCAGAACCTTCGGGACATCAACATCGCCAAGGAACAAGGCGATCTGCGTGAAAATGCCGGTTTCAAAGCTGCCAAGGAACACCAGCGCGTGCTTCAACGCCGCCGGGCCGAAATGGAAAAAGAACTCGTGATGGCCCGAGGCACGGATTTTGAAAATCCCAATACGACCCAAGTTTCGATCGGAACCGTCGTGACCGTGACCTACGATGGAGGAGAGAAGGAGACCTTCACCATCCTCGGAGCATGGGACAGCGCCCCCGATCTGGGCATCGTTTCCTACAAAGCCGGCATCGCTCAAGGCCTCCTTGGAGCGGCCGTTGGTGCGACAGTGGAACTTCCTAGTGAAAACGGCATCCGCAAGGCCAAGATCGACGCGATCCTTCCCTTCACCGATGGCGAAATCCTTCGCACCAAGGTTCACGTCATCAAAGACGAGATCAAGGCCGGGTAGCCCTGCGTCCAATGCCATCGCTTCCGAGCTCCCCGTGGACTTCCAAGGGCTGGGAAGAGGGCATTGAATCCCATCGTTGCAATCTGCATAATGTGATCGAATTCGATGGACGCCTACCTACTAGCCGCAGCGACGTTTTGCCTTTTGTGCAGTTTCGGCCACACACTTTTTAAACTTGGCTCGGGACGGGTGCAGCCCGGGCGCTTCAATCTTCTAATGATGATTGTGGCGTTCGCTTTCCTCTCGACCGATTTGTGGATGCGCGGGGAGGCTCAGCGTTCCTGCCCGATCAACTCCTTGTTCGATGTGCTCGTATTTATGGGTTGGTCGACCATCTTGATCTACTTCGTTGTCGGTTCGGCATACAGGCTTTCCCTGCTCGGCGCATTCACTTCCCCGCTGGTGCTGGGAATCCTGCTTTTTGCGCAGATCACTCCGATCAATCGCGATACGCACATGCGTCTATTCCGGGATCACTGGATCGAACTTCATGCGGCCCTCTCCATCATTTCCTATGGGGCTTTCGCTCTGGCTGGTGTGGCCGGGCTCATGTATCTCCTGCAGAATCGTCAGCTCAAAAAACGCAAGGGCGGCACGCTGCTCTATAACCTTCCGCCTATCACCGATCTCGGTATCGCCAACACACGATTGATTTGGCTCGGATTGATACTTCTCACAGTGAGCTTCGCTGCCGGATTCGCCAGTGGCATGCAGGTGAATACTCTGAAATTCTGGACGGCGGTGGGAATATGGGGAACCTATGCCCTGATGGTTCTCTTGCGTGGAATCCACACGATGGCTCCCAAGAGAACAGCCATCCTGTCAGTCGGTGTCTTCATTTTCATTTTGGTCACATTGCCGGTCATTCAACACCTCTCGAATCCGAAATGACGATCCTCTGCGCCGGCATCAATCATCACAACGCGCCGATCGAGGTGCGTGAGAAATTTGCCATCGGCGGTAATGACCTGCAGGAAGCCCTCGCGCAGTTGCGTGCGATCGACGGTCTCTTCGGCGCCGTGATTGTTTCCACCTGCAATCGGGTGGAATTTTATGCGGCGAGTGTGTGCCCGATGAGGGTGATGGATGGCGTGAGGCGTTTTATCGAAAAGCGGGCGGGCGTGGCGGAGGCCCCCTTCTACACCCATGATTCGCATTTGAGTATCCGGCATCTGTTTCGCGTCGCGAGCGGATTGGATTCGATGGTCATCGGCGAGACCGAGATCCTCGGCCAAATCAAGCAGGCCTATTCCACGGCCTTCGATTTTGGCGCGACCAATGTCCATCTGAACAAACTTTTTCAGAATGCCTTTCGCGTGGCCAAGCAAGTGCGGAGCGAAACACAGATCACGCGCGGATCGACTTCGGTTGGATCCGTGGCGGTGGATCTCGCGGGGAAAATATTCGGTGATCTGAGCGGCAGGAAAGTCATGCTTCTCGGGGCGGGCGATACCAGCGAGCGGGTCGCCCGCAGTCTGGTTTCGCGGGGAGTGCGGACCGTGATCGTCGCCAACCGTACGTTTGACCGTGCTGCGGCGCTGGCCGACGAAATCGGCGGACTCGCTGTGCATTTTGATCACTGGCACACCGCGTTCGATGAAGTTGATATTCTTATATGCTCGACGGCGGCCCCCCATCCGATTGTGACCCGTGAAAAACTGGAAGCCATCATGCAAAGCCACCAGGAACGACCCTTGTTCATCATCGATCTCGCCGTCCCGAGGGATGTGCATCCCTCGGTGAACGATCTGGAAAATGTTTATCTCTACGATATCGATTCATTGGAACAAATTGCGCGTCAATCCATCGAGGTTCGGCAGGGTGAAATCACGCGTTGCGAGAAAATGATCGATCGCCATGTCCGGGACTTCCTTTTCTGGATGCGCAACCACCCGGGAGCCACACGATGAAAAAAATCATTCTTGGAACGCGAGGAAGCGATCTCGCGCTAGTTCAAACCCGCGAGGTGGCAGCCCGCCTCCGTGCAGCCCATCCGGATCTTGTTACCGAAGAGCGAATCATCAAGACGACCGGAGACAAGCGCCTCGATGTGAGCCTGTCCTCTCCCGGTTCGCTTGAAAAAGGTCTCTTCACGAAGGAACTCGAAGAGGCCCTCCTCCGCAGCGAGGTCGATGTGGCCGTTCACAGCCTCAAGGATCTCCCTACCGAGCAACCCGACGGGCTCACTGTGGGAGCCATACTGGAACGGGCCGACATGTCCGATAGTCTGGCATCGAAACATCCGGGCGGTTGGAGAGGCTTGCCGCATGGCGCTACGGTCGCGACATCCAGTCTTCGTCGAAAAAACCAGCTCCTCCTTTTGCGGTCCGACCTGCAAGTGGTCGAGATTCGTGGCAATATGGCCACACGATTGCGCAAGCTCGTCGAGAGCGACGTGATGGACGCCCTCATTCTGGCCCGTGCGGCTATCGAGCGCTTGGGAGACGGGCTCGTTTCGCCCTCCTTGCATGTGAGTGTGATTGAGGAAATGCTGCCCGCCCCCGGCCAGGGAGCGATCGGAGTCGAGTGCCGCGATGCCGATGCCGAAACCAAGGCACTTTTGCAGGCCATCCACCATGAGGAAACAGCCCTGTGCGTGAATGCCGAGCGGGACCTCTTGCGGACTCTGGGTGGCGGCTGCAGCCTTCCCCTTGGGGCGCGTGCCGTGATGAAGGATGGAAAAGTCCATCTTCTCGCGGCCCTTTTTGAAGGCAGCGGGATCCGCTGGATATCACGCTGACACGCCAGAAATTGAATTCGCCCTGGCATCGTATTTAAACCAGTATCGGAATCGTGGCGTCGCTATTTCTGAGGCTCATACTGGTGGTCGTGGTGGTTGTTGCGGGTTATTTCTTTTGGCCGCATCGCAGTTCCCTGAATGTGTTTGAGCCTGCCCAAATCGGGGAGTTGGAAGTGGAGGTGTGGAGGCTCGCTCAAAAGAAAAACAGCCGGGACTTGTTTTTTGCACTCTACCGCATCGCCGAGGGTCAATACCGACTGCCTCCCCTCGCGGCGATATCCTTCGCCTGGCATACCAGCGACGCGATTCTCACTTTTGAGCGCGGAGCCGATCGCGCCGATCAGGAACGGGCGCTGGCCCCATTGCAGCGGGCGCTGGGTATTCTTAACGACCAAACCCACGCGGGCTTTGATGTCGAGGTTATCGCGAGGTTGGAGTTGTTTGGATGGATGCTTTCCGAAGACAAAAGCAAACAGGGGCAACTTGTCTCTGCAATTGCTGAAAAAAAGGCACTGTCTTACGGACTCTCCGCTGCAGATTGTGGTCCGGCGGCAGAGGAATTTTCAAAAGCCCGACGGCTTGCACGCGATGGACGCTGGAACGAAGCAGTCAAGGCAAACACGGCAGGATGGAAACGATTGAAGAATTTGATAACTGTCCAGACCCAAGAAAAACAGGGTAAAAAGCGGGAATAAAAGGGAGCCGAGGGGCTATGTCAAATCCGAAGCGGTTACACTTTGCTGGGGGCGAGTGGCGAGGTGGGTGGCCTGCTCTACAACACGCTCGGGAGCGTCATCAAAACGATAACCATGGCAATTCGGGCAAGTGGTTGCACGTTCCGCAACGATGGACTCGCAACCCTCACACACCTTGTAGTCGTCGGGTGTGGCTATGATCTTTTGGGCGCGAGCCGCGCGATCGGCAAGATGCTGGGCGTCTGACATGAGGTGATACATACCCTCGAAGGTTCTTGAGGGAAATGGCAAAAATAATGGGGCTATTTTAGTTTGACGCTTATCAAACTAAATTTTCCTCAATGACCTTCAATGGGTAGCACTATTGCACTGTCAGAGTCATGGAAGCCGATCCGGTGCCGGAGGCATTTTTGGCAGTGAATTGCACGTTGAAGGCCCCCGCTTTCGTTGGTTTGCCGCTGATCAGGCCGGTTTTCGTATTAATCTTCAAGCCGGTTGGCAGGCCTTTCGCTCCATAGATTGTCGGCGAATTGCTGGCCATGATC
>JALQZP010000010.1 GCA_023258235.1 Terrimicrobiaceae bacterium | reverse complement strand
GCATTTCCCTCAGCTGGGCGACGGGGATCTCATTCAAACGAGGCGGCGAATCCTTCGCCTGCTCACAACAGGTGAGAAGAAGCGTGGCTGACGCGAGAAGTAGAATTTTTCGCCCGGGATTAAAGAGCCTCATTAAGCGCTTTAAAATACTCGGAAACCTTGTCGCGGTATTGAGGGGGAGCAATATCAGGACTGCTTTCGATCAGATTACTCAAACCCGATGCGGATCGGGTCGTTTCGATGGCTCCAGAGGGACCGGCATCCAGTTTCGCTTTAGATTGTTTGAGAGAGCGCACGGCGAGCCTCTGAAACTCCTTCATTTCTTTGATGTTTCCTTTGGCAATAGCCTCTCCTGACTGACGAATGTGATGGGCGGCTTCTTTCAGCGAATCCACTCGCACATTTTTCATCGAGGCCTTGGCGTAGATCGCATCCGCTTTTTGCGCAAGTGCAGCCATGCCTGCTGATGAGCCAGCCTCCTTGGAGTCCATCCGCTCGACACCCCCACTCATCCCAACATCATCGGCCTTACCTGTTCCGAGCTTTCCACCACCCGTTGCAACGGTGTCCGCTTCGCCCTTGAGATCAACTTGCCCGCTCTTGGTGCCTTCTTCGGTCCTGCGAGCCTCGATATTTTTGTCCCCTTCGCCGATTGTTCCTGACCCAGCCGCCGTCTCACCCGTTGACATTCCCTGTCTGCCGACATTGGATCGTCCATCTTGCTCTTTGTGATCAGGGGTTGTGTTGCCGGATTTTCCTTTCGCGGCAAACGAAGAGATATTGCCCTCCATAACCTCCCACCCCAAGCCATCCGGGTCTGGAGATGCATGGTTGGTGGCACTATCATCCGATTTCTCCGCCGCATCTTTTGATTCCTCCAAAAGATCGCCTATAAGATCTTCAGCCTGGGTAGAAAGCTCCGCCATGGCGATTCCGGATTGCGGCATTTCCTCCCGATCGAATGCCTCTGTCGTGACTTTCAACTCATCCGTTTTTTCTCCCAACCACATTTCAGGAAGATCCTTACGTTTTGCAGCTTCCCCCATTTTTGCGAGCAATGCATCTTCCTTGGCCCCATCCCACTCGCTAGGCTTGAAATCTTCCCCATTTTTATCGGCTTTACCCTCCATTTGCTCCACCTCTTGGTAAATTTCGTAAACATCCTCAACCACATCATTCGCGGCGTTCATGTCGGTAAATATGTGAAGATCCGTGGGAATTTCCATGAGGACCTCCTTGGTGTTTTTTAAGAGTTCTTGGTAAGCCTCCTCCATGAGGTCTACTTCCTCCTCATTCTGATTTTTCTGCCCACGCACCGCATCCATTGCCTCCTTCATTTTTTCATGAAGATCTTTCAACTTGAGAAGTTTTTCTTTGGCCTGATCTAGCGCTTCGCTTAATTCCAACTTCTTTTCGCTTTCCTCTTTGAGTTGAATGTCACCAAGCATTTTTTGAAGTTCGGTGAGATTGTCCAAGGCGCGTTTTTCAAGAGGAATAGCCTCGGAGGGTTGGTTTTTTTCCAGTTTCTCCGCAGCGATGATCATGTCGTCGGCGATCTTCATTTCACCGGCTTTCGCCCCCAATTTGGCAAGGGTATCGGCAAAAACCGGGTCGTAAGACGAGATTTGGGCGGACTCCTCTTTGGCCACAGTCATGAACGCTTTGGTATTTTCGCTCAGGTTGTCTTGCGTATCGATCATTTTAGGATCGATCGTCCCGCCTGCCTTCACAACAGCTTGGGTTTTTTCCAGATTGACTCCCTGATCACGAATCAAGGACTCAAGCAGCGCAGTCAGCTTATTAAGTTCGCGAGCTTTCTGCGCGTCTTGCGCGGATTGGTCGGCGCAACTTAACTGACTGAGAATTTTATTCATCAGGGCGATTGCCTCCTTGGCCGATTTCTCGCGACTTCCTCCGCTTCCCTCCGCAACAGACCTCAATGCATCCACGGCGAGCGTCATTTCATTGACGTAAAGTTTCTGAGCCGTTGACATCAGGCTTCCCAAGGGATTGATCGGATTTCCGAGTAGCCCGTGCATGATGGTGCGGATATCCTCTTGCGTCTTACTCGCCTTGAGCCAATCCGCTGCGGGTGTCTTTTCGAGGTTGCCTTGAAATCGCTCACAGTCCGCGAGGTTGGACTTTTGGAGACTCAACAAGGAATCCAAGCTCTCGAGGGCTTTGGACTCGAGTTCGTCGTTTTTTTTGGTCATCTCAGAAGCGCTTGGAACTTCAAAAACGATGGGAGAAGATATGGTCTCGTTGGGGGCTTCTGGCTTATTGTCTCTTGCAATCAGACGGTAGGATATCCCCTTTCCAGAAGGGGGCGCGGATGGGGACTTCCAGATTTGTTGGAACGCCTTAACACCATCGGGTTTCCAGGATTGAACAACGACCCCCTTGGCATCGCTTGCAGAGTCTGCGGGCAATTCTTCCAGAAGAATCTCGGCGATGCCTATGTCATCCGCGACCTTGAACTCTATTTGTGGACGCTCCCCTGGAGGCAGACTGCTTTTCGCTGCCGGGGAAACAACCTCAATGCTAGGCGGTTTGTCCCCTGCACTCGAAATGGCAATTTCTTCTTCGAGCGCAAACCCCGAGGTATCGGTGCCTTTCAATAAGAAGTTCGGTCCATCGGTTAAGGTCACATCAGCCACCCACAAATTGCTTTTATCCCCTGGCTTGAATCGCGCCACGTCCTTGACAGATCCCAAGACCAGAATGTTTTTCATAGCCACATTCGTCACTGCGATAATTTGAATCTGAGAACCCACCGGAGCAGAAAAGTTCTCCTCGCGGAGATTGACCCAATAAAGCGGACGCTTCATGTAATCCGGGGACTTAACGGATGCCCAGATATCGGTGAAAGACGGCGGTGGGCGAGTGGAAATCTTGTGCCATGCACTTGGGCGAGCATCCCCTGCTCGAAAGCGATAGCGCACGTCGGTCGTCACTTTTTGCAGGTTGTAAGAAAATGAGGTCTCACCCGGGGCTTTAATTTTTCCCAGAGAGATGGTTTGTTTGGGGCCGTCAGAAGTATCAAGGTCGAGCATCACTTCATGCCCATTGAAGCCCTTGACTTTGGCCCCCAAGAGAACTCCCTCACCTTGAAAAACAGCCGCATCCCCGGGATTGACTTCGATGATTTTCGTGAGCGTGGGAGGTTCGATGGAAGTGAAGGGATTGAGCGTACGCCATACGGAAACCACCCATGCACGGCCAAATATGAGACTAGGCAGGATGAGAAGGAGAAGGAGTATAGCAAGTGCGATGCGACTGCGCTTTTGCGCCTTTAAATCTCCCAGTTGTTTTAAATCCAATTTTTCCAAATCTGGAAATCCGGCTTTCACATAGGCCGCGGTAAAGGGATCGTTTATCCGTTGACTGGAAAGCTGGAGATAGTTGATCAGCCTGTTATCGAGGTGCGGGAAAGTCCTCTCGACGGTCACAGCGATGCCTTCCGGGGAATAATGCTTTCTCCAGATGGAGGCAACAAGCCACGAAGTGCCCCCAACGAGACCCACGAGAACGGACCATGTCGCACAGAGTTTGCTCGACTCTAACCGCAACCAGAGGTCAACCGCTGCATGAACGAAAACCCAGCCGAAAATCAACGCGAGGCACCACGTCAACGCGAGGATGGCTCGATCGCCAACAATACGACGGCCGATTTTCTCAAGTTTCTTAAGGAGTGTTTCGCGCATGGAAGGAAAACCTGATACCGATTAGAAGTTCATCGACTCATCAGGGGTTTTTGTGAGAGTGACATTGTCGATATAGCTGGCTGTGTCATTATTTTTTACGGCTTCCTTCTTAGTCCCAATCTCTAGATCCGACCCTTTTAAAAACCAAAGATAGATCGTTATAAATCGCACATGTTTCAGATGGGAGAGCGCCTGCTCCGAAAGCTTCACGCCGGGCAGTTCAAAAGTAACCTTTGTCCAATCCGGCGAAGATCCTGTAACGGCTTTGCTTTTGTAAATAGGTCGAAGATCAGCAATGGCAGGATTGTCATTGGGAGGCACGCCTGGGGCCCATCTGTAACCCGAAAAATAAAGGCGATAGGGTCCACCTTTGACATCCAGCGTGCAGGTATATCGAAAGCCAGGCTCCAGCTTAATCGGTATCGACTCGATTTTTACTCCCCCATCCCCTGGAGAAACCAACTTCACGATATTTTTACGGCCACCATCCTGCTCCACATGAACAAAATCTTTATTTGCGATGTAGTAACTATTACCGGTCCACTCGTAGTCTGTTACCCAGCCCTTTAGGGGGTCGGATGGGTCATCAAAGTTGCCATTGGGAAGGAGTGATTGAGCGTTAACAGAGAGGCTAAGGAGAAGGCTTCCAAGGAGCAAATGAAGGGTGAGCGAGTAATGGGTTTTCATAGGTTAAAATATCTACGGCATATTTTGAAGTTTTCGCGCGATCCATGATGCGGAAATCAGCATCATGACAATGATCAAAACCGGCCAAGTTCTCCAGATTGTTCTGTAATCTGAAATTTTTTCCTCTGTGGCCTTCAATTTCAGTGCGCTCATTGCCTCGTCCAACTCCTTGGTGCTTTCATAAAATTGCCCCCCGCTGCTTTGGGCAATTTTGGCGAGTGTGCCCACCTTGGCTGGTTGGGGCAATGTCTCAGGCGAGTAGGGCTTCACGAAAAACGTGAATGGCTCGCTGGTGTAGACTTTTCCCAAGACAGTCGCGTTAACCTCGACTTTAAATTGCCCCGAAACTTCAGGGCGAAACGGGAGCGCAAATCCGGATAAGACTTTACCGGATGGAGTCGTGATCTGACGAGGTTCCATACGGTAGGGGATTTCGCGGCCATCAGGCAGCTTGATTTTGGCATCCACGGTTTTCGGTTGAGCCACCTTCTCGCTGCCGAAACGGGATTGAATCTCGATCGATTCTCCGAAGTAAACCTCATCCCGATCCGCGAAGAGATCGAGGCGCATATCATCGATCACCTCTGCCCGGGGAAGAAGCCAGGAGATGAGTTGCGTCCAGAACCTTTCATAAGGCTGATTTTTTCCAGCCTCCGGGTCCAACTGCCAACGCCACAAGGAATCCGTTAAAATCGCAGTGACTTTTCCTTGACCAAATCTCTGCGTGACAACCAAAGGTTTATCGCCTTGCGGGGTCTGGGCCGTAACGAGCGTTTCAGCCCCCGGTGACAGTTCGCCCCCGGAAAAAACAGAGAGTACGGGTGGAATATTCTGCCAAAGCTGGGGGTCCCCGGCGAACGCCGGATGTGCGCTCGCCTCACTCGACAGTTTCACAGGAAAAGGTTTTTGTCCCTCCAGAGGGGTCAGTTGGGAGGCCCTGACAGGGACAACTTTGGCCAACTCGCCTTTCAGAAGACCCGCTTGCGACCAAGCTTTGGTTCCACCGAGAAGAATGAGGCTGCCTCCGTCCTCCACAAATTTCAGAAGATCCGCCGCGCGCTGGGGACCCAATTCCTCCATGTCGATATTCCCGAGCATGACGATCTTGAGCGACTTCAATTGATCCGGAAGCATCTCGGGCGTGAATCCCTCCATCGGAGTTCCTCCGCGTGGCTTGCCGTCGGGTCCTGTGAAAAAGATCAATGGTGTGACTTGTTTGTTGGAGAGGAGAACGCGTCGCAGATACTTATACTCCCACCGCGGCACGCCTTCGACATAGAGGAGACGATTCCGGGCATCGATGACCTCCACATCGAGTAAGCGCTCGTTGTCTTGCGTGTTTTTTTCACCATTCAGCGGCTGGACCAGAATGCGGTAATGGAATGTCCCCACTTTGGGCCGTTCCAACTCGAAAACAACTTCGCGCTCGCCGCCTTCATTAGGGATTTGGGTTTGCTTTTCAGAAAGAAGATTATTGTTTTCGTAGACTTGAACATTCACGGGAGAGCCTTTGGACCCTTGCCCTGAAACTTTGACCTTCATTTCCGATTTCCATCCAACGGTGACGCGGCGGGAGGTATCAACAGATTCGATGCGCAAATCCGGTTCCATTTCCCAACCTCCCGGAGGTTCGAGCCGAACAGCATAAATCGGAAACGGGCGCTCTTTTGTGGCCCAGTCGTCCATTAGCTCGACCGTGTCTATGCCATCACTCAACAAAAGAAGACCGGCGACGGGGAGTCCCGCCGAGCGTTCCTGGAGCTGATTCAAAGCCTCGCGAATATGCGAATCCGCCCCGTCGGGTTGAAGCTGGGAAGCCTCGGACAAAGCGAGGCCTTTTTTGATGTCCGAGGAAAAGGGATAAATCTCCACATCACATTCGGCCCCCACATGCTGAGCCCATGCTTGCTTTAAGACATCCTGCGCCGTGGCCCATCGAGTCGGAATATCCGGAGAAGCGCTTAACGACATGCTCTTGGAGGTATCGAGAGCCACGATGAAGCGAGGCTTCACAAGTTGGACATGAACGTCCTTGAGCGCGGGTTGAAGGATACACCAACCGATACCCGCCAGTATGAGAAAATATAATCCGAGCAAGACCCCTGTGGACCCTTTTCTCGGAAGGGACTTCCATGCCGAAAAAACGCCCAACGCAATGGCCACGAGAAGCGATGTGAGGATCACCCCGAAGGGAAGAGAATGCTCGTAAACAATCATGTCCCGGGAACAGCCTCCTTGCTGAGATTCAGGTTTCCTGCCGAGTCCGGCTTCAAGTTGAGAACGGCATCCCTCCCCCGGCGGGCGAGTTTGTTGGCATAGATAAACTCAATGACAATCAAGATAAGCACGATCCAGAGAAGTTGCTCCCCGTAGGTCTTGCCCACGCGGTTTTCCGAGGTTTGCTTCGCAAAGGTGGCTAGATCGGATGCGATGTGGAGTTTCTCTATACCCACGAGTGATTTTATCTCCTCCTCGGAAATGGTGGTAAGGTCGGATTCGTTGCGGGGCAAGTTCACTGCAAATGCTGGACGGGCCTTGGAATCCGCAGTCGCGGAGAAACTATAAATGCCCGGTTTTTTGAGATCCGCTGCGATCAAAGCCGTTTTTCCACCATCGGCCGTGCTGCGGATCTGAACCGCATTTCCGTCAGGATCGGTCATCGAGGGTGTCCCCTTGAGATCGGGAAAATAGTCCGCAAGGGCAAGCGAATCGGTCGCCCAAATGAATGGCTCTTTTTCACGCGATCCGTATTCCGTGCATTGTAAAACAAGAGGCAGAAAAAACGGCGAGAGGGGAAAGTTGCTCCACGTCCGCTCGGCCGAGATTCCAAACATCAAAACCTTTCCACTGCCATACGAGCGCTCGAGAAGAAAGGGGTGCTTCGCCCCCATGGAAATAAGCACTACGGCCGATTCGTTGATTTTTTCCCATGAGAATTTGCGTCGAACGCTCAACTCCGCTGCGCCCAGTCCCTCCTGCATCGGGCGAACAAGGGGATGCAGTGGCTTATCCCATGAAAGCGTCGTCTTCGCTTCCATTGGTGGAACGAGATTCACCGCCGAAGGCACACCCGGCAAACAAACCCACGCCTTGTAATCCTCCGGCACGGCCTTCGTTCCAGGGAAAACAATCAAGAGACCGCCGGCCTTCACATAACCCTCAACCGAGCCTATCGCCTGACCCGTAAGAGGAAGCGCGTTGCAGAGGATGACGGAGGAATAGTCGGTCAACTTCTTGCCGCTTAATTGGTCGGGGGCGACTATCTCCATCGAAACGAGTCCGGCAAAACCACTCACCAGCGCGGTGCGAACAAAAAGAGTGTCGGTCGCACTTCCAACGATGAGAGAAGGACGTCGCTCTTGAACATCGATCAGAAAATAAAATTTATTATCGAGGAGCAAATTGTCATCGGGCATTTCAATTCGGGCTTCATGGATTCCGACACCGAGTGGCGGCAACGTGAACTCGCCTGTGGAGGTGGCCGGGTCGGGGACGGTGACCGGGCGTCGACCGCTTTCCTTGCCATCGAGAAACAGAGTCATCGCCGAGGATGTGGGGGGACCGGTGCGCGTGCTGGTGACTTTGATTTTCGCACTCGATCCCTTGCGCACAATCGCCGGTTCCATCGTAACGGAATAGGGAGCGGTGTTTTCCGGATTGGAAACCCCGAGCATCAAAACAAAAACACTGGTTCCCGGTTCGACAACGCTTTTGGATGCCGCAGAGGCTTCGTCAGCCGTTTTGGAGCGGGCAAAGCCTTGCCAAGGCAACGCTTGGTTGTCCGTAATGATATGAATTTCCTTTTCGTAGCCGGACTGGGATTTTTTCAGGGCTTGGGATGCGGCTTCTATGGCTGGCAACATCTGAGAGGAACCCGCGCCGAAAGTGAGGGTTTTGAGTCGAGCGAGCCCTTCCTGCTTATTGCCGATAGGCTCCGCAATGAGTGCCTCTGGCTGGGCCCGGGCGATAAAGACGCAGAAGCGATCCTTTTCCTTGAGGCCCTCGATGATATTTCGGGCCGCCTCCATGGCATTGTCCCAGACCTCGGCGTTGCCATTTTTGTAAGCCATGCTGTAGGAGGCATCGATAATGATCGCCACATCCCTCGGCGTGTCGCCGAACCACCCGAGCCCCCCCGTCTTGATGATCGGCATCGAAAAAGCGACACCGAGCAATACCATGATGAATGTCCGAATCAGCCAGAGTAGAATATTCTCCAGACGTGTGCGGCTGGAGGACCTTTTTTGGGCATCTTTCAGAAACCGCAAGGTCGGAAAGGGAAGCTTCACCTTCCGCTTGTTTTGCATGAAGTGCAACGCAAGTGGAATGAGCGCTCCTAAGCCCGCCGCGATGAGAAAGAATGGTGCAAGAAACATGGTCGCTTTACTTCGAGAGTCTCCGGCGCTCTTCAAGATACGCCCTTACAAAGGTGTCCAAGGGCTGGTCGGTCCGCACGACCCGGTAGTCAATGTTCATTCCGGCAAAGGCCTTCCGGTATTTCTCGATGAAGGCTTCAAAAGCCTTCCGATAATCATTGGCCAAGGCGCTTGGATCCACAGAGAGCGTCTCACCCGTTTCCAAATCAAACAACTCGCACGCCTTCATGAGTTTGAAATCCATCTCCGCTGGATCCAATGTCTGGAACACAATCACATCATGGCGTTGTTTCCTGAGACGCGCCATCGCAAGAGCGATCTCATCCTCGTCACCCAGAAGATCGGAGATCACAACGATCAATGCTCTGCGACTGACGGAAGCGGCAATTTCATGAAGGGTCGCCGCGATTCCGGATCCCGAGGAAGGCGGAGATTTTTGGAGGTGTTTTAAAAGATTATTGAGATGCTGGAAGGAATTGGAGGCATCCACGCGCACATCGACTTTTTCCGAGTGCAGAAAGAGACCCACCGAGTCCCGCGCTTTAACCACGACATACCCGACGGCTGCGGCCAGGCGGCACGCGTGCTCATATTTGGTCGGAATATCGGCCGATTTGTAGCCCATCGAGGCACTCCGATCGAGGGCCAGATAAACGCGAAGATTCGTTTCATCCTCAAACTGCTTCACGTAGTATTTGTCGGTGCGGGCCATCACGCGCCAATCAATGTGCTTGGGATCGTCCCCCATCCCGTATGGCTTGTGTGAAGCAAACTCCGAGCTTGGGCCATGCTTCGGACTGCGATGCGCTCCCGCAAGATTTCCCTCCACCGTGTAGCGTGACAAAAGAGCGAGTCGCCTGAGTTTGAACATCTCGGCCGGATTCAGGAATCCCGCTATCCCGTCTTTGATCAAGGCGTCTTCGCCGTCCGAGGGGTCGCTGTGAGGTTTCTTGGACATTTAGGGTTTGGGAAACACTTTCCAGTGCATACGGTCGCAAACCACGATGATTTGAGCGCCGGCATAGGCCAAATAGAAATCCTTGCCGCTCTTTCCAGGGGTCAAAAGCACCGTGATGTTTTTTTCGGGAGTGCTGAATTTCACCGGCGTCACGTCGCCAAGCAGGGGAAGAACCTGCAGCGGTTTCACAACAATCTGTGAGGCATACGGAGCGGCCAACGCTTTTTTAAGATCCGAAAAGTCTCCCAACTCGGAACTCGATAGTGCATATTTTTGATTCAAGAATCCGGAGATTTTTTGCGTTCCGTTCAACTGGTAGACCCAAGGTTTCCCGAAGCGGTCGGTCTTGGGAGGATGGAGCGCTGCGGGGATCTTCGCGTGGGTATAAAGGGCATCAAGGCTCTCAGGATACCCCACCTCGTTGCGATAGTATTTTTGCAGCGCAGCCACGACATTTTCCCTATCGATACGTGTCAGCCAACTTTTGGCGAGCAGGCTTGCCCCCTCATTGACGGGATCGGGTGTTCCCGTGAGATGGGCACTCATCGTTTGCGAGGCCTCCTTATCCCGTCCGGATTGAAATTGATGCCAAGCCTCGATGTCTTGCACGATGGGCTTAAGCGGGTCGCTGGGATTATCTGTGATGAAAAACGCGCAGGCCTTGATCACGGCCTCGTGATCCTGTGGAGTCGCCATGTGCTGATTCCAAACCTTCAGTAAACCCGCCTCGTTCGCTGCATCGGCAGAAGCAACGCAGAATCCGCAAATCAGGAATGCCGAGAGCAAGCGCCGCATGATAAGACCCGAAACCAAAACCGAACTCCTTTTCAACGCGCCTGCCTTTCAAGTGCACGCTGCGCCTTGCGTTTCGCGATTTCGGTCTCAAGAAACTCAAACCACGCTTTCGGCCCGCCTTGCTCGAGAATTTTATCACGGGATTCCAGCAGATCCTTGTCTTGGGCTTGCAGCATGATTGGGCGCGGACCTTCCGTGTAGCTGTAAACGAGGGCCGTGGGATCCACCGCAGAAAGAAGCTCCTTGCCGGGATTCCGTTTCAATACATCTTTGTGACGCACGATGGAACTATCGAGAACAATGGTGTTTTTCTCTGTGTCCACGGTGTTGACTTTTCCAGTCACCGCGATCGCATCTCCGACTTTGGTTTCCGGGGGATCTTTCAGCAAAGCCAGCGAATTGGTTGCGGAAATCCGCAACTTCACATTCATCGAGGAGGCAGGCTCGACAGCGGTCACATCGACGTAATGTCTTCCGCTGTCGTCTCCCTCAGTCATCTCCAGGATTTTCAAATACCGGAAAAAATGAGGGCGGCCTTCGGCCTCCTTGAGAACAGCGCTTTTCTTATCCGGAGTATTGGCTTCATGATAATACAAAGCGAAGTCGTTGCCGTTGGATGTTGCGGCATAGGCGGCGGAAAAACTGAGTCCGATCGCAAGGGCCGATGCAGCAAGTGGGAGTCTTTTATTCATACGAATCATTGTGTGAGTGAATACATCAGGATGTTTTGCCCCATTTCGGTGGCTCCAGTAGTGATTCCGCGGGCATAAGGAGACTGCGACCCCTCCCAACAACCGGATAAACCAAAAGGACTATAAATCACATTGTAAATGCCGTTGCGTTGAATGCCATAAAGGAGCGGTGCGGCCCGCCCCTCCTTGCTTTCCTGCATGAGGGCCGCCGTGAGTGACACTTCCTCGATTTTGTTGGGCTCCTTGAACAGGGAAGAACTTTGCGGGATGAGATCGAGTTTTTTATCCGGCAAGATGGAGGCCATCATATCGCGAAAGGACTTGTCAAAGGCCTTGCGCCCGCAGCAGGCCTCCACAAAAAGCACGCCGCCGGACTCCAAGTATCGACGCAAAGCCGCTTTCTCATCGGCACTCAATTCGAAATGCTCGTGACCGGTCAGATAAAGAACCGGAGAGTTGAAAATGCCCGGGTCCGAAAGCCGCAATTCCTTCAGTCCAAATTTGACAGGTATTCCCGTTTTGGCATTGAAACTCTGCAGCATCACGGACAACCCTTTGTGTCTCGTTTTCCAAACACCGTCATAGACAATCTGAGCCATGGAAACCGTGTCCGAATAGGAGGCGAGCTTGTCTTGGAACTTCATTTCCTGCGCGGCGTTCTTGGCCCACGCCCTCATCGAGGAGGCGTAATTCATGATATTGACCCCCAACCGAAAGGCGGATTCCGGTTTGTAGGACTGCCATTCATCTTTGCTGTCCCCTTGCCATCCGACGGACATGCACCAACGCGAAACCAGCACCACCACGCGGCAATTGATTTCGATGGCTTCAAAATAGGGTTCGTTTCCGACATAGCCTGAAGCCTGCACCCCTTTATTGTATTCGACCTTGTCCACGTCGTAATACGAATGAAAGATGGGATGGTCGGAAGTGAGCCTTTGCAAGGGTTGCTCGGGAAACATGAGCTTCAATTCTTTTACGACGGAATCATAGAAAGGGGCGGAACCCAGACCGGTGTTGTAAATAATCATGCCTCCGTCCAGCACGTATTGACGCAACTTGTCGCGCTCGGCTTGGGTGTAGGTGAAGCGGTAATGTCCCGAGCGATATAAAACCGGATTCTCCTCGGGATCCGGGCTGATTTTGTCCATTTTTCGGACATCCATTTGGAAGTTGGCCCCCACCTGCTCCTTCATGCTCTTGAGCAGATTGTTCACATCATTGGGTGTCGCATTCCAGTAGACATCGTCGCCGTATAGTTCTTTGCCTTCCTGGGCCACAACCGTCTGCAAAAATAAAATGACAGACAAAATACCGAGGATTTCTTTCATATTAAAAATGGGCCGTGGTGATGGCTTGGGGAGACGAGAGTGATTTTGCACAATAATTAGACTGGAAATTTGTTTGCACGCCCAGCGGCGAAAGACATAGTTCTAGCACTAAACTGCGAGTCAAAAAAACTCAAATATTCCCGGAATAATATTAAACCATCATGAAAACGAATGCCCGCCAGTATTTAAACAAAGCCCTCTTTGCCACGCTTTGCACGGGCACGCTTTTAGCGGGTGACGGAACCGGCGAACCGGGTTTTGTGCCACCACCAAGGGAAATTAAAAAAAATCCCCCGGCTCCGCCACGGACCGTTTCCTCCGCAGAAACAGTCATGGCCTGCTGCTGCTGCCCTGTCACTCCCCAGTCGCGCACCGAAGCCAAAAAACCACCGCAACCTCCTGTATTGATCACAAAGATCCAAGGCGAGTGATGCGCCTTAGCTGAACGCGTGACTTAGTTGCAAAAAGCCTCCCTGATTGATTTCATGATTTTCTTACTTCGCCAACGATCCTCCCTCGCCCTCGTTCTGTTAGCGTTTTCCGCTCTGAATGTTTTTGGCGCGGAGAGTTGGCATATACCGGAGGCGCTCGTCCGCTACCAACTGACCCTCTCCTCGAAACCCACGCATCCGACTTGCGGGTATTTTGTGAATCTTCCGGATGCCGGCGGTAGTATCGCAAGCACGATGAATGCGGCAACCGCACCCGTCGTGATGACACCGGACGGCGTGGAGATCCCCTCCCGGGTTTTGTGGGAGGGCACACAAAATGGCATTTCCCTTGTTTTCGGAAGTCCCGCGCCAAATATCAATTCCGTCTTCGTCTATATGAAGAAAGGTCTTCAGCCGAAGTTTTGGTCGCCCGACTGCGGCATCACCCCCAGCGCGATCGTCTGCATGAACCCCGGTTTTGACAGTCTTCAGAAGGCCGAACAACTCGCCAATTTCGGGCCGGTGGAACCGCAGGCCCACTCGTTCATGCAGGCAGGAAGCAATCACCGCGCTCCCCTGAGTCTCGGAGGCGACCCTACGGGACGCCCCTTCCCTACTGTCGTTTATCAATTGTCCTATATCATTGCTTCATCATCAGGCCCCCACTGGTTCGCCCCGATGGTATTGCAAAAAGGCACCGCCAACAGTGTTCGCGTCAACGGCCAAGTTATCACTGTAAATAAATTGAATGACAAGTGGGGAGGTACCGGTGCCATGGTGGATTTGCAACAAGGCCTCAATCGCATGGAAATATTTCAAACGGGCACTGGTGCCAACTCCAATGCCGGTCTTTGTTTCATGACCTGGCGCACGCCGAACGACACACCGGACAGCGCAAATGAAACAAGGGTGATCGCCCAAAAGGAAATCGCACGTTCTGGCAGTTGCAACCTCGCTGGCATTCATAGCCGGGATGGAAGTCCTGTGGCCTCCGCTCAATTAACACCAACCCTCTCCTTCTGGTTTGAAAATGAAGACCCGCTTGTGATTTACAATCTCAAGGCGCTCGCAGCCGGAAACCCCGCCGACACAAAATACACTTGGATTTTCCCGGATAAAACTTCGGTGAATTCAGGTGATACAAACTGGATATTTCCAGGATTAGCCGACAACACGATCAAGCTTGTCGCCTCCTCTCCCAAAGGCACATCGGAATCAACCATCTCGTTTTTTGCATCACCGCAACCGCCTGCCGACATGAACAAACTGGAACACCGTGCGGCTTTTCGTGATGCCCTCACCGCAATGACACTGGCCTACGGGAAAAACTCAAGCCTGCTCAATGCGTGGAACCCCGCCTATTGGAACACCACTATGCGGACAATGGATCTTGGGCACGGCTCCCAACTTCTTTCCCTTCTCCTGAAAGACCACTGGTCCGTCACCAAACAAAAACTCACCTCCGAGCAAATCCATGCGCTTCAAGAATCGCTCCTCCATTTCACCATCCACAACAATCCCCAAGAGGCTATCCAGTCGCTCGAAGCCTTTCTTGCCAATACGACCAACCCCGATGAGCGCGATGAGCTGATGCTGCGTGCGGCCGAGATCTATATTTATTATCTCAATGACAAAAAGAAAGCGACCAACCTCTTGGCCGTTCTCACCCCTAAAAAAACCGAGATCTCGGATGTGGCCTACATCCGACTGGGCGACATCGCTCTCATGGAAGGCGACCTCAATAAGGCGACCGCCTATTACGGCGATGTCGAAAATTTGATTCGCACTCGAAGGAACGCGACTCCTGCCATCAAGCCCATGTCAGGCGCTTCCAAAAATCCCGCAAAACTAAAGTCCGCCTCCCTGCAAGAAGTCTCCTTTGCTGAAAATGCGCGCACATTGATCCAAGGCGGTTACCTCATCGAAGCGCAACAAACCCTTCGCTCTTGGGAAAGGTCGTTCCCACTCGCAAAAATCAGTAGCGACTACATTCTCAGAGAATCCGAATTTTATTTGAAATCAGGCGATCCGAAACGGGCGCGGGCGATGCTGGAAGCCTACTGCCGCGAGATCGATGCCTCGAGCTTCCTGCCGGATGCCGCCTCCTTGCTCATCAAATGCGTGAAAGACTCCAATGAATCCCGCGATTCCATCCGGGAACTCATAGAAAAACTGAATTCCCGCTTGAAATACCATCCTGTATCAGCCGAACTCGACGCTTTTCTCGCCGGCAAATAGCTCACTTCATGCGACCCATTACTTCTTTTTGCTTTTTAGCGATCGCCAGTATTTCCGCCCTTCTCGCCAACGAACCCCCGGAGCGGACTCGTCTCTATACAACACCCGACCCCGCCTGCTCGGGTGGATTTAAAGGACGCATCACCCAACCCACGAAACCCATTGAGCAAATCCTAGCGATCCCGCCATCGTCCCAGGAGAAGGTTTATATGGGAACTATCACTGGGGACGCTCGCAACGAGTTTCAATTCACGGGTCTGCCACCGGGCAAATACGATCTCGTGGTGATTTATGATGACACCTTTTTCGATGGCGTCACTTTAAGCCGGGATGCAAACACGCTCACGGAAGAGGATTTAAAAAAAATCGAAGAGACCTTGATGAAGTCAGAGCCCTTTTATCCTAAAAAAATCATCAACAGAGTGGAAGGACAGACGGGGCGCGGAAGCCAAGCCGCCTTGCTTTGTACTTTCATGCGTGAAAAAAAATCGGATCTCATGGGCGAATATAAACCGGGCCAATTCTTCCGCGAAGACTTCAAGCGGACATACAAGTTATTTACTTTTAAAGATGTCGGGGTCGGTTGGCAGGTCGTGCGCGCCCGCGACCTCTATCCCTCTTGGGTCAAACCCATCATTGTTCCCCCTCCCAAATACACATTCACCAAAACCTTGTCCGGGATCCGCGTCGCAGATGAATTAAAGGATCTCGGCGATTTGGATCTCACCAAGTAACTTCACCAAAACAGAAATATGGCTTACATCGAATTTACAGAGGGTTCTTACGCAGGGCAACGAAGAGACCTGACCAGTGAATCCATCACAATCGGACGCAATCCCGAAGCGAACATCCTGCTTGAAGACTTATCGGCATCCACCAATCACGCGGAACTGCGTTTCCACGAGGGGCAATGGTGGGTCTTGGACCTCGGCAGCGCGAACGGCACGGAACTCAACCAAGAACCCATAGAGAGTGCCGCCCTGAACTCGGGCGATATTGTCACTATTGGTCTCACCAGCTTCATTTTTCAGGAACAGATCCCCAGCGAAAGCACCGCAGCAACACCAACTCCAGCCCCAGCGGAAGCGGCCATGGGCACCAATCAAAGCGAATTGGCCCTGGTTGAAAAAATGAAGGTCCTCACCGAGAGGATTCGCGCTGAAGTCGGCAAGGTGATTGTGGGTCAGAAGGACGTGTTGGATCAAATCCTGATGTGCATTCTGGCTAATGGCCATGCCCTCCTCATCGGGTTGCCGGGAATGGCCAAGACTTTGACGGTAAAAACGATTTCCGAGGTCCTCAACTTGAATTTCAAGCGTGTGCAATTCACCCCCGACCTGATGCCGGGCGACATTATCGGCACGGATGTGCTCGAGACAAACAAATCAACAGGGGAAAAGGAGTTTCGTTTCATCAAAGGACCTATTTTTTGCAACTTGCTCCTCGCCGATGAAATCAACCGAACCCCGCCAAAAACACAGGCCGCCTTGCTGGAAGCCATGCAGGAAAAAATGGTTACGGCAGGAAACACCTCCTACAAACTTGCTGAACCGTTCTTCGTTTTGGCGACTCAAAATCCTGTCGAACAAGAAGGCACGTATCCCCTCCCCGAAGCCCAACTCGATCGCTTCATGTTCAATATTTGGGTCGATTATCCCCTGCCCGAGGAGGAAGAGGAAATTCTTCGCGCCACCACTGCCGGTGTTCGCGTCCAACCTCAGCCCGTTCTGACTCAGGAAGACGTTCTCCAACTTCAAGCCGTTGTGAGAAAAGTTCCCGTTTCCGACCATGTGATCAAATACGTCACCAAACTTGTGGGTGCGACCCGTCCGGGCAATCCTGACGCCCCGCAACTCACGAAAACCTATGTATCGACCGGAGCCGGTCCTCGCGCCGGCCAATGCTTGATTCTGGCAGCCAAGGCGACCGCCATTCTGGAGGGCCGTCTTCATGTCAGTTGCGCGGATATACGCCGCGCCGCGCCTCCCGTGTTGCGCCACCGAATTATGACGAATTTTGCAGCGGACTCGGAAGGTCTTTCCACGCTCGATATCGTAAAAAAACTTCTCGCGGAAGTGAAAGAACCGGACGCCGACGCCTATCCTGCAACCAAACCCGCGACTGGCAAAACGGCGATCAAACTGAATCAAAAAAAGTAGGACGCAATCAGCGCTTTTCCGGGAGCCCGATTCCGGAAAAATCACCCTTCGCGGGGAAAAGGAGTCCGAGCAATTTCGGCGTGGAAAATCCGGGCCAATGGGGAATACTGCATGCCTCGTGCTCGCGTATTACATTCATGATTTAAGTCCGTTCCTCGTTGAATTCGGAAATGGCATTGGCCTGCGTTGGTATGGCCTCGCCTACGTGCTCGCTTTTGCTGCCGCATATGGCCTCTTCATTCATCTAGCACGCAAAGGATACTCCGATATCCGGCCCTCCGAAGTGGGAGACTTTATCACTGGAACAGCCCTCTTCGGCGTCATCCTGGGAGGCAGGCTCGGCTATATGCTTTTTTACGATTGGACCAACTTCAGTCAGGATCCAGTGATTTTTTTCAAATTCTGGGATGGAGGGATGTCCAGCCATGGAGGGATCTTGGGTGTCGCGATATTCACTTTCATTTATGCCCGTCGAAAAAACATCCCGTGGTTGAATGTGGGCGATGGCATTGTGGTATCCACTCCGGTCGGGCTTTTTCTCGGTAGATGCGCGAACTTCATCAATGGAGAACTCTACGGCCGGCCTACAACTGTTCCATGGGCGGTACAATTCCCCAAAGAACTCTACTATGCTCCACCGGAGACAGCGCGATCGGTCATCACGCAAGCCAGCGAGATCAATCCGGAATGGAATACCATCAGCGCCATACTCGATCACTCGGGCCGCCCACCGGAACTGCGTCGCATTATGGCTGACATCCTGCCCCCCCGCCATCCTTCTCAAATCTATGAAGGCATCTTGGAAGGCGTTTTGCTTTTTGCATTGATGTGGATTCTTCGCACTCGATTCCGGCTGCCGAACGGCGTCCTGACGGGTGTGTTTTTTATCGCCTACGCCCTGCTCCGCATCGCAGGTGAGATGTTCCGGGAACCCGATGCACCACTGACCGCCGGACTCACCAGGGGGCAGTTCCTTTCGCTTTTCATGATCGTGATGGGGCTCGGATTTCTTGCGGGCTCAAAGTGGGCTAGAACGTGGCCGCCGAAATTTCGCGCATGAGGAAAAAAAGGCCCCTCCTCTTTGCCATAGCATTGCCCCTCGTCATCGGCGCCGTGCTGCTTTTGCGTATTCCGGATTTCCATTCCACCCCCCATCCCGCCGAAACTTTCGAGCAGGCGAAGGATCTTTTTGAAAACCTTCGTCGCACGGAATCATCCCTCCCGCTGAGCCCGGAGGGCGCCAGCCGGATGTTGGACCACGGCACAAAAACTCCTCGTGCGTTTGTGCTCTTGCACGGACTCACCAATTGCCCGGAGCAATTCCTTCCGCTGGCCCGCATCCTTCATGCCCAAGGAGCCAATATCATCATACCCCGGGCCCGCTATGCGGGATTTGCAGACAGGCTCAACACGGTGCAGGGAAACCAAAGCGGACAGGATCTGATTGATCAAGCCGCGGTGGGATTGGATATCGCCGCTGGTCTCGGTGATCAAGTGAGTCTGGTCGGCCTATCCGGCAGCGCTGTGGCCGGAGCTTGGATGGCGCAGCATCGCAACGGCGTAAGCAAGATGGTGCTCATCGCTCCCTTCTTCAGTTTGGACAGCATACCCGCTCCCTTGATTGATGCCGGTGCAGCCGTCCTCTCGCGATTGCCCAATTTTTATCATTGGTGGGACTCCGAAAAAAAAGAAAACCTCACAGGCCCGAAATACGCGTATCCGCGGTTCGGTACCCGGTGCATGGCGAGCACGATCCAACTTTCCCGAAACGTTCGCGAAAACCTCTCCCTCATGCCACTAAGGGTCGCGAAACTCGACTTCCTCATCACTGCCACGGATACCGCCGCAAACAACCCTCTCACAAAAAAAATCGCCGCAGAGCTGGCCAAGTCGAATACGGTACCCGTCACGATCGAAGAATTTCCAGCCGGATTGAAAATTCCCCACGACATGGTCGATCCTTCCCAACCCGATGCAAACACCGAGATTGCCTACAAAAAAATTCTCGAACTCCTCGATATGAACGGCCCGGCGAAGGCCGAATAATCGATTTTTGCTGGAAAGAAGCCACTCTCGGGCTCATTGTGTAGACATGCAGATACACATCACACCGCGTAACCTAACCCTCACTGGTGCCATCTATGAATTTGTGGCCGAAAAAGTCAGCCACCTTGAAGGTCATGGTGAACAGCTCATCGCTGCACACATTGTTTTGCTTCACAATCACGACAGGAAAAAGCCCTACTCCGTGAAAGTCCACCTCGCCCTCGCTGGACCCGATATCCATGCGGAAGATGCGGAAGCCGACCTCTATGTCGCCATCGACAAAGTGGTGGACAAACTTTCCCGTCAAATCAGCAAGCTAAAAACCCGCAAAAAGGATCACGACAAACACCGCACACAGCAGAAGCGCGAAGCGGTCAAGCGCGGATTCGCGCGGCTCTAATGCCCAGTGGAAGACTACAAGGTCAAGCTTGAGGTTTTTGAAGGTCCGCTCGACTTGCTGCTCTACCTCATCAAACGCGATGAGGTGGACATTTACGACATTTCGATCGAGCGCATCACCAAACAATACCTCAGCTACCTTGATGCCTTTCAGGTCCTAAATATTGAACTCGCCGGGGAGTTTATCGTCATGGCGGCGAATCTCCTCTACATCAAAAGCCGTACCCTGCTGCCCGTGGAGCAGCAAATGGCGGAAGAGGACGCGGAAGAAGATGATCCCCGCTGGGAACTCATCCGCCAACTGATCGAATACAAGAAGTTCAAAGAGGCCGCCGCGCTGATGAGAGATCAGGAAGCGATGCAGGAAAACCTCTTCGCCCGTGTTCCGGTGACGCCCGATCTGGCGCCATCCGAGAATCTCCTTGTCGACGAGGTTGGGATTTTCGATCTCATCCACGCCTTTCAAAAAATCCTCAAGCGACTGGAAAAAAAACCGGAAGACCTGCGAGAGATTTTTGCAGAAAATTTCACGGTTTCCGACAAGATCGACCATGTCCTGCGTCTCACCTCCAGCGGAGTTCCTATCCGCTTTGAGGAGCTTTTTGCCGATGCCGCCGGACGCACTGAAATCGTAGTCACCTTTCTAGCCATGCTGGAATTAATCCGCCTCAAACAACTACGCGTCCGCCAGGAATCCATGTGCGCCGATATCTGGATCGACCGCGTCGGCATCGTGGAACCCTCTTTACTATGAGCGACGAACCCGCATTCCCATTGCACCGCATCGTTGAATCCCTCCTTTTTGCTTCGCAAAAACCCATTTCGCCAAAAGAACTCTCCTCCATTTTCAAGGGCGCGGCCGAGGCGGCGAAGGACAACCCGTCCATAGCCTGCTTCGCCAAGGTCAAGCGCGACCAACTGGAAGATGCCATCCAGCAACTGGAGAAAGAATATGCCGAGACCGGACGATCGTTTGAAGTCCGTGAAAGTGCCGCCGGTTGGCAACTCGTGACAAAAGCCGAGTTTTCGCCATGGCTGCGCCAACTCTTTCCGGAAAACCGCCAAGCCCGCCTCAGCGCTCCGGCAATGGAAACCCTCGCCATCATCGCCTATCGCCAACCCATCACCCGCGCCGATCTCGAAGCCGTGCGCGGCGTGGCCGTGGACGGCGTGATGCAGACCATCCTGGATCGCGGACTCATCCGTATCGCGGGACGTTCCGACATCCCCGGTCGCCCCCTTCTTTATGAGACGACCCAGCATTTCATGGAGCACTTCGGACTGAAAACGCTCGACGACCTCCCCAATGCCGCCGAACTACGTAAAATCCCATTACCAAAAGCGGAAGCGCCCGCACCTGCTCCAACTGCGGAAACAGGACCTGCCACGGAAGAATCTGTTCCGTCAGAAACAACCGCCCCGGAGCCTGCCCTCTCCGAACCGGCACCATCCGATACCCCATTTGATGAGTCTGAAGATCGCAATGCGGTGGAAGCGCCGTTTTTTGAAGAGAACACCAGTCCGGCTGAAAACTCGGAACCCGACCCCCAATCATGAACGATCTTGCCGGACTTCGCGACAAGATCGATGCGATAGACACAGAATTGCTTCGCCTCCTCAACGAGCGCGCCTTGCTTGCCAAGGAGATTGGAGCCATTAAAAACCTCCACGCGTTGCCGATCTACTCGCCCGTGAGGGAAATGAAGCTCCTTCGGAGCCTCGTGGAGCGCAGCGAAGGCCCGCTGACCCGCGATGCAATTCACGCGATCTACCGCGAGATCATGTCCGCCTCCATCGCCTTGGAGAAGGATGTGGCCATCGCCTGCCCGGGACCTATTGGCAGCGCCTCCCACCGCATAGCATTGGCGAAGTTCGGCTCCAGCGTCCGCTACCTTTGCGCCAACTCGATCGCAGAGGTTTTTGAGGATGTCGCGACCGGACGTGCGGACTGCGGAGTCGTCCCACTTGAGGATCCGGGTCATGGATTCCTGAACGCGACCTTGGATGAACTGGCCCACACGACCCTGTCGATTTGCGCCGAAATCTCCCCGGACCCCAGCGCTAACGCTAAATCGCCGGACGGCCGGTACATCATTATCGGTTCCCAGGTCAACAACCCCTCCGGCAATGATCAAACGATGGTCCTCCTTCGAATCGAGAACAAGCCGGGTTCCCTCGTGGCTGCACTCGAGCCTTTCAAGGAGATGGATATCAATCTCACCCACTTTGCGACCAGGACGTCCAATACCACTGATGACGCTCTTTTTTTCGTCCAAACCGACGGGCACAAGAGCGACCTCCCAACTCCCGAACTCCTCGGCGCGCTTTCCAAAAATTGCCGCGAAATCAAAATTCTCGGCAGCTACCCGAAGCCCCTTCTTTGATGACAATACTTGATACGATCCTGGCTGATGTCCGGGAAGAGGTCGCTGCAGCCAAGTCCGCAAAACCCCTGCGTGAAATTCAATCGATGCTTGCGGATGCCTCCCCTGCCCGGGATTTTGGTGCGGCACTGAGCGGCGGATTCGGCCTCATCGCCGAGATCAAGAAACGTTCACCGAGCGTCGGCCCCATGCGGGAGGAGAACGTGAGCGATGCCGCCGCCGCCTACTCGGCCTCCCCAATCGTCAAAGCCGTCTCGATTCTCACCAATCAACGCCACTTCGGCATGGGCATTCAGGATCTTGCGGCCATTCGCGCAGGTATCCCCCACCCGGTTTTACGGAAGGATTTTTTTGTGGATGAATACCAGATTCACGAAGCCCGCGCCAATGGAGCGGATGCCATTTTGCTGATGGCGAATGTCCTCGATGCCGAAAAGTTAGCCACCTTCCATGCCCTCGCCCTCGAACTTGGTATGGAATGCCTTTTTGAAGTTCATACACGGGATGAAATCGCCACCCTTCCGCCTGGAGTCCGGGTCGTTGGAATCAACAGCCGTAAATTCAAAAGCCAAACCGGATTCGCCGGCCTGGAAGGATCTTCCGAGAAGGATTTCAGTCTTGAAATGTCCGCTTTCGAGCTTGTGACCCACCTTCCCCAAGGCGCGATCCGCGTCGCCGAAAGCGGCATCTCACCAGCGAATCTGGCTACGGTCGCGGAGAGGTTTGAAGCTGCACTTGTTGGCACATCGCTGCTACGAGATCCGCGTGGAATCCGTGAATGCCTAGCCGATTTCGAGTCCGCGATCATGCGTCGATCCTAAAAAAGAAACGGATGATTTCCCAAAAAACACCCCGCCGGTTCGATGGCCGCATCCTTGCATTGGGACTTCTTCTGCTCTGTGCCTTTGCATTTTCCGGCACCGTTTGGAACTACTGGCGAAACAATCCCTTGACCCTCGAGGCCACTCTACAAACATCCGGGGACGCACCCATAGTGAAGGCCCGATTCACCCGCACATCCAATGTTCGTGAGGGTCAGCGAGTGGTTGTCCGAATCGCGGGCGACAGCGCGACTGTCCGGGCAGGCGTTGTGACACAACTCGATCAAGACCGCTGGACACTCATTCGCATTGAGTCCCCCGTCACCGCAAAGCCGGGATCATCCGCGAGCGTCAGCATTGACGGAACAGTCGGCCCGTAAGGGTTTTTGGAGAAAGTCGAGTTTTTTTTCACCTTCCGAATTTTTTTAAAAAAACAGATTGTGATTTTGCAAATTCCGCAGATATGGTCTTCGCCCACTTAACTACCTAACTTTTATGGCAAACCTAACTAAACGGGATCTGGTAATGCAGATCAGCAAATCCACTGGCATCACTCAACAAGAAGTCTTCGAAGTCATCCAACAAACCTTGGACGGCATCACCGAGGCTCTTGCCACTGGTCGCGATGTGGAACTCCGCAACTTTGGTGTCTTTGAAGTTCGCCTCACGAAATCCCGCGTCGGCCGCAACCCGAACAAACCGGAAAACGACGTGGTCATCCCTGCCCGCGCAACCGTGAAATTCAAATCCGGTAAAATCATGCGCCAGCGCGTTCTTCTGCGCACGGACGAGCTTCGCGCAAAAGGCAACGCCGCTGCGACAGCCTGAAGCCACTAGCCGACTCACGGATGCAATCCATCCGTATTCGTGGGGCTAGGCAGAATAACCTCCGAGGCATCGACCTCGACCTCCCGCTTGGCGAGCTGATTGTTGTCACCGGACCAAGTGGGAGCGGGAAATCAAGCCTAGCCTTCGATACCATTTACGCCGAAGGACAAAGGCGGTATGTGGAGACGTTCAGTCCCTACACCCGCCAGTTCTTGGAGCGGATGGATAAGCCCCTTGCCGACTCGATCGAAGGCATTCCCCCGGCCATTGCGATCGAGCAGGCAAATAATGTCCGCACGACCCGGTCCACTGTTGGGACGATCACGGAGATTAATGATTACTTAAAACTCCTCTTCCCTCGCGTGGCCAAGGGGTTTTGTCCCAGCTGTCAACGCGAAATCGCCCAAGGCACCCCAGGCTCGATCCTCCGCGAGATCTTGTCCCTATTCAAAGGAAAGCAGGTTCTCGTCACCTTTGGCGTCAACGTGCCAGAGGACTCGAAACCAGCTGATTTTTTTGATTTTCTTCAGCAGCAGGGCTATCTTCGCGTCTATTTAAACGGTAAAATCCACCGCACGGACGAACCTTCCACAGTCAAGCGGCTGCCATCGACCCTGCAAGTGATCCAGGATCGCTTGGACATCTCCTCGAAGGACTCCGCAAGACTTTCCGAGTCCATCGAGTTCGCCCTCCGACTTGGGGCGGACAAACTCAATATCATCGATCCCGGAAGCGGCAAATTGCATCCGTTTTCGGCGGGATGGCACTGCGCCCACTGCGACGAGGACATTCGTCCCCCCTCCCCTGGATTATTCAGCTTCAACAGCGCCCTCGGCGCCTGCCCGGCCTGCAAAGGCTTCGGCCGCATCATCGGCATCGACTTCCAAAGAGTCATGCCTGACAAGTCGCTATCCATTTTAGACGGCGTCATTCGCCCGTTCCAATCAGGCCAATCGGCGGAATGCCAGGATGATCTGCTTCGGCATGCCCGCAAGCGTGGCTTGGACATCAACAAGCCATTTGAAAAGCTTTCAAAGGCCGCCCAGCAATGGATCATCGACGGCGACGAGGGACTCGATCCCAAGGAAGCGTGGGATTCCGGCCAGTGGTATGGCGTGAAGGGGTATTTTGCCTGGCTGGAGAGCAAATCCTATAAAATGCACATTCGGGTGCTCCTGAGCCGCTACCGGAGCTACCAACCCTGCGAGAGTTGCCATGGCGGGCGATTCCAGCCAGAAACACTGAATTATCGCATCGATCCCCCGGGATTGACCATCGCCGAACTCGCTGCCGTTCCGCTTTCCCAACTCGGTCCCTTGCTTGAAAATCTGGAACTTCCCGCAGCGGATAACAGCGCCAAGTTGGTTCACACCCAAGTGCTCGCAAGGGTGAACTACCTTCGAAAAGTCGGCCTCGGCTATCTGACTCTCGATCGCCCGACTCGTTCCCTTTCCGGTGGAGAAATCCAAAGAGTCAACCTGACAACCTGTCTTGGGGCCTCTCTCGTCAACACACTTTTTGTTTTGGATGAACCCAGTGTGGGCCTCCATCCGCGTGATACCGGCCGCCTCATCGAGGTCCTTGAAGGCCTTCGAGACAAGGGAAACACCCTTCTTGTTGTTGAGCATGAAGAAGCCGTCATCCGTTGCGCCGATTACCTCGTTGATATCGGTCCCGGCCGTGGCGCCCTCGGTGGCGAACTCCTTTACTCCGGCCCGGCGGCCGACTTCCCAAGCACCAATTCCCTGACGGCGGATTACCTGGAAGGGCGCAAAGCCATTCGTATTCCCAAGCGCCGACGCAAGGCCGAAAATTTCATCGAACTTCGTGGGGTCACCCACCACAACATCAAAAATCTCAACGTCAAATTCCCCTTGGGCGTTTTTTGTGTGGTCACGGGCGTATCGGGTTCCGGAAAAACCTCGCTTGTTCGCGACGTGCTCCACCGCCATCTCCAAGGGGAAGATCCCAGCGAGGACGAGGCCGCCGGATTTGTGAAATCGATCACCGGCGACGAGGAAATCGACGAGGTCGTCATGGTCGATCAATCGCCGCTCGCCAAGAGCCCGCGTTCGACCCCGGCCGTTTATCTCGGCGTTTACGATCATATCCGCGAGCTTTTTGCGGAGACCAAGGAGGCCATCGATGCGGAATTCACGGCATCCACATTTTCTTTCAACGCCGGCAAAGGCCGCTGCGACCGCTGCAACGGACTGGGGTTCGAGAAGGTCGAAATGCAATTTCTCAGCGACCTCTATCTTCGTTGCTCGGAGTGCGAAGGCACACGCTTCCGCGCTCCCGTCCTGAAAATCAAAGTGCAGGACAAATCGATCCACGATGTCCTGGAGATGACGGCGGCCGAGGCGATCACCTTTTTCAAGCCCCTCGACCCCCAGAAAAAGATCACGGGTCCGCTGGCTCTCTTGTCCGAGGTCGGACTGGACTACCTTCGCTTGGGTCAACCGGTCAACGCCCTCAGCGGCGGAGAATCCCAGCGCCTCAAACTTGTCCACCACCTCACCCGCAAGTCGAATGAGCAATCAATGCTCATTTTCGACGAACCCACAACGGGCCTTCACTTTGACGACGTCGCCTTGCTCGTCAATGTCTTCAACCGACTCGTTGAAGAAGGGAAAAGCGTGATCGTGATCGAGCACAATCTGGAGGTTATCAAGTGCGCGGATTGGATCATTGATATCGGGCCCGAGGGAGGCTCCGAAGGCGGCTTAATCGTTGCCGCAGGCACACCGGAAAAAGTCGCTGAAGTCGCGGCATCCCACACCGGTCGCTTTTTGATCCCCATCCTCGCCGGCCAGCAGGCCCGCATCGCCGAGGAACCCCGCCGCCCACGACCCTCGAAGGATCTTTCCTGCGATATTCGCATTCGCGGTGCGCGTGAACACAATCTCAAAAACATCTCGGTGGACATCCCCCGCGACGGCATGGTGGTGGTCACCGGCCTGAGCGGTTCGGGCAAGTCCACCCTCGCTTTCGATATTCTCTTCGCAGAGGGCCAGCGACGCTTCCTGGACAGCATGTCGCCCTACGCGAGGCAGTTCATCGATCAAATGGAAAAGCCGGATGTGGACTCCATCGAAGGACTCCCACCCAGTGTTGCGATTGAGCAAAGAGTCACCCGCGGAGGTGGCAAATCCACAGTGGCGACGGTCACGGAGATTTACCATTTTCTCCGCCTCCTTTTTTCCAAACTGGGTGTCCAGCATTGCCCGGATTGCAACGTTCCCGTGGAAAGCCGCACCCCGACGGCCATCGCCGCCGAGGTCTCGGAAAAAGCCGCTTCCGGCAAGGTCCGTCTCTTTGCCAATCTCGTGAAAGCCCGGAAGGGCTACCACACCGACATTGCACGCGCCGCCGCCCGCCAAGGCATCACTACGCTTCTCGTCGATGGCGAATTCATGGCTGTCGAGGGATTCCAAAAACTCGAACGCTTCAAGGAACACACGATCGATGCTCTGATCGGCGAACTGACCGAACCCAACGCAAAAGCAGCCGACGATCTCGTTCGCCAAGCCATCAAAGTCGGCAAAGGCACCGCCCGCATTGAGGATTCCAATGGCGTTTCCTCGATCCTCAGCACGGAAATGAACTGCCCCTCATGCAGCCGTGCCTTCGAGCCTCTGGATCCCAGATTGTTTTCTTTCAACTCTCCCCATGGCTGGTGCACGCACTGCCGTGGCTTCGGCGAAGTTTGGAGCGGACTCGGATCGGTCAAAGACTTTGAAAGTGCGATCGAGGCCGAGTTGGACGAGGAAAGACGCCATGAGGCTCTTGAGGACGAAGAACCTCGACCCTGCCCGGTCTGCAGAGGCGCCCGACTCAACGAAACCGCGACCAACGTCTTTCTTCAAAAAAACTCGATTGCCGATTTCACCAAATCGCCCGCGACCGACGCCCTTGAGCTTTGCGATAAGCTGACCTTCACCGGAGGATCGGCAGAAGTCGCCAAGGACATCATTTCAGAAATCCGCCAGAGGCTCCAATTCCTCGCAAAAGTTGGCCTCGATTACCTCTCCTTGGATCGCAGCGCGAAGACACTCAGCGGCGGCGAGGCCCAGCGTATCCGTCTCGCAGCCCAACTCGGATCCAACCTTCGTGGCGTTCTTTACGTTCTGGACGAGCCGACCATCGGACTCCATCCCCGCGACAACGAACGCTTGCTGGACGCGCTGCAAAGCCTCGCATCCAAGGGCAACTCGCTGGTGGTGGTCGAGCATGACGAGGAAACCATGCGCCGCGCCGATCGCATCATCGATCTCGGCCCGGGTGCCGGCACTCGCGGCGGTGAAATCATAGCCTCGGGAACCATGGCAGAGATCATGGCCAATCCCGCCTCGCTGACTGGTCTGGCCCTTCGCGAGCCCCAAAAGCATCCCTCGCGCGGCACGCGAAGGGCGGCCCCCACCGACTGGCTGGAAGTCCAAGGCGCGAAACTCCACAACATGCAGGGCGAAGACATCCGCATTCCCCTCCATCGACTCACAGCGGTGACCGGTGTTTCCGGTTCGGGAAAAAGCACGCTCATTCGTGGCGTTGTCGTTCCCGTGGTCCGCGATGCCCTCGCTCGAAAGAAGGCCCCGGTCTATTCCGAACTTTGCAAAAGCGTGGCGGGATTCGAATCCCTTGGCGGGGTGCTGGAAGTCGACCAGTCGCCGATCGGCAAGACCTCGCGATCCACGCCGGCGACATACGTGAAGGTCTTCGATGAGATTCGTGCCCTTTTTGCCACCCTTCCCGCCGCCCGCATGCGCGGCTACACGAGCAGTCGGTTTTCCTTCAATAATGAGGGCGGCCGCTGCGAATCCTGCCTCGGCCAAGGCGTGATCAAGCTCGAAATGAGCTTCCTGCCGACCAGCTACATGCCTTGCCAGGATTGCCTAGGACGCCGATACAATGCCTCCACGCTGGAAATCCTCTACAACGGAAAATCCATCGGAGACGTGATGGATATGTCGATCGATCAGGCGATGGAGTTTTTTGCCTCACATCCGAAAATCCGTCGCTCGATCGGCCTCCTCCAAGAAACAGGTCTTGGCTACCTCAAACTCGGCCAACCCAGCCCCACACTCAGCGGCGGCGAGGCCCAACGCATCAAACTTGTCACCCAACTCACCCGCCGGGCGACGTCCTCCAGCGAGGAAATCCGAACCACGCGAAAGGGAAAATCCACGCTCTATATCCTGGAGGAACCGACCATCGGACTCCATGCCCATGATGTCGCCCAACTCGTTCGGGTTTTACACCGCCTCGTGGACGAGGGCGGCACGGTTATCGTGATCGAACACCACCTCGACGTCATCGCGGAAGCCGACTATGTCCTCGATATCGGCCCTGAAGCGGGATCGAAGGGCGGACGCCTCGTTGCATCGGGAACACCAGAGGAAATCGCGGAATCCCAAACGAGCCGCACGGCCCCTTTCCTCAAATCCCTGCTCTGTTCGGTCTCGGAAACAAAACCGAAAAAGCCGACCAAGAAAAAATCGCCCGCATCGGCCTAGTATTTCAAAAAGCTAACGGAGCCCGACCGATACGCTTTGTTCGAACCCGAGAGGCTCTTCTGATTTTTTATTTGCGCCTGCCGAGGATCGCGAAGATCCACATCACCAAACCGAAAGCGATCAGCACACCGCCCCAAATGAGGTTGATGTTCGTGCCGAGCGATTTCTGGTAAATCGCACTTCCGGACGTCAGAATGCCATATCCAGCCAGGATGAGACCGTAGGTTGTAAAGAGAATGCCGATGGGAAAACGGAGATCGAAGTTCATAAGGTCGATTGTTGAGGTTTTTTACCAGAAGATGATGTTGAGAATCACAGCTGCAACGAGAACCAACCCGCCAACAACGGCGGGCCTCATCCAAACGGGTTCGTTTTCCTCTCGGATTTTTGCCGTCAGGGAATAGACCAAGCCTTTCAGCTCCTCATCTGTTTTCGTCCGAGCAGTCGCCACCGAGACTAGAATGGTGAATAGAAAGCAAACAGTCCACGCGACGATGGCCAACCAGAAATTCTGGGCCATGCTGGAAGTGAATGAGAAATGCGCGCCCAACCAGGCTCCCTTGATCCAAGGTATTGTTTCACCGGCGGCCAGAATCGATGGCGAACTCAGGCCATGGAAGGCCACTGCGGCAAGCGTGCCGGCAAGCAGGCCAAAGAAGGCACCATGCCCCGTCGCACGCTTCCAAAACATTCCAAGCAGGAATGTCGCAAAAACCGGCGCATTCACGAAGCCGAAGACCAACTGAAGAAAATCCATAATGTTGTTCACATTTTTGGCCACATACGCAAAACCGATCGAAATCACAATGCCCGCCACAGTCGCAAACTTGCCCATCCACATATAATGGGAATCGGATTTTCCAGGCGCGATGTAGGACTGGTAGATATCATAGGTCCAGACGGTATTGAATGCCGTGACGTTGCCTGCCATGCCGGACATGAAGGAAGCCATCAACGCGGTCAACGCCAGACCGAGCATGCCGGTCGGAAGGTAGTGGGCGATCAGCGAAGGAATCACGAGATTGAAGTCCGTCTCTCCAGTGATGCCATTCGGGATGTGGTAGGTGGAGCCTGTCTTGGACGTGAGCGCCAACGCGATCATACCGGGCACAATAACAATAATGGGAAAAATCATTTTCGGGATGGCACCGATGATCGGGGTGCGGCGGGCATCGCCCATGTTTCTGGCGGCCATCGCACGCTGCACGACCAGAAAGTCCGTGCACCAATAACCGAATGAGAGAACAAACCCGAGACCAAAAACCATTGCAAACCACTCCACGCCCATCGGGTTCGCCGTTGTGCCCATGTATTTCCAAGAGTGAGCGTATGTCTCAGGAAGTTTGCTCATCATGCCCGTCCATCCACCCAGATCGTTCAAACCAATGATCACCAGCGGCGCAAAACCCAAGACGATCAGGAAAAATTGAAGCACCTCGGTGTAAATGGCCGAGGAAAGCCCCCCCTTCAGCACATAAGCAAGAACGACGACGGATGAGGCAATAAGAGAGACATTGTAATCCCACTTGAGCAACAGATGCATGAGAGCCGCCAGCGCATGCAGGGACGCACCGGATGAAGCCACGGTCATAAGGGCAAACGCGATCGCATTGAGTCCGCGGGTTTTTTCATCGAAACGGAGCTTCAAATACTCCGGCACCGAACGCGCTTTCGATCCGTAGTAAAAAGGCATCATGAAAATCGCGAGGAAGATCATCGCCGGAATCGCTCCCACCCAATAGAAGTGGGAAGTCATAATTCCATACTTCGCACCCGAGGCCGCCATTCCGATGACCTCCTGCGCGCCAAGATTCGCCGAAAGGAAGGCCAGACCGGTCACCCAAACCGGAATGGATTTGCCGGACAGGAAAAAGTCGTCCGCCGTCTTCATGTTTCGCCGAAGCGCAAAACCGATCCCGATAACGACGAGAATGTAAACAGCCAGGATCGAATAATCGATAAGAGTGAGATTGATGGCGTTGGAATCCATGAAATAAAAAAATACAGGGGTTTGATTAAATCAAAGCCTTGAGAACGGGACTATATGTTCACGCACTCTTGAGCAATGAAGTCGTTATTTATAGCGGTTTCGATGGAGTTTTCCAACCTTTTTTATCTTATCGGCGATGATTCAAAATTGGAAAAATCGAAACCTATCCCTCTCCTCGACATCCATCGTGATAGATTTGTTCCCCCCAGTTCCCATCAATGAAAAGCGCCCATCTCGATTTTCGTTCACGGGCCGAGAATGGCGATTCTGACGCAATCATCTCCCTCGTCGTTTCCCCTCCTATCCGTCGCGGGTGGATTTGATCCCTTTGGTCAGCTCGGTCTAAAAATCCGTTTTCGGACTTCCCCTTTTGCATCCCGTCCGAACTGAACAAACCCCAACAAAACAAAAAAGCCCCCCGGTTTCCCGGAGGGCTTTTCAAACATACACAAACTCTCTCTTTGCTTAGAACTTCACGGCCAGATTTGCTCCAAGGATGCAGTCATCGGGGACAGTTCCGTTACCCGCCGGATTGATGATATACTGCACAAAAGGCTTGAATGTGGCCCATTTGTTGATCTGAACCTGATAGAACGCTTCTAACACCTGAGTGGAGGTGAAGTTGGGCGCGTATTGGTAGTAGGCTTTGGATGAGCCAGGTTTGCCCGTCTTTGCATTTGGTGCTTGGGCGTCGGTGGGGCCGTCGGGGACAGTCCCGTTGTAGGCGCTTCCAT
>JALQZP010000109.1:5180-7045 GCA_023258235.1 Terrimicrobiaceae bacterium | reverse complement strand
CGTCGTAATGCTTGATGACCGGCATGCGGGCAGCGGAAACAACCGCTTCGATGAGCGAGTGACCGCCGCGGGGGATGATCACATCCATGTATTGATTCATCGCCGCCATGATTTTGACGGCTTCCCGATCCTTCGTGGGGATGAGCTGCACAGCGCCATCCGGCAGTCCGGCACGGGCACCACCGGTTTGCAGCGCCGCTGCAATGGCGAGATTCGAGGAAAGCGCCTCCGAACCTCCACGCAAGATCACCGCATTGCCCGTCTTGAGGCACAAGACAGCGGCGTCCGCGGTCACATTCGGACGGGATTCATAGATGATGCCGATCACGCCGATCGGCGTCCGGATTTTGGAAATTTCGATCCCGTTCGGACGGGTCCAGCAACGCAGGATTTCGCCCACCGGGTCGTTGAGGCCGGCGACCTGCCGGATGCCGGCGGCCATATCCGCGATGCGTTTGTCCGTGAGCCTCAGGCGATCAATCGAAGCGCTGGTGAGTCCGGCTTTTTCGGCTGCGTTGGTATCCAGCGCATTGGCGGCGAGGATGTCCTGAGTGCAAGCGAGAATCTCGTCGGCCATCGCCACAAGAATGGCATTTTTTTGATCGGCAGTGAGTCGGGCCAGCGAACGCGATGCCTCGCGTGCCCGGCGGCCGATGGTGTGGATTTCCTGTTCAAGCGTACTCATGGAACAAATGGCGTGTAGTCGAGAGAATGCGCTTCGGCAACAGCTTTGCATGTGACGCCCCCGTTGAAAATGCTCACGCCCCCGGCCAGACCGGGCATCCGCCGAACAGCTTCCTGGAGCGAAAAATCAGCCAACGCCTCGATGTAGCGGAATGTCGCATTGGCAAGGGCCTGCGTGGCTGTGCGAGCGTACGCGCCGGGCATATTCGCGACGCAGTAATGCAAGACCCCCTCCTCCACAAAGGTCGGGTTGTCATGCGTGGTGGGTCGCGAGGTTTCCAAGCAACCGCCTTGGTCGATCGCGATATCCACCGCGACGCTGCCCGGCTTCATGAGCCTGAGCATCTCCCGGGTGATCAATTTCGGCGCGCGCGCACCTGGCACCAACACAGCCCCAATCAAAAGGTCCACCCCCGGCAACAGATCGACAAGACTGGACTCGTTGGAATAAAGCGTGTGGGCGGTGCTCATTGTGATGTCGAGAAACCGCATCCGCTCGAGATCCACTTCGAGTATGGTGACGTCCGCACCAAGGCCGGTGGCCATCCGCGCCGCATTTACTCCTGAAGTGCCTCCTCCAATGACAACCACTTTGCCGGGCAAAACGCCAGGCACGCCTCCCAAGAGCACTCCCTTGCCGCCAGTGTGCTTCGCTAAAAAATACCCTCCCACCAGGACGGACATCCGGCCCGCGATTTCACTCATGGGCTCGAGCAACGGGAGGCGGTGGTTCACACTCACCGTTTCATAGGCGATACAAGTCGCCCCGGTTTTCATGAGCGCCTCGGTGAGAGAACGATTGGCGGCGAGGTGGAGATAGGTGAAAAGCGTGTGATCCTTGCGAAGAAGCGGGTATTCCGAGGGCAACGGCTCCTTGACCTTGACGATCATGTTCGCACGCTCGAAGACCTCGGCGTGCTCCTGGACGATCTCCGCACCGGCATCGCGGTAGTTCTGGTCGCAAAAACCGATGTCCGCGCCCGCCTGGGTTTCCACCACAACCGTGTGGCCGTGTTTGATGAGTTGATAGGCCGCGGAAGGGAGAAGGGCCACGCGATGCTCCTGCGTTTTGATCTCCTTGGGAATTCCTATGATCATGGAATTCATTTTGCACCCGAAAGAAAATTTGCGAAAGCAGTTTCTCTCTTGATTGGAAGTCGTCCCGCTGGTCTGCTGGAGAT
>JALQZP010000109.1:300-5080 GCA_023258235.1 Terrimicrobiaceae bacterium | reverse complement strand
CATTTTGCACCCGAAAGAAAATTTGCGAAAGCAGTTTCTCTCTTGATTGGAAGTCGTCCCGCTGGTCTGCTGGAGATCAAATTGTGCACAAGGCCATTCCCATCATAGCATCCGTCGGGTTGATTTTGACTCTTTCCGCACGCGCCCAGAACGATATCGAGGCCGAATTGAAAGCCAGCTCGGACGAGCACATGCGCGAGGAACTCGGCGTCAATCCCGTCACCTCGCCCTCCATCGCGACTTTGCTCAACGATTTGGAGGCCTTCCGTCCGGCCCCTCTGAATCTTCTCGAAGACGGCACCCGCGAGACCACCTTCAACAACCGCCTCCAAACGGCCATTCATTTTGGCTCGCTTGTCGCCGATGGCTTCATTCTGACCATTGCCGAACGCCCCAAGGATGTTCAAGACATCGGCAAGGAACTCATTCGCCAAGCCCGGGCTCTCGGCATCGGAGAACGATTGACCAAGCGCAGCAAGAGTCTGCTCGATTTGAGCGACAAAGGAGACTGGATCGGCATGCGCCAGGAACTGGTTCGCACCCAGGAAGACGTCGAAAACACCATGATGGAACTCCGCGACGAAGAAATGGCGCACATGGTCAGTCTGGGAGGTTGGCTGCGCGGATTCCAGATCGGGGCCACTAGCACCGCCGAAAAATACAGCCCCGCCAAGGCCAACATTCTCGCAAAGGCCGATGTGATTGATTACTTTATTGACCGCTTGGACACCTTGAATCCGGACCTCAAGAAGACCGAAATGGTCACGGCCCTCATCGAAGGAATCAAAAAAATCCGCCTCGTCCTCATCGAGACCCAGGGAGAGACTCCCACCGAACCCCAAGTCGCCAAACTGAAGCAATTAGCCGATGAAGCCGAGTCCATTGCCACCGCCCGCCTGGACAATGAAGGCCGGTTCACAAAAAAACCGAACCCATAAAAAGCGACTTTTCTCCAGCTTGCGACTGGACACGCGTGCTGTGTCCGCTTTAATCACGATTCGTTTTTTATGAACATCCTTACCGCGCTCATGCAACCGGAGGTTTTTTTGGTGTGGACCTCGTTGGCAAAGACCCTCGGCCTTCTGGGCCTGATCCTCGGCCTTGTTTCCTACACGGTTTATGCCGAACGCAAAATCTGCGCTTGGGTTCAGGACCGCGTGGGGCCGAACCGGACCGGCATTCCCCTCACCAAGTTCCGGATTTTCGGGCTCGGCCAACCGATTGCCGATGCCATCAAACTTCTACTCAAGGAAAACTTCATCCCGAACGAGGTAAACAAATTTTATTTTTACATCGCGCCCAAGCTGGCGATGGTCCCGGCGATTCTGGTTTTGGCGGTTCTTCCATTCGGCAGCTCCCTCCTTGGAGTTCCCATGGTGATCGCCGACATCAACGTCGGTGTCCTCTACGTTTTTGCCGTTTCCTCTCTCGGCGTTTACGGCATCGTGCTGGCGGGATGGGCTTCGAACTCGAAATACCCCTTCCTCGGCGGCATCCGTTCCAGCTCGCAGATGATCTCCTACGAACTGGCGCTCGGTCTCTCGGTGATCCCGGTCTTCATGGTCTGCGGCACATTGAGCATGCCGGACATCGTGCTGTGGCAGCGGGAGAATGGCTGGATGGTTGCCCCGTTTTGGGCGAAGGGGCTGAATTGGCACATGATTCTTTCCGGCGACATTCAAGGCATCATCGGCACATTCGTGGCCGGATTTTCGATTCAGAGAATACTCCTCTGGATTCCCATGCTGATTTCCTTCGTGATTTTCCTCATCGCAATGTTTGCGGAAACCAACCGCCTTCCGTTCGATCTTCCCGAAGCCGAACAGGAACTCGTCGGCGGCTACCACACGGAATATTCGGGAATGGGATTTGCGCTGTTTTTCCTCGGTGAATATGCGGCGATGATCGCGGGCTCGGGTGTGATCGTGACCCTTTTCCTCGGCGGCTGGAGCCTCCCCCTTCTTCCCGACGGGTCCTTTCCAGGCCTGCCCGGCGTTTTGTTCGGCCTCATGAACATCGGCGTCTTCTTTGCCAAGGTGGTCGCGCTATTGGTGCTGTTCATCTGGGTGCGTTGGACTTTGCCACGGTTCCGCTACGACCAACTCATGAAGCTGGGTTGGTATTTCTTTTTTGAGTTGGCGCTGGTGAATATCTTCATCGCCGCCTTCATCGTGGCCTACGTCAAATAACGCCCAATGCAAATTTTGCGTCCGAGTGACAAAGGCTACCAGCGCCGGTTGCTGGATTTGAACAGGCGGTTCGCATCCGATCCCGCAGTGAAGGGATCCGTCGAAGAAATTCTTTCCGCTGTCGCCAAAGAAGGCGATGCCGCCCTCCTGCGTTACACCAAAAAATTTGGAGGCCCGGATTTGGAGGCGCGTGGGATTCCCGTGACACCTCAAGAAATCGCGTCGGCATTGGCTGAACTCCCCGCCGAGACGGCAAAAGCGATTCAAGCCGCCAAGGCGAATGTGAAAGCTTTCGCCAAACGCAGCCTGAAAAAAAGCTGGTTCATGAAAAACCGGCAGGGTGCCATCGTCGGGGAGCGCCATGAACCCTTCCGCCGCGTTGGCATTTATATCCCCGGCGGCACAGCCCCGCTTGTCTCGACAGCGGTGATGACCTGCACGCTGGCCGCCACCGCCGGCGTGGATGAGATCGTTGCCACGACTCCATCCGGGCCCGACGGCAAGGTCCACCCCGCTCTTCTCGCAGCCCTCAGTCTTTGCGGCGCCACCGAGATCTACCGCGTGGGCGGCGCCCAGGCCGTGGCCGCCATGGCCTACGGAACCCCCACGATCCGCCGGGTTCAAAAAATTTTCGGCCCCGGAAATTCCTACGTCGTCGAAGCCAAGCGCCAGGTTTTGGGAGCGGTCGCCATCGACCTCCTTCCGGGCCCGAGCGAGGTGCTCGTGATCGCCGACAAGAAAGCCAAGCCCGACTGGATCGCAGCCGACCTGCTCGCTCAAGCGGAGCACGGCCACGGAAGCCAGGCGATCCTTGTCACCGATTCCGAAAAAATCCTCACCGGCACGGCCAAGGCGATTGAACGTCAATCCAAGCTCTCCAAGCGCCCTGCGGAACTCGCCAAGGCTCTTAAAAACACCCTGCTCATCCTCGTTGCGGATATGGATGCCGCCATTCAAGTCGCCAACGACTACGCCGCCGAGCACGTTGCGATTGCGACCGAGTTTCCCGGCGAGGTCTCCCTCGCGCTCCACACTTCGGGAGCCGTTTTTCTCGGCGGTCTCTCACCCGTCGTGGCGGGCGATTTTCTCGCTGGTCCGAGCCACGAGTTGCCCACCGGCGGAGCTGGAAAATCTTTCGCAGGTCTTACGGTGGACCAATTCCAACGTCGCACGAGCGTGGTCATGTATGACGAGGCGTCGCTGCGCGCCTCGCTTACCATTCTGGAGACCTTCAGCGCCATCGAGGGACTCGACGCCCACGGCCGCTCGGCATCCATCCGCCTCAAAAAGTGATTTGGAAAGTCCGGGGTCAACCACTCGATCTCGCGCACCGCGCGCTGCTGATGGGCATCGTCAATGTGACCCCGGATTCCTTCTCGGATGGCGGGTCTTTTCTTGATCCCGTTGCCGCTTGCAAACACGGACTGAAGCTCGTTGAGGAAGGAGCGGGCATTCTCGACATCGGCGGGGAATCCACCCGCCCCGGCTCTGAAAGCGTGCCGCTCGAAGAGGAACTGCAAAGAGTGATTCCGGTGATCCAAGGCTTGCGCCGCGAGACGAAAGTCTTGATTTCAATTGATACCAACAAGGCTCCCGTCGCCCGGGCGGCCATGGATGCGGGCGCGGACATCATCAATGATATCACCGGCCTGCGTGGAGATGCGAACATGGCCGGCGTGGCTGCACAGTTCGGTGCGGGCGTCATCATCATGCACATGAAAGGCACGCCGCGAACGATGCAGGATGCCCCGGCCTATCAGGATATCGTGAGCGAAATCGGGGATTTTTTTCGACAGTCCATCGCCGTCGCAGTATCGTCTGGAATTGATCCCATGAGCATCGCCCTTGATCCAGGAGTTGGTTTTGGAAAGACACCCGAGCACAACCGCCAGTTGCTCGCAGGGATCGGCGCTTTTGCGCAAGCCGGTCGACCGATACTTGTCGGCGCCTCCCGCAAGTCCTTTCTAGGCTGGTTGGCGGGTTCGACAGCGATGGAAGACCGTTTCTGGCCGGGCGTGGCAACCACTTCCCTGTGCCGCGAGCGGGGAGCGCGAATCTTTCGCGTTCACGATGTGAAACCCCACCACGATGCCCTGCGCATGACAGAGGCGATCCTAAATCATGTTTGAGCAATCCACTTTATTTTTGCGCGAGCAATGGACCTCCGCCGTCGAGGTCGGAATTCTTGCCGTTGTCATTTACTACATCTACACGTATCTGCGTGGCACCCACGGGGCCCGGATCTGGACGCGCTGATGGATGTCGCGCGCATCGCCGAAACCGAAATCCCGCTGGCGATTCCGGGCACCTTCCCGCGCAGCCAGCCGGCGCTGGAACTGAATCAGCCGGAAATCCAGCTGCAGCCGGACGAGTGGCGCATTTCGCGCTCGGGCAGCACGCGCACCGACGTCGCCGATTCGCTGCGCGCGTTCACCGGCGGCCTGTGGGCCGGCTATTACTTCGACGGCAACAAGCGTCTCGACATCATCGTCAAGAGCGACCTGAAGCCGCGCATCCGCCACCGCGGCGTCCTGAAGGACGTCGAGGTGGAGGTCGTGACGCAGGACCTGATGTTCCAGGTCGCCAAGGAC
>JALQZP010000109.1:0-290 GCA_023258235.1 Terrimicrobiaceae bacterium | reverse complement strand
AATGGCATTCGCCGGAAGAACTCGCCGAGCTGCCGATGTCGACGCCGAGCGCCGGCATCCAGACCGTCGGCGAGCTGGCGAAGATCACGCAGACGGTCGGCCCTTCGCAGCTGTCCCGAGTCAACGGCCATCGCACCGTGTCGGTGAATTTCGAGCCGCCCGACACGATGAGTCTGGACGAGGCGGTGTCGACGCTGCAGGCCAAGGTCGAGCCCAAGCTGCGCGCCGCGATGCAGGGCAACATGCAGCTCAGCTACGGCGGCAGCGCCAATCAGCTGACCGAAGCGCTG
>JALQZP010000108.1 GCA_023258235.1 Terrimicrobiaceae bacterium | reverse complement strand
CGGATACCGCAAGCCCTCGACGATGCGGGCGGCGGTGTTCGTGGGAGGAGCGATCTTGGGACGGAAAGGGCGGGAAGTGGCGGTGAGGTTTTCCGAGAGCCGGGGTGGACTCAAGAAACACATCCCGTTGATCGAGAATGCGTTGAAAACAGAAAATCCAATCGTACCGCTTTTGGCCCGTCCACCAACCTCGCAAGAGAAATGGAGCGGGTTGGCGATCGGTGGATGCGCGATTTGAGCCGGATTTCAGCCCCGAAATTTCACTTCAAAAGCCGGATTCGGGTTCAATCATCCAATTCGAACAAAAAATGCCTTTTTTGGGGGGCATTCCAACTGCTCAGTTGTTCACATTTCGGGATAAAATTAAGATGAACGATCTTTGACGAGGCGGGCCATGATTGCCTTTTGCGTGTGCAGGCGGTTTTCAGCCTGACGGAAAATGGTGTCCGCATTTTCCTCAAATGTGACTTCGTCGATCTCCTTGCCGCGATAGGCGGGGAGGCAGTGCAAAATCAGGGCCTTGGGGGCAATGGCGCGGAGGGCGGAGTTGATCTGATAACCATGGAACTGCGCGATTCGGTAGGCGGCCTCCTCCTCTTTTCCCATGCTCACCCACACGTCGGTATAAAGGACATCGGCTCCAGCAGCGGCCTTGGCGGGATCGGAAGTGACAACGATGTCGCCGCCGGCACGCTTCAAAAGCTCGGCAGGAGGTTGAAATTTATGTGGAGCAGCAATGGAAAGATGGAATCCGCACTTCGCGGCGGCCCAAATCCACGAGCGGGCCACATTGCAGTCCCCATCGCCAATGAAAGCCACGCGCAGCCCATCGAGTGTTCCACGAGTCTCACGGATGGTGAAAAGATCCGCTAGAATCTGGCAGGGATGCTCCTCATCGGTAAGGGCATTGATCGTGGGAATACCACTGTAGGCTGCGAAGTCCTCCACATCCTTCTGTGCGAAGGTACGGATCACCGCGCCGTGCAGCATTCGCCCCATCACTCGGGCGGTATCCTTGATGGGTTCACCGCGACCGAGTTGGATATCCGCCGCCGCCAAAAAAATCGCATCCCCGCCCAGCTCACGGATGCCCACCTCGAAAGAAACACGGGTTCGTGTGGAGGATTTGGAAAAAATCAGCCCCCAGCATTGGTCATTCAAGGGCTTCGATGCGGGTTGCGTACGCGCGCTTTTCATGGTCGCCGTAGCGTCCACGATCGAGAGGATTTCAGCCGCCGTGAGCGACTCGATGGAAAGAAGATTTTTCATTTTTCGTGATGGGCAGAAATGGCATTGAGAACGCCAATAAATTTGTCAACAGCCTCGTCAATATCCGCGCGGGTGACGTTCAAGGGAGGGAGAAAACGAACCACGGATTCCCCCGAGGGGATGAGCAGCAGACCCGACGACATCGCTCGGACGACCACCTCCAAAGCAGGCGGGCGATCGCCCTTCGGAAAGGCATCGGAGAGTTGAACGCCGGCCATGAGCCCGATGGAGCGCACTTCTTTTACCAGAGGCGAACCCGTCGCCCGTAGGCGACCCGCAAGATGGGCTCCGAGGGTTCGGGTGGATTCCAGGAGTCCGTCGCGCTGGATGATTTCGAGCACCTTCATCCCTGCGGCACAGGCGACGGGGTTGCCGCCGTAAGTCGTGCCGTGACTGCCCGCACCGAGCAAATCGCAAAGCGGACCGCGATCATCGAGAATACGGTTGGAAACCCAGAACGACCCAAGCGGAAAGCCATTCGCGATGCCCTTGGCCCATGAAACGGCGTCAGGCTCGACCTCGCGCGTGATGGCGTGCCATCCGCACCAGTCACCCGTTCGCCCTAGTCCGCACTGAACCTCGTCGAACATCAACAGAAGCCCTCGTTCATCACAGATCGCGCGGAGGCCTTTGAGAAATTCCGCACTCGCGATATGGATTCCTCCCTCGCCTTGGATCGGCTCGACAAGGATCGCCGCCGTATTTCCATCCACAGCGGCGCGGACGGCATCGAGATCGCCAAATGGCAAATGTCGGAACCCCTCGAGCAGCGGGCCAAACCCCTTCTTCACTTTATCCTGACCGGTCGCGGAAATGCAGGCCATCGTACGTCCGTGGAAGGAACTCTCAAAAGTGAGAATACCATGCCTGCCTGTCGCGCTTCCGAACCGGCGGGCGATCTTGATGAGTCCCTCATTGGCTTCGGCTCCGCTATTGCAGAAAAAAATCTTTCCCGGGCCCGTGATCTCGACCAGGCGCTTGGCCAATGCGATCTGGGGTTGTGTGCGATAGAGGTTGGAGGTGTGAACCAGCTTTGCCGCCTGCGCGCTCACAGCGGCGGTGACTTCGGGGTGGGCATGGCCCAGCGAGCAAACAGCAATGCCAGCACCGAAATCGAGATATTCCGTCCCGTCCGGACTCCATGCCCGGCACCCCGAACCACGCTCCAGATCCAAGTCGAATCGCCCATAACTGGGAACGATATAACGCGCATACTCTTCTGAGAGGAGACTCATTTTGTCGGAATCTTTAAAATCAGGTGTTCGTGGGTCGCTTCCAAAACCAACTCAAAAGGGAAGCGAAACGGGCGGAACCTTTCGGTTCCGCCCGGTCCATCAGGGGATTTCCTCGGGAGAAATCATTCACCCATTCATTTACCGGATCGGTGTGTTTCTGATGGGCTTCCTAAGAAACTAAGCTCTCGATTTCGCGAGTTTACTCAGCTTTGGTAGAAACTGTTTCTGCCGTCTCGGCAGTCTTGGTGTCATTGTCAACCCACTCGATGTAAGCCATGGGGGCGGAGTCGCTGATGCGACGGCCGAGCTTGATGATGCGGGTGTATCCCCCCTTGCGCGTTGCGGCGCGTGGGGCGATTTCAGCGAAGAGAGTCTTGACGGCGTCCTTCTGACCGAGCTTGCCGGCGGCAACACGGCGGGCGTGGAGATCACCACGCTTGCCCAAGGTCACCAATTTCTCGGCGAGAGGACGAACGGCTTTCGCCTTGGCGAGAGTGGTCTTGATGCGTTTGTGCTCAATGAGGCTGCAAACCTGATTGGCAAGCAAGGCATCACGATGGGCCGAACTGCGGCCTAGTTTAACGGTTTTCTTACGGTGGCGCATGGCGTGTTATTTCTTGGTTATCGACTAAGGTTCAAGAGTGGCGGCATCCAACTTGATACCGAGTCCGAGACCAAGTTGTTGGAGTTTTTCTTTGATTTCGTTGAGGGATTTTTTGCCGAAGTTGCGGTATTTGAGCATCTCCGCCTCGCTCTTGAGAGCGAGTTGACCGACGCTGGTGATGTTCGCATTGTTGAGGCAGTTGGCGGCACGGACCGAGAGTTCGATCTCGTTCACGCTCATGGCCAGAAGCTTTTTCATGCGGTTGTTCTCTTGGCTCACTTCTTGAGGAGTCTCGTCGAACTCGACTTGCTCGTCATTGAAACCAACGAACACGTCGAGATGGTGGCGAAGGATCGCCGAAGCCTGAAGCAAAGCGTCATCGGGCGAGATGCGTCCATCCGTCCAAACTTCCAAGATGACCTTGTCGTAGTCGGTGCGCTGGCCCACACGGGTGTTTTGCACCGCATACTTGACGCGGGTGACAGGGGAAAACACGGAGTCGATCGCGATCACGCCGATCGGTTGGTCGGGGCGCTTGTTTTCGTCGCCGGTGGCAAAGCCACGTCCGACTCGAACTTCGAATTCGGCTTCGAATTTTTGTTTTTTGTCCAGAGTGCAAATGAGTTGTTCTGGATTCAAAACCTCGCATTGAGCGTTGCCTTGGATATCGGCAGCCGTCACCGCGCCCTCACGGTTCACAGAGAGCTTGAGCGTGCGGGTCTCGTGATCGTGAGCGTTGAATTTGATTTTTTTGAGATTGAGGATGATCTCGACCACGTCTTCGACCACGCCGGGAAGAGTGCTGAACTCGTGCAAAGCGCCTTCGATTTTCACCGAAGTGATAGCGGCACCCTCGAGCGAGCTCAGGAGAACGCGACGCAGGGAGTTGCCGATGGTGTGCCCGTAGCCGGCCTCGAATGGCTCGGCCGTGAATTGGGCGTATTGGTCAGTGGCTGTGGCCTCGTCCTTGACGAGTGTTTTCGGCATTTCGAACCGAGCGAGACGTACTGGCATGTTTTAGTAGGTGTTTATCAAGTAACCGGGTTTCCCTGTGCGCTTACGGCTGCACATCGGAGATGGCGGCCACAGGACCAACGGCACAATTTTTGGATCGGGCGCGAGGTGTCATATCTAGCCTCCAACTTCCCGATGTCAATCAAAAATCGAATCAAAAACGGGATTTTTACGTGAATTTGATTTTGACCGATTTCGGAGCCTGGAAGCTATCCGATAAGGTGGGGGCAAGAACCTTGGGTGCGGCGGCCTCGCCGGTGAGCGCGTTTTTGAGGGCCCCTTCGACGAGTTGGGCACAATGGATTTTCATCGGGGGAAGCGCGCCGAGGGGGGCGGAAAGATCTTCGTTGGACATCGCCAGGGCTTCCGAGGGGGTTTTTCCTTTGATCAGTTCCGTGGCCATGCTGGCAACGGCAATGGCGGTCTGGCATCCGAAGGATTGGAAAGTGGCCTTGTCGATCACGCGGCGGCCATCTTCGTTGCGGAACTTGATCCACATCCGGAGCATGTCACCGCAGTCGCTACTGCCGGCCGTTCCGATGGCGTCGGCTCCGGTCATTTCACCGAGGTTTTTGGGATTGCGAATCGCCTCGTCGATTTTTTCTTCCGTATTCATTCCGTGGTATAGCGTGGGAGATTCGGATCGACCTCGCAACTCCAGGCATCGATTCCGCCGCGAAGCGCCTTCACATTTTGAAATCCATGTCCGGCAAAATACGCGGCGGCATCCAGCGTGCGGGTTCCCGTGTGGTCGACAAGGACGAGCATCGTGTCTTTGGGGCAATGCGCCATGATTTCCTGCAGCAGATCCTGACTGAAAAGTTGCGACCCTTCGATCGAGACGGCCTCAAATTCCTCACGGGTTCTGACGTCCAGAAAGCGGGCGGCTCCACCCCGGAGGGCCTCGGCGGCATCCTTGGGTGAAATCAAAACCAACTCATCCTGCTCGTGGGCTTCCAGGATTCTAGCCAGCGCGTCTTGGGGATCCACGCCCTCATTCCTCGCGCAAACTCCCGCGAGCGTCTCCTCGGGCTGAAATCCACAACTCGCGCAACCTCCAATATGGTAGTGGCGAAAAAGGGCGCGCTGGGCTCCGGGATAGGTCTGGAGCAACTCGGCCATTGTGATCTGCGGTGAAAGCGACATTGCAACCACCATAGATATTTTTTCCCCCATGCCAAGGCTCGAGCATTATGGCTCTACGGCGCCGAGCAAATTCACAACCACGGTGCCACCCATTCCCTGCCCGACCTGCAAAGCCAACTTGGGCATCACCCCGCCACCATGGGGGGGGAAATCCGGAAGCCCCAAGGCGGGATCGATCCCGCTCGGCCAGGATGGCACCGTGCGCGCCCTCAAGCCCTCGGCAATCAAACCCGCCTCCAACAAACCGGACGCAGCCAAGGCATGGCCGGTCGTTCTTTTGAGCGCGGAAATCCAAGGCAATCCGTCCCCAAAGACGCGGAGCAAACACCCGACCTCGGCGGCATCAAATCGAGGAGTGCCCGTGGCATGAAGGGAAACCCAATCGACCTCGCTCCCCTCCCCGCGCTTGTCCACGGCGCAGGCACGGGCGCGACGAAGCAAGTCCTCCAACACGCGGGCCTCGGGATCGGGAGCCATGAGATGACTGGCTTCATTGGCCAACTCGCCACCGATCCACTCCGCCATGGGCGAAGCCCCGCGCCGCGCCGCATGCTCGGCCGACTCAAGTATCACGCAAGCCGCCCCCTCCACAGGAGCCATTCCCGTTCGACCGGCGCTCAGCGGCCTGCAATCCACATTGCTCGAAACGCTGCGATTTCGTTCCATCGCAGAACGCACCACCGGCGTGACCTCGGCATCTGCGGCCACAGCCACGATCAAGTCGGCCATCCCTGAAGCCACCAACGATCCCGCCAAATATAAAATCTGTGCGCCGGTCGCGGAAGCCGCATTGAGCGAAAAATCGGGCCCACCAAGCCCGTAACGAACGGTTGCCACCGCGCCAATCGCATTACTCCGCCAGCGACTGATCGAATAGGGTGAGAATTTTTTGGAAGCCCCCATTTCCGCCTCCATTGCACAAAGGCCGCCCAGAGAACTCCCGGTCACGCACCCCCAGCGAGGATGCCGTTGTTTGGCCTCCTCCCCCCTGAGGCGATTCCGCACTGAAGAAAGCCCTCCGGCCGTCCAAGCCTGTTCGACGACGGCCAGCGCAAGAAGTTGGTGGCGGGCGAGAATCGATGAGTCGCCCGCTCCGATTCGCGCCAGCGCAGCAAGCGAATCGCTATCCGGCAAACGGCCACCCACTCGCCGATCCCCCCTCGCCGCCTCAAAGAGGGCACCCATCGAATCCGCCTCGCCACAAAGCACCCCGCAAGACGTCAACCAAACGCGAGAATGAGCAGGAGATAAAAACATGAAATTCGGTGGAGCTTAAAACCAGAATCGGATTTTTGACAGAATTACAGAATCGATGAAATTTTTAAAAGCAGGCGACTCGCAACAAAACAAACGGACTATTTCGGGCCAACATTCCTTCTGATTGATTCGATGCCACCCCACTTTTTTTGGCTTCCCGAGACAACCGTTCTCACTTCGACTTGGATGCGCTGAATTCTGTTCAACCTTCTTTCTCCGCCGGATTCGGGTTAAAGCGTTTTGCGAAAAAGGCACCGCCTCGACGAAGTTCGCGTCGCAAGCCACCAAGGCCAGGCATCTTTACACAAAAATGCCAAAGTCTTACGAAGCGCCGCTATTCAGAAAAAGCACCGCACTTAACCCCCTATTGAAGCCTTGGGCCTCGCGTTTTTTAAAATTCTTTTTAACACTTTTAATACGCCTTTTTAGTTGCCTGAGCTGCTTTTCGCGCTAAAGAATCCATCTTGGTCAAAGTATTTTGACCAACAAACAAAACATATGAAAACAACAACACTATTACTAT
>JALQZP010000107.1 GCA_023258235.1 Terrimicrobiaceae bacterium | reverse complement strand
AAAGCAGGCATAAAGAACGCTTTATAGCTTATGAAATTCAAGTTTGCCATACTTGCACTCATCTCAATCATCCCTTTGATGGGCAGTGCTGCGGTCTTTGGAGATTTTGAATACACAACTTCATCAACTGGGGTTACTATAACTAGGTATTTAGGCTCGGATGATGCTATCGAAATACCGAGCACGATAAATAATGTTGCTGTAACTGCCATTGGGGATAACGCATTCGCGGGTTGCGCATTCCTGACAATCGTCACGATTCCAAATGGTGTAAGGACTATTGGAAATGGCTCATTCTGTTTCTGCGCAAGCCTCACAAGCATCACTATCCCCAACAGCGTTACTACTATTGGAGGTGGCGCATTCAATGGATGTAGCAGTCTCGCGAGCGTCAACATTCCAAGCGCCGTAAAATCGATCGGAGAATGGTCTTTTGTAGATTGCACTAGTCTCACGAGCGTCACCATTCCCAATAGCGTTACCCTGATTAGTGATGGGGCATTTCGAGGGTGTTCAAGCCTCACAAGAATTGAAGTGCCCAGTAGCGTTAAGACCATTTCAAACGATGCATTCTCGGATTGCACGAACCTAGCAACCATCACGATTTCCAATGGGCTTACAACGATTGGAGATAATGCATTTCATGGCTGCGCAAGCCTTATAAACATCACGATTCCGAAAAGCGTGGCGACGATTGAGCATGAGGTATTCAGCAATTGCTCGAACCTCATGAGTATCGATGTCGATCCAAGCAACCCCAAATTTAAAAGTCTGAGCGGGGTGCTGTTTAACAAAGCCCAGACAAGCATTCTTGCTTATCCAGCAGGCAAGTCTGGCAGTTATGTGATTCCTAGCGGCGTTAAGACTATAGAAACTGCGGCATTCTACTATTGCGCCAATCTCACAAGCATCATCATTCCGAGTAGTGTGACGTCGATTAAAAGCGATTCACTGAATCGATGCTCAAGCCTGACAAGCATCACGATTCCCAAAAGTGTTACAACTATTCAAGATGGTGCGTTCAGTAACGACGAGAATCTCACGAGCATTAATGTCGATCCAAGCAACCTGAAATACAAAAGTGTCAACGGGGTGCTTTTCAATAAAGCCCAGACGAGCATTCTTGCTTATCCAGCAGGAAAGTCAGGCAGCTATACCATTCCAAGCAGCGTGAAGACAATCGGAGGAGAAGCGTTTGAAGGATGCGCGAACCTCACTAGTATCACGATTCCGAACACAGTAATGTCGATTGGTCATACTGCATTCAATGATTGCACTAGCCTGACAAGCATCACGATTCCAAGCGCTGTAAAGACGATTGGTGATGACGCATTCCATGACTGCATAAACCTCACAAGTATCACGATGTCCAATGGTGTGACGTCGATTGGAGCGGGCGCATTTGCTGGCTGCGAAAATGTCGTAAGCGTTACGATTCCCAGCAGTGTAACGATTCTGGGTGAATCGGTTTTTGAAGAATGCACGAGTCTAACAAGTATCACGATTCCTAATACAGTGACGTCGATTGGTTATGCTGCTTTCAATGGTTGCACAAGCCTGACAAGCATCACGATTCCTAATAGGGTGAAAACTATCAGGGGTTGGGCATTCAGAGGGTGCATAAGTCTGACCAGCGTGACTATTCCCAATAGCGTGAAGTTGATCGAGGGAGAAGCGTTCGAAGGATGTGTTAACCTCACAGAAATCACTATTCCAAGCAGCGTAACGGAGATGGTGGGCGATGCCGTATTCGTGATGTGCGACAGACTCACTAGTATCTACTTTCTCGGTAAGCCTCCAAAACTTTCTTCAGGTTACTTGGGGCTCAGACCTGACGATTGCGTTGCCTATCATTTGCCAAGTGCGACTGGATGGGGTGCCTACTATGGTGGTATTCCAACAGCGGTTACTTCGTTTTAAAACCAGGGCATTGTATGCGACTTGCTGATTAAAACTCAGCTAATTGGTAGGGCACGATTTAACGAGTAAAACAAGCGATGGAACAGGAATTCGCTATGGCTTAAAAAGCCCGCAGTACCTAGCTTCGCATGCGGGTGTCGGATTTTAAACTGCAGTGATTTCTCATAACCGTGGCTGAATTATTGCTGACTCATGCTGTCGCCGCAGTTCGAAACCGCCGATGGGTAATGATTTGGCTCTCATAGAGACGCCGCTACAAGTGCAAACGACTCGTTAAAATTTAAAACCTCATAGCCACACTAGTGTAATCTGACGACTATCCGAGAGCGAGTTGGGCTGTGGCGATTTCGAGGATCTCGTTCGTGATACTGGCTTGGCGGGCCGTGTTGTATTCGAGAGTGAGGTCCTTGACCAAGTTCTTCGCGTTGTCCGTGGCGCTCTTCATCGCAACCATGCGCGCACTTTGCTCCGACGCACGCGAGGTCAGTTGGGCCTGATAGACAATGTAGTGGATGTAGGAAGGGAGGATTGCATCCAAAACAGCGGCGGGTGAAGGTTCAAACTCGATGCCGCTTTCGATGGGTTCCGATGGCTCGTAGTTGCTTTTAATACCGACTTCCTCGAGACAGGTGAGGGGCAGAATTGGGAGTGCGGTCGGCACTTGCGACAGGGTGTTGACGAAGCGAGGGAAAAGGATGGTGACTTTGTCCACACTGCCATCGAGGAATTTCTCCCGGCAGAATCGGGAGATCTGTTTGGACTTCGCAAAAGTCGGGCGCTCCTCCAAGGGGAAATCAGCGATCATGTTCCGGCCTGTGCGGGCAAGGAATTGAACTCCCTTGCGTCCGATGGCCACAAATTGGGTGGTCTTGGCGTTGAATGTTCCGACTTCGCGAAGGACGTTGGTATTGAGGCCGCCGCAAAGACCCTTGTCGCTCGTCATGAGAATGACGAGTTCGTTTTTCACTTCACGCTGCTCGAGGAGCGGGTGGGTGGAAGGGTCGATATTGTCGCGAAGGGAAACGATCACGCGATTCAAAAGCATGGCGTAGTCGCGTCCGCTGAGCGCCGCCTGTTGGGCTTTGCGCATTTTCGATGCCGCCACCATTTGCATGGCTTTGGTGATCTGCGAAGTGTTTTTGACCGACTTGATGCGTCGGCGGATCTCTCTAAGGTTGGCCATGGTGGATCAACGATTAAAGGCCTTGAAGTCTTCGAGTGCGGCGCTGAGTTCCTTTTCCACTTCCTCGTCGAACTGGCGTTTTTTGCCGAGTTTTTCCAGGATGCTGGACTTGCGGGTGGAAATGAATTCCACGAATTTGTTTTGGGTTTCCTTGACCTTGTCGACGGCGATCGGGTCAAAGAGACCTTTTTGCATGGCCCAGAGGACAGTGGCCTGCATCTCGACTGCAATCGGGTTGTATTGGGCTTGCTTGAAAAGCTCCACGATGCGGGCACCACGTTCGAGTGTGGACTTCGTACGGGCGTCGAGGTCGGATCCGAACTGGGCGAATGCAGCCAACTCGCGGTATTGGGCGAGGTCACCCTTGATCTTGCCTGCAACCTGCTTCATGGCCTTGATTTGAGCGGCGGAACCCACGCGGGAAACCGAGAGACCCACCGAGATGGCGGGACGGATGCCTTGATAGAACAGATCGGTCTCCAAATAAATCTGACCGTCCGTGATCGAGATCACGTTCGTGGGAATGTAGGCCGAGACGTCGCCGGCTTGGGTTTCGATGATCGGGAGGGCCGTGAGCGAGCCATTCCCGCAATCCTCGGCAAGACGGGCGGAGCGCTCGAGAAGGCGGCTGTGGAGATAGAAAACGTCGCCAGGGTAAGCTTCGCGACCCGAGGGGCGCTTGAGCAAGAGGGAGATCTGGCGGTAGGCGAACGCGTGCTTTGTCAAATCGTCGAATACGATGAGGGCATCCATGCCGTTATCCATGAACCATTCGCCCATGGCTGCTCCCGAGAACGGAGCGATGTATTGGTCGGCGGCGGAATCCGAGGCGGTTGCCGCGACGATGATGGTGTATTTGAGGGCGTCGTTCTTTTCGAGGGCAGTCACCACACGGGCGATGTTCGCGTTTTTTTGGCCCACAGCGACGTAGATCGAGTAGATCGGGCGGAAATTCGGGTCGCCGCTTTCTTCGGCGGCGCGATTGATTTTCGCTTGGTTGATCATTGTGTCGAGAGCGATCGTGGTTTTGCCGGTCGCACGGTCGCCAATGATGAGTTCGCGTTGTCCACGACCCACGGGAATCATCGCGTCGATGCTCATGATCCCGGTTTGCACGGGTTGGCTCACGCTGCGGCGCTTGATGATGCCGGGAGCGATTTTTTCCACGGGGTAGGAGTCTGTGGCTGCGATCGGGCCCTTGCCGTCGATCGGGCGACCGAGGGAATCGGTTACGCGGCCGAGGAGTCCCTTTCCAACGGGAACCTGCAAGAGTCGACCGGTGGTTTTGACTTCGTCACCTTCACGGATTTTGGTGAAATCCCCGAGGATGATCGCGCCCACTTCGGTTTCTTCGAGGTTGAGGGCGAGGCCGGTGATTCCGCCGGGAAATTCCAACATTTCGTTGAGTTTGACATTACTCAAGCCTTCGATGCGGGCGATACCGTCGCCGATTTCGCGGACGGTGCCGACATTGGTTTGTTTGGCGGAGTTGCTTTTGATAGCGCTGATTTTGGATTCGAGTTCGAGGACGATGTTGCTCATGAGTCTTGGGAATTAGGATTGTTTGATTGCTTCGAGACGGGATTTGATGCTGCCGTCCCAGACATTGCTGCCGAGTTGAATGCGTAGTCCGCCGATGAGATCGGGGGTGTGATGGAATTCCGCCGTGATGCGGCCGAATTTTTCTGTGAGGTTGGCCTGGATCTCACGCGCCTTGATTTCAGTGAGCGGGGAGGCGCTTTGAATTTTGGCATGGTGTTTGGAGACTTCCAAACGCACCAACCGAGCAAGAAACTTCAGCATCTGAATGTAATTCCTCGGTTTTTTTGCGGCGATTTCGTCAAAGATGGATCGCAGACGGTTCTCGTCGAGGCGACCATCGACGTGGGCCATCTCGAAGAGGTCTTTGGATTGGCGGCGGGCTTCCCGGCTCAGTTTCATGTTAGGATATTAAGCGGCGAGTTGACTGGTCGTCTCGCTGGCGAGGCGTTCCTGGTCGGCCGGGGTCAGGATTTTGCCGACAACCTTGGATGTGGTGTTCACAACGAGGTTCACCATTTCCTTTTTCACTTCGGCGACCATGCGGGCCTGATCGAGTTCCACGGTCTCACGCGCCTTGACAAGAATGTTCTCGGCATCGCGGACAGCCTGTTGGATGTGTTTTTGGGATTGGGAGTCGCTGGCGAGACGTCCTTCTTCGATGATACGTTGGGCGTCAGCATTCGCTTTGCGAAGGATCTCTTGGCAACGGGCTTCGGACTCGGCGAGTTGTTTTTTGATTTTCGCCGCGTTCGCTTGGCCTTCCTCGATGGTGCGCCGACGCTCTTCAAAAATGGCGATCACAGGAGCGAATGCGAACTTTTTGAGGATCATGTAGACGATCAGAAATAGGATGACTTGGGCGATAAATTTCGGCCAATTAACGCCAAATTGTGTGAGAAGTTGTGTTGCAGTATCCATGAAGAGTGATGTGGGCTTTTGTGAAAGAAAATGGGACCGGAAGCGCAACGGAGGTTCCGTGCGCTTCCGGTTGCTGAATTAGCGACCTCCGAAGGCGAGGATGAGAGCGTAAATCGCGATGGCCTCGGAGAGAGCCATGCCGATGATGCTCAGAGTAAGCACTTTTCCAGATGCACCTGGATTGCGGCCAACAGCCTCCACGGCTTTTGCACCGATCATTCCAATGCCCAGAGCGGCTCCTGCACCCGCCACGGCGAGGGTGAAGCTTCCAGTGATTCCGCCGGCGGTTGCCGCGGCTTCTGCGATGAGTTGTGGTATCATTTGTATTTTTCTTTGTGGTGTTTTTCTTCGCCGCCCGCAGTCTTGCCACGGTCCCGACGAAAAAAGGGTTTTATTAGTGTCCTTCGCCTTCCTCGTGGGCAGTCGAAAGTTGGATGTAAACGGAGCAGAGGAGCATGAACACGGCGGCCTGGAGGAGGCCGACGAGAATCTCCAAGAAGTAGAAGGGCAGCGGAATGGTCACAGACATGATGTAGCTGGCCCAAGAAGGAAGATGCAGTTGTTTGCCCAAGGTGATCATCGTGGACAGCAGGTTCTCACCCGCAAAAACGTTGCCATAGAGACGAAGGGAGAGGGAAACCGGGCGGAAAGCCATCGAGACAACCTCGATCACGCCGACAAAAAGAAAAACGGGAATGAGAACGATCGCCATGATGCCCGTTAATCCGCCTTTGACTCCGAAAATGTGGCTCAGGAAATTTTTGACACCCACTTCGGTGAGCGACCAGTAGAGCCAGAAAACCATGAACACGGTGGACATCGCCAAGGTCATGTTGAGGTCGGCTGTGGTTGGACGAAGGATAGGGGTGGTGATTTCGGGAACGTAGAGCATTCCCTCGCCGCCATGTCCCCAACCAATCGAGCCCACGCCGGGTAGAAGGCCGAACCAGTTTGAGACAATGATGAAGATGAAGAGGGTCGCCAACATGGCAAAAACGCGGGCCACCATGTGCGAACCGACAATGCTTTCGACCAAGTCGTAGAGACCCTGCACCACAGCCTCGAAAAAATTCTGCGAGGCACCGGGAATCACGGACATGTTTTTGGTGGCCTTGCGGGCAAACCAAATAATGAACGCCGCCACGGCGAAACTCACAAAAATGGAATTGGACAACCAGTCAATGAAAGGAACGCCCTTTTCATCCGGGAAAATGGATGGAGCGTGGAGCGACAGGACGGACGCGATGAGATTGATGGAAAGCATGGATCTTCGTCAAAAATGGTTTTCTGCAACTGTGGAGGTTTGCCTGACAATTTGGTAGTCGGAAACCCTACAGGTTGCGGAGGGTGGATTTGATAACACACCCACGATCTCAGGCAACTCAAAACAGAAAAAAAAGCGGGGTCCCTTCAGGTTTATTTATTGGAACATCGTTGAATGAGGACGCGAAAGGCTTCGCCGGCTTCGCGGAAGTGCATGGGGACTGATGCGCCCGCCTGTTGTTCCTTCAAAAAGTCGAGAAGCGTGCTGCTGGCATGCGTGTTC
>JALQZP010000106.1 GCA_023258235.1 Terrimicrobiaceae bacterium | reverse complement strand
GAGGACGAGTTCCATATTGCCCGTGCCTTTAAACTCTTGGAAAATCAGGTCGTCCATCCGGCTGTTGGTCTCGATGAGGGCCGTGGCGAGGATGGTGAGGGAGCCGGCTTCTTCGGTGTTGCGGGCTGCGGCAAAAAGTTTGCGGGGGATTTCCAGTGCGCGGGCATCCACGCCACCGGACATCGTTCGGCCGCCCCCGCCTTGGGCGTTGTTGAAGGCGCGGCCGATACGGGTGAGTGAATCCATGAGTACAAACACATCCTTGCCCATTTCGACAAGGCGTTTCGCGCGGTCGATGGCGAGTTGGGCGATTCGGGTGTGTGTTTTGAGGTCGCAATCGTTCGAGCTGGCCATGAGTTCGGCTGTGGGAACGGTGCGGCGGATTTCGGTGACCTCCTCGGGGCGCTCGTCGACCAAAAGGATGATCAGCTTCATTTCCGGATGGTTTTTCACCACGGCATCGGCGATGTGCTGAAGAAGAGTGGTTTTTCCGGTGCGTGGGGGTGCGACGATGAGTCCACGCTGGCCTTTGCCGACAGGAGCTATGAGGTCTATGACCCTTGTTGTGTAGCGCTCAGGAACGGTTTCCAGAACGACACGCTGATTGGGATTGATCGTCGTGAGTTCTTCAAAGACGGGAAGGTTTTGGTACTTTTCCGGATCTTCGCCCTCAAGCTCGGTGAGCTTGTACATTTGAGGTCCCCGGTTGCCTCGGCGAGTCTCGCCACGAATCCACATGCCATCACGAAGTCCATATTTGCGCACGATTTCCGGCGTTACAAAAATATCATTGTTCGACTGTGTGAAGTTGCGTTTCGCTTCGCGAAGAAAACCGAATCCCTTGCCCGAAACTTCCACGATACCTTCGGCAAAAACGGGCGGTGGCGGAGGGGTTGGGGGAACGGGCGGTGCAGGAGGCGTAACAGGTGCTGCCGGAGCGGGATTGCGTGCTTCGGTGGTTTGCGAAGAGGCGGGAGATTGTTCAGCGTGCACTGTGGCGGTCTTTTCAGGCGGGAGCGGATTTTCCGCAGTCACAGCGACTGGTGAGGAAGGTGCGGCCTCGGCGAGCGGGGCGGGAGCCTCGGGAGCGTTTGCATTCGCGGCCTTGCGTCGGGTTCGGCCGATGCGTGGAGTGCGGGTGCGCGTGCGTTTGGGTGCTTCCTTTGTTGCGGAAGCCTCTTTCGCCGCAGCCTTGGTTTTGGGTATCTGCTCGTCTTCAGTCATGGTAAAAAAATCTTGGTCGAGTCCGTGTTGCCGATGTCTGGCCTTATACAGGTCGGCGCTTGGGAGTCATCTCTTCCGGATGGTGTGTCGGGATATCGTGGATTTCCTCAGACTTGCAAGGAATCATGGACGATATCCGTCGACGGGTGTTTCAAAATCTTAACTTCGCATGCGGAGGGGCTCGGCACAGCGAGTCAGGAGAATGACAGGAGTAAATCCCTGATCTGATATGTTGTCAACGCCTATTCCCGATTATATTTTTTGCGCGGCGGGTCTGTGGCTGTTTTTTGAAAACCCGGCGATACCAAAACACAGGTGCGCCTCCGCTTTATTTTTGGGAACGGAGAGGGCTTGGGGTCGTTTTGGGGTGGCTGAAAACCTGTGCCAATTCCAACTCGCTTTCGATATCTCCGATGAGGCCGAGTTCTTCAAGTTCTGGCACGAAAATGCGACGGTCGGACACGTCTTCCAGCGGCATATACATATCCAGATAGCGGGCAATGATGCGGTAGTCGGTTTCGCTCGGGCTTTCGTGAGTGGAGTAAATCAGGGTTTCGATTGTCGCCGGATTTGAAGACTTGCTTTTGCGTTTCACCGATCCGGGAAGCGGGGAGCTGGAATCGACTTGGATCCAAGCATCGTGGCGCATGGTGCGATGCTCGCCCGCGAGCCACAAAAGAACGGCTCCGTTTAAAAGGCAGCTGCGCGCATTCGTTGTGAGGAAAACGCCGCGCGGCCGGTTCATCAACTCATCGTAAAGCATCAACGCCGTATCCGCCATGATGCAACCCGGGCCAATGATCTCCACTTTGATACGTTGTCTTTTCTTTGCTAAACCGGCGCGGAGCGTGTTCAGAAGAACGGACGGGCGTGTTTCGGCGAGGTCGAGTTGAATGTTTTTGTGGATCATCGACCGAATGATGCCGGAAGTGGTAGGTCAAAAATGGTCCAAGTAGATGATTTTTTAAACGATTTTTTCCGCTTGAGGGAGGATGTTGTCGAAGCGGGAGGCGATGTTGGAGTAAAACGGGTATGTGCCGTCTGGAGCCGTCGATGGTTTGTAACGCCATTGTTTGTAGCTCCAGAGCCAGAGTTCGGGGTTTTTTCGAATGATGGGTTCCATGGTGTCCCAGCAAGCTTGCGCGATTTGCTGGTGGGTGGATCCTTCAGGCATTGCAAGTGGGGCCCGGTAAACGATCCGGAAAAAACCATCTGGTTCCGGGAAGATCTGGCTGGGAACAAGGCGGGAGTTCCCACGCTCGTAGAGAATGCCTGCCATGGGACTCATTGCTGTCCAGAGGCCAAAGCAGCGAACGGGAACAGCACCCAGACTGGGATTGATGCTAAGATCGGCGGCGGCTCCGACTATGCCGCCAGACCGAGCGCGTTTGATCAAGCGAACGAGGGCACGCGATGGAGGGATGATGGAGTGGCCCCCCTGGGCGCGAAGTTGGTCAAAGATGGGGCCGAGTAACGGGTTTTTAAAAGTTTGAGCGACCGCCAACCCTGGGCCCAATGCAAACGAACTCCCAAGGCTGAGCCATTCAAAATTTGAAAAATGGGAAAGAATATAAATACCGGGCGAGTTTTTGCTTCCGTGGATCGGATCGGTATCGAGGCCCTCGATGCGGATGTATTTCTGGTAATTTTCCGAATTCAAATTCGGAGACCAAAAGAGGCAAAGCATCGTGCGGGCGAAATTCTGGAATGAGGCACGGGCAATACGATTTCTTGCGGCGATATCGTAGGTGTCACCGAAGGCCGCGCGCAAATTGTCGATGGCCACGGCACGTCCGCGCGAATCCAAGTGGTGAAAACAGAATCCGGCGAAATTCGCAATGGGCTTTAGCCAGTGGTAGGGAAGGAGAGGTATGAGAGCGCAGGCCAGACGAAGACCGAAAAACTCAAGTTGATAGCGGAGCCTTTTCAAGCCGGGTATCGGTTTTTCAGGTGGCTCGCTCGGGGAGACCGAGTTGACGGTCTCGTTGGTCGCTGTCGTGCTATCTGGGTTCACTTCCTGACGGGCTTTGGATTGGTTGATATATAGAATCGGTGGGGCAGGGAGTAAAGAAGACAACTCATCCGGCCGAGGGCGGGAGAGTCCTTTAGTGAAGGGATGACGCTGCGGGCTTTTCAACTGGAACACAGCACTCGAGCACCCAGCGCGCATAGGCTTCGGAGACCTCGGCAGGATCGAGCGCGATTATCTCCGGGGTTTCATAGGGATGAAGGGATTTCAGAGCGGACGAAAACGGGGAAAAGCGGCCGGCGGGGATTTTGAACATCACGAGCACTTCCGCAGTGTCTTCAATTGCGTCCTTCCAGCGATAAATCGAGCGTGCGGCAGGGAGGATAGTGCCACAAGCAGCGAGTTTCTTTTCAACGAGTTCACGCACGATCGCGGCGGCCGAGGATTCGTCCGGCAGCGTCGTGAGTACGATCTGAATCATGCCGGAACAGGTGCTGGCTGACGGACGATCCAACCGCCTCCCACAACGACGTCTCCATCGTAAAAAACAGCGGCTTGTCCGGGGGTGATTGCACGTTGGGGTGAGGTAAGCTCTATTCTCGCCTTGCCTCCGGGAAGGGCGTGAACAATGGCATCCGCGCCAGGATGGGCGTAGCGGATTTTGACGCTGATGGCTTTGGGGCTGATGGGTTCGCCGTCGAGCCAGTTGACACGATCCACCTCGAATCGTTCCTTCACGAGGTCCTCCTCGTCTCCAACGATCACGCGGTTGGTATCCGGATCGATATCGAGCACATAGCGTGGGCGGGGGGATCCGCCGGGTAGTCCCTTGCGCTGGCCGATCGTGAACATTTCGATGCCTTCATGGTCGGCAATAAAGTTCCCTTGGGTGTCGTAGATGCCGCCGCGGTGGAATTCCTCCTCGCCGAGATGGCCTCGAAGGAAGGCTTTGTAATCGTTGCCGGGAACAAAGCAGATTTCCTGGCTGTCCACTTTGTCCGCGACCTTCAATCCCAAATCTCGGGCAATCTCGCGGATGGCAGGTTTTTCCATGGCGCCGAGAGGCGTGAGGGCGTGCTGAAGTTGATCCTGGCCGAGACTAAAGAGGAAATACGACTGGTCTTTCCGAGCATCGCGTCCCTTGCGTAGGACCGCTTTGTTTTCAAGATGGTCGATGATGGCGTAGTGGCCGGTGGCGATGAAGTCCGCGCCGAGCGAACGGGCTTTCGTGCGGAGGTTGCCGAACTTGAGATGTTCGTTGCACATGACGCAGGGATTCGGAGTGCGACCAAGGCGATACTCGCTGGCAAAATAATCGATGACGATTTTTTCAAAGTTGTCGGCTTCATCGACGACGTAGTGGGGGATTCCGAGGCGGTGGGCCACGCTGCGGGCATCGGCTATGGCCGAGGGGCCGCAACACTTGTCCTCGGCGCGGGAGATGCAATCTTGAGGCCATACTTTCATCGTCACGCCGATGACATCCCATCCATCCTTTTGCAGCAGCGATGCTGCCACACTGGAATCCACTCCCCCGCTCATTCCGAGCAGGACCCGTCTGCCATTACCTTTCATGCGCGGCCAATATACGGGAATACAGGGGGGCGTCAAACAGGGAGAGGGCTACTCGGATTTTTGAATCCATCTGACGGTGGCATCGGCGGTTTCGCTCTCGATCCACTCGCCTTTGAAGGCCATTTTGCTGAAGATGTCGGCCTGTTTTTTCTGGATCTGGATGAGAGAGGTCTTTTTTTTGTCTGCCTCGGATTTGAAAAGGGCCATGCGGTCTTCGTTCTCTTCGCTTACTGTTTTGCGGATGTAGTCGCCGTATTCCCCCGGAGTATCGGTGCGGATGGAGAGAAGTCCGTTGCGGCCCTCGCCCACGATGCGGGAGTCCTTGAATGTCTGAATATCCGCCATGCGATTCCGACGCAGCGAATCGGGGTCCGAGGCGGGAAGCGATTTTTTCAAGTCGGCGGCAGTTTCCTTGCTGTGCTGATAAACATCAAGACGCATGGCGACATCGACCTTGATCGGTTCGGGGGTCGAGAGATTGACTGTCGGCGATGCGCAGGATGCAAGAAAGGCCGTAAAAAGCGGAACAGTGATGGATCTCATCGGTTGGGGATTTTTTTCCATAGACCGGCAGTGGATTCGTCAGCGTGAAGCACGGTTTGGAATGTGCGCGATCCCAGCGGACCTTGCAACTTCAAGTCGAGAAGTCCTTGGTCGCGGACGAGCCAGAAGTCTCCATGGCAAGTGTCGTAGCCAAAATCGCGAGCGGATTCCAACGCGATGCGGAGGCTGCTTTTTTTCAAGCCCGACCAACCTTCCGGAATGCGGGCCAGCAGGTCGTCGAGTTTGCTGATTTGAAGGCGCCCAGGGGCCGTAGTCGCTAAATCGCCTTTGAGGCGTTGAAGGTTGCGCCCGAGGAAGTTCATTTGCATTTTAAACCCAAGCGGGCCCGACATGCGGAAATTTTGGGGAGCGATGATATCGGTGAGTTGTTCCAAATCAATGGCGGCCCCGCCGAGCCAACCGATCCAGGGTGAAGTGGCGTCGAACATGAAGCTAAATCCCCCAAGAATCTGCCCGCGATAAAAGCCGCCGCCAAAGCTGCCGTTGATACCTTCGCGATCAAAGGTGACGGTGGCCCAGGACTCCTTGGTTTGATACTGTCGCCAGCGGATTTCCTTAACGCGGATTGTTCCCACGACATTGCTCATGCCCTTCGATGGGGGATAAGAAAACTGGAGTTCACCCGGTTGGGTCGCTATTTCAAGTTGGTAAGAGGGGAATTTGTATTCTTGAGCCGGGATAAGAAGGCTACCCTTGAGTTTGAGAGAGGTCAGGTCGTCGAGGGCGACATTTTCAGCGCTGGTTTGGAAGTTCAGGGGGAGTCCGTAGTGGGTGTCGCCCGCGCTTCCCAGAACGAGGCTGCCGAATTTGATATCCAGTTTTTGAATCGTCCACGGGGTTGATGGCGATCCGGCATCCGCATTGATGCGGCGGCTTGTCTCGTCCATATAAGCAAAAAGATCCTCCTCGATGTGGATGACAGGGTGGAGGATGGCGACCTCGTTGAGTTTGTGGTGGAGGATGCCATTGAGATCGAACCGCAAAAATACGCTGCGCAGTTTCAGAACCGTTTTCGAGGGATCGAGTGGCGAGGGAATATGGAGATCGGTGAGTTCCACCACTTGTTCCGTGCTGCCCAAAGTTCTTGTGATCTCGGCGGGAGTGAGGTTGCGGAAAGATGTATTGAGGACAAAGGAAATGTCCGACTCTTGCTTCCATGCATTGTCACCGAGAGTCGTGCGAACCTGGGAAATATGGAGAAGGCCGATTTTCCAATGGGATGCAGCGCTGGCATCAGGAATCAGCGCGTTGCTGGCATGGCTGATCCGATCAAGGGCGGAACCAACCGCGAGAGATCCCCCCGCAATATCCAAGCTGCGGAGTTCGTTTTTTTGGATCAAATCGGCGGGAGAGCCTGTGAGGGTGACGGAGTCGAGCACCAAAAACGGGTCGGTGAATCCAGACGCATTGGCTCGGATATCCCACAATTCAAGTGAGAGAAGATCCATTTGGTCGGCGTGGAAATTCGTCCAATCCATGCAAAACTTCGCCCGCACCGAGGGGTTTCCTTCAGGTTCACCATCGTAATGGATCTCGCCGTAGTCGCAAACAACGCGGCGAATCGAGAGAGGCTTGCCGCTTTGGGGCTCGCAGCGGATTTTTGGTAGAATCCCCGACCAACCGGGAGAGATCACCAGTTCCGGATTTTGGAGTCGGATTTCGCCGAGTTGTCGTTTCGCAATGTCATCGAAGGAAAAAATGACACGCCCGCGCTCCAATCGGAGAAGTTCCCGCCCGGTCTTAGGATCATGGATGACCAGATTTTCAAATTGGATTTCTCCCGGTGTGGAGGCTCTCACATTCT
>JALQZP010000105.1 GCA_023258235.1 Terrimicrobiaceae bacterium | reverse complement strand
GAGGCTCTCGGTCGCCGCAGCGCGAACCGGGGCGAGTGCGCCCAAGCTTGCCGGATGCCTTACCAACTCATCGTTGATGGTGTTCTCCGCGATCTCGGCGACAAGCGTTACCTCCTCTCTCCACAAGATCTGGCAGCCGTGAATGAAATTCCCGCCCTCATCGAGCGCGGCGTCTGCTCGTTTAAAATCGAGGGCCGACTGAAGTCCCCCGAATACGTGGCGGCGGTCACTTCCGTTTATCGAAAGACGATCGATGCCGCGATGAACGGGTGCTTTGAAAAAGCCGCACCGGAAGACTGGTATCGCTTGGAAATGACATTTTCGCGGGGGCTATATCAGGGCTGGATGCATGGCGTGAACCACCAGGAACTCGTCGGCGCCCGCTTTGGAAAAAAACGCGGCGCCTTCGTCGGACTCGTCTCCGCCTGCACTCACAACCATGTGGAGATGGAATCTTGCGCGGTTCCACTCAAGGCCGGAGACGGGCTTGTTTTCGACACCGGCGGAAACACCGAGCACGAGCAGGGCGGACGCCTATTCCAAGTCTCAGGTAAAAAACTCTCGTTTGAACACGGTAAGATCCAGTTCTCCAAAATCCCGCGCGGGACCCGGGTTTGGAAGACCAGCGATCCTTCGCTTGAGCGTGAGTTGCGACAGACCTTTTCCGGCCATCTGGAAGCGAGAACCAACCGACTCAAAACCATCGATATCTCGGTGGGCGGCAAGGTCGGCGAACCACTTTTTATCGAGTGCGATGGCTATCGCGTTCTTTCGCGCATTCCATTGGAGGCGGCCCGAACACGTCCGCTTTGCGAACTCACTCTGGGCATGCAACTCGGCAAACTCGGCGGCACTCCGTTTCTGCTAGGCAAACTTTCCATCGATCTGCCCGAGGGGGTGATTCTTCCCATAGCGGAACTGAACCGCATGCGGCGCGAACTCGTGGCCAAAATGACAACGCCCCTGCGTGAAACGGCACGTCAGGAGACATTGGAATCGATCCTGCCCACCTTTATCGCCCCGACCACGGCGGCACCGAAACTGTCCGTCCTCGTTCGCTCGGAGGAACAACTCCTGGCAGCACTTGATGAGGGCATAGAGGAAATCCTCGTCGATTACGAAGACATCCGCCGCTACAAGGATGCCGTGGCCCAAGCCAGGTCTCACGGAAACGCCCAAATCGTCCTCGCCACTCCGCGCATCCAAAAAGCCGGCGAGGAGGGATTTTTCAAGCTCATCGCGAATGCCAACCCCGATGGCGTCCTGATCCGCAACATCGGCGGCATTTCGCATTTTTCGGATAGCCCGCTTCGCCTCATCGGCGATTTTTCTCTCAATGTCGCGAATCCCGCCACAGCCGCGGTTTTCAAGGCCCGTGGCCTGGAGCGCCTGACCCTCTCCCACGATCTCAATGCCCCCCAAATCCTCGCGATGCTTAAGCAGGCTCCGGCAGATTGGTTTGAACTCACAATCCATCACCACATGCCGATGTTTCACATGGAGCATTGCGTCTTCGCCGCCTTTCTTTCCAATGGAACGGACCACACCAATTGCGGTCGTCCATGCGAGAAGCATCGCGTTCATTTGAAGGATCGCGTCGGCGTGGAGCATCCCCTGCGGGCGGACGTCGGATGCCGCAACACGCTCTTCCACGCCACGGCGCAAACTGGAGCCGCCTTTTTCGACAACTTCCTCGAAGCCGGATTACGAAAATTCCGTGTCGAACTGCTGGAGGAAAGCGGTGCGGAAACAAGACTCGTCATCCAGGCCTACCGTGACCTGCTTTCCGAGCGCAAAAGCGGGAAGGACCTCTATCGGGAACTTCACGCAAGCAGCCAAGTCGGCGTCACCAGCGGCACCTACACGGGATAGCCAACCGCCCTCAGTTGAGGGTTTGTTCTTCCGTCTCTTGAACCCGGTATTCGGCCAACTTGTTTCGCAGCGTACGAATGCTGATCTGCAGCATTTCAGCGGCATGCGTACGGTTGCCGTCCGTTTTTTTCAAAGCTTCGAGAATGGCCTGCTTTTCCATCTCGTGGAGTGGGATCACCGCTCCATTGGGAGACGGAGCAGGCTCGGGAACGGATTGCGCGACGGATGGCTCTTCAGAAACCTTCACCTCCACCGCAGGAGCCACCGGAGCGGCAGCGGACGGAGCCACGAGCCCCATCAATTCCGCACTGATTGGCACACCCTCCTCGGCAAGGATGGCCGCCCGCTCAACGACATTCTGCAACTCACGCACATTTCCGGGCCAGTGGTGGGCGAGCAGGCCCTTCATGGCACTCTCGGAGAAGCCACAGCTTTTCAAACCATGCTCCTTCGCGAATCGCTCAAGAAAGTGATTCGCCAGCAACTCGACATCACCCACACGTTCCCTCAAAGGCGGCACACTGAGCGGAAAAACATTCAAGCGGTAGTAGAGATCCTCTCGGAACTCTCCTTTGGCGACGGCCTTCAATAGATCCCTGTTCGTTGTGGCCAGCACGCGAACATCCACTTTGATCGTCTTGTTGCCGCCCACCCTTTCGAACTCGCGCTCTTGGAGAACACGCAGGAGTTTCGCCTGGAGACCGAGCGAAATCTCACTCACCTCATCCAGCAGGATCGTACCCCCGTCGGCCAACTCGAACCGCCCGTCGCGCTGGTCGGTCGCTCCCGTGAAAGACCCTTTTTCGTGACCGAAAAACTCGCTCTCAATGAGGGCCTCCGAAATGGCCGCGCAGTTCACTTTGATGAACGGCTTGTTGCTGCGGTTGCTATTTAGAAAAATTTCGTTGGCGACGAGTTCCTTTCCGGTCCCATTTTCACCACAGATCATCACCGTGGCATTCGTTCGCCCCACACGATGGATCAAGTCGCGAAGCTGAACGATGACCGGGCTTTTTCCGATAATCTCGCGATTGGCAATACTCGCCCGATTGAGGTAATCCGTTACCTTCACAGCACGCTGGAATTCCGCAGCCTTCTTCAAAACGAGGTCGATCTGCATTTTTGAGAATGGCTTTTGTACGTAATCGAAAGCCCCCGAGCGCATGCACTCGACCACCGTCTCGACAGACCCGTTCGCCGTGATCATCACCACGAGCGGCTTGTCATCCAGATGGGATACCCGCTCGATAAACAGCTTCCCGTTGCCGTCCGGAAGCTCCATGTCCAAAAAGACAAGGTCGAAATGACCCGCTGCAAATCGCTTTTCCGCCTCGGCCAACGAGGCCGCCGTGGATACAGCATAACGCTTTCCTCGAAGTTGTTCCTCGAGAGTCTTCCGGATTATTGGGGTGTCATCGACTACCAGTATGCGATCAAGCGCCATTACTTATAAGTCCCACCATGATACGTGCCCCTTTCGAGTATTGCCAATAAAAGTTTATCCGACCCAGGCGACCCGAGAATCCCCATGCACCCGGAACTTGACAGAGACAAACGAATGCAGTGTTGATACTCTATTCCTATGAAGTTAACCTCGTTTGGATTTGTCGCCATTGCGGAAAATTTTTTGAAGGACTCCCTGTCCGCCCCTCCGTCTACAGGTGGCAAGTGGAGCTTAAAGCGATTCACAAACTTCACCGAAAACTCCAGCTCTCTCCAAGTACTCCTCACCTCGGATAGTGGCACACAAAAGACGAGCGCCCTTGTGCACTCCCGAATGACCGGGGCCGCTCGAGAGTCCTCGATCCAAGGTTGGATCCAATATGGTGACGAGGATACCCGCGAAGCCTTCGTGATCAAAGCCACCGACATCAACCGCGCGGAAGAGGAAATTTTTGAGATCATCGATCAACTCGTCGATAAAATCCCGGAGGCGCAAAAGCCATCATATCAATCCGCACCCAAGCCGACGCCCAGCTCGGGATTTGAGCCGCTGCTTCCGGAAATTCAAAACGCCCAGTCCGCCTCCTCGGAGGACGAACCGTTTGACCCCGCCAAACTCATTGCGCAAATGAATGCCGATGCGGCCAACACAGCCGCTCCCTCGCCTGCAGAGGAAGTCGCTCCCGGACTTCTTTTGTCTCCAGAGATGGACGTTCCTCAAGAAGAAGTTCCTGCCGAACCTCCCAAAACCGCAAAGGGATCCAAAAAATCCGCGAAGTAAATTGGCCGCTATCGGGATCGAGTTTTCTCATTGAAATCGCCCCGAATGAAGTCATGCTCTCTTGCATGAAACGCCTTTTCCTCGCCCTTTTTCTTGGCACGCTCAGCCTCCACGCCTCTGATATCTGGGGCACGGATTACCCCGCTGCCCTCACCCAAGCCGCCTCGAGTAAAAAACCGATTCTCCTCGAGTTCACAGGCTCCGACTGGTGTCCCCCCTGCATGAAGCTCACCAAAACTGTCCTCGAGCAGCCCGCTTTTGAGGATTTTGCAAAGGAGAATCTTGTCTTGGTGAAGCTCGACTTTCCGCAAGGCAAAGAACAATCCGCCGATCTCAAGGCCGCCAACGAAGCTCTTGCCAAAAAATATCAAGTCGAAGGTTTCCCGACCCTGATCCTCCTCGACAGCGCCGGCCAAGAAGTCGCCCGTGTTGTGGGCTTTCAACTCCGAACTCCCGAGGCCTTCCTCAAGTGGGTGCAGGATAACCGCAAATAATTCGACCCTACTCGAAATCACCTCATGGACAAGGTTCTCGAATATTTTCACAAAACTGGCGCCCTCCTTCACGGACACTTTCTCCTCCGAAGCGGATTGCACAGCCGCGAGTTTTTCCAATGCGCCCTTTTATTGCAGGATGCCGCTATCGCCTCCGAAGTTTGCGGCCTCCTCGCAGATCAACTTCGCCCCTTTCCCGCCGCGACTGTCGTTTCGCCCGCTGTCGGCGGCATCATCGTCGGTCAAGAAGTGGCCCGCCACCTCGGTAAAAAACACATCTTTGTCGAGAAGGATGGCGACGGCGGTCTGGTCCTCCGCCGAGGATTTCAAATCCAGCCCGGCGAGCAGTTCGTTGTGGCCGAGGACGTCGTGACTCGGGGCGGCCGGGTGCAGGAGACTATCCAGATCATCCGCGACCATGGCGGCATCGTCCTCGCCGCAGGCAGCATCGTCGATCGTAGTGGCGGTCAATTGCCCGATTTTGGATGTCCATTTGTGTCACTCGTGAAAATGAATGTCGAAACCTTCTCCCCCGACAACCTCCCCTCCGACCTCATCGGCTCGACCGCTATCAAGCCTGGCAGCAAGTGATCCCGTCGTCGAAGGACGTCGGACAAATTGCGATTTGCAAATTGACGCCCTTGACGCGCAATGATTGCAAAACACGACGCCATGCTAGGTTCACTTCAGCGCATGGTTAGAGCAGTTTAACTAATTCTATAGCCGCTGCTTTGCGGCGGCGAAGGCCGCTGAGCTGCACCGACCGTTCGGGCAGTGTGTTTTCAATACTCTAGGCGGCAAGGTCATGTCTCTTGGCTCTCCAATTGTAACTGATAAGGGCATAGGCCATCGCGATGGTTAACAGGCCAGCAACTATAATGCTGCCGGGGTCAGCGTGAAAATGCTCAAACCACTGTGTGTAAAGATGAATAGCACCAAATATCGCGGCGATATTGACGAGCCAACGAAATCCACGCACTGCCCCCCAAAAAACTGCGGCGAACAAAATGACGCACCAACCGATGATGAAGAACCACGGCGATGCGGACGAATCAGAACTCCGGTCACCCCATAGCGAACCAACCCAGAAACCAAAATTAGTAACGACGATAGCAGTGCGGGAAAAAATCGTGGCAAGACGCGAGTAGCGAGCAGGCATGTATCTCCCGACACCGTGAGTAAGGACTGCAAGAAGGCTGAAAACAATAACCGTAAGCAACGGCCTATCGATGCACAGAAAATAAGCGGCATGCTCGTAGCCTGTCGCTCCCCCAAGCGCAGACAGGAGCGCAAAAACCGACAATGCAACAAGCAAGCCGCTGCGAGCCACCACTCCGCCGAGAATGAACAAACCTGCCACCGAAGCGAACCCCTCAGCCCTTCCGTGCGTAGCCGCAATGATTCCTCCGGCTGCTGTCAACGCGCCAAGCGGCAAAAGAATACTGCCAAGCAGCATCCACTTGCGGACATTCGTCGCACATACAAAGCCGCCAATCGTCGCCAAAACAAGGCCCAGTACAACTGTGGCGGACGAAGACTGGAACAGGGCTATCGTTCCGCCCGCAACGGCAATGACGCCAAACGCGAGAACGATGTTCAGTGCCAGCGAAGCAGTGGTCTCTGAGGACAACTGCTTGAGCTTGTCATACTCCTCCTGAGAAATCCGCCCATCATCGAGGAACTGATCAATATCGAGCGTGATTTTCATAACCGTGCGCGGTGCCGCCTAACGTCGAACTGAGGCACGGGTTTTACGCTTTTGCCTCCAGCACCTTGCTGCTTTCATTTTTTTATTAAACGGATAATGCCCCAGTACATCAAGGCAATCAATGGAATGGACACGTAGAAGAACTTGATCGCCAGAAATGGTATCTCTACCGTGATGAAAATCATCGCATAGAACATCAGGAACATCAGGCCCCCCAAGAGCGGAGTCCAGAAATTCGGATTCTGAGGCTCTACCCACTCAACATCCTCTATTCCCTTTTCTTTGAGGACACGCATGAAAGTTTCTTTTGTGTAAGGTCCCAAAGGCTCGTTGTTAGCTTTCGGGATGAGAAAATACCAATCTCTTTTATAATCTACATCATCAAAAGTGTCGCCTTTGAATTGATTTCTACGACCCCTTCCAGCGTTCTTGGTGAGAATAAAGTCCTTCTTCATGTCGTAGGCGACAACAGGTCCGACTTCTGGGTAGCTCATTGGATCAAGAATAACAATGCTGTCGGCAGTCCTTACGATACACACTTGCATGCTATCTGCACGAAAAACCTTGTATCCATCTCCGATGTCGAGGCTGTAGTCATTCCATCCGCTGGCATGGGCGCTGCCAGCCAGAAACATCAAGGCGAGAATGGCCAGAATCCGGTTCATTTTAAGAACTGCATTCATTTTCATGGATGCAAGATAAATGCATGAAGTGGTGAGGGGCTACCGCGCTATAACCAAGACGTGCATTTCGTTTCCTAACGTTGTTTGGTCACACACCTTTCCAATTCAACCGGAAAGGCAAGAAAAAGTGGACAATGGATTTAAGCCTTCATCTTGCGATACCTGCGGATGAGGGCGTTTGTACTGCTGTCGTGCTGAAGGTTGGGTTCCGACGCACTTTCCAACTCAGG
>JALQZP010000104.1 GCA_023258235.1 Terrimicrobiaceae bacterium | reverse complement strand
GGGCCGAGAGAGGCGGGGGGCGAGATGCTAACTTTCTTTGCGCTCCGCAGACCCCGCAGTGCTTGATCATAAACTCGGGTCACCGAGTCCCAAGTGCGCTCCTTTTCCACCCACGCCCGAGCCGCCTTGCCCAGACGCTCACGCTCGTTCGGATCCTGCATGAGACTTCTAAGGGCCCGGGCCAAATCCTGCGCATCGTCCTTGCGGAACAAGCAGGCCCGCGCGTTGTCGCCGGCCATGGTCTTATGCGGCGAAACATCGGAAAGCACCACGGCCTTGCCCATTGCCATAGCCTCAAGTGGCTTGAGGGCCGATACCATCTCGGTGACTGCGGAGGAGAGCCGCGGCACGGGCAGGATGTCCATGCAGGAGATATAGCGAGGCACTTGCTCGAAAGCCACTCGCCCGGAAAATCGGCAGTATTTTTCTAAGCCTAGGGATGAGCAGTGAGATTTCAAGGAATCAATCACCTTGCCATCGCCCACTAAAACGAAAGTAAAATTCTCCCCTTGCTGTTTCAGCAAAGCAAGTGCCTCCAGCAACAGATCGAGGCCTTCGTAGGCCACCGCACTTCCTGCGTAACCAATCACTGGCACGCCCAGTTTAAGATCGAGAGCCTTGGCAAGGGTTGCATCCGGCTTGACCGGAGTGAATCGCTCGGTATCTACCGCATTCGGCACCAGAACGATGCGCTCGCGCGGCACGCCCCAAGAGGACAATTCGTCGGCAAGCTCTTGCGTGATGGTGATCAAGAGGTCCGCTTCGCGTGCGGCCTGTTGTTCCAGTGAACGCATGAAGTGATAACGCTCAGAGTCCGCCCAATCCGGTTGGGTGGAAGCCTGCGTCACTTCCCACAAGCCGCGGACCTCATAGACGAAGGGTAAGCCCAAACGGCGCGCCGCCATAAGGGCAGGGAGCGCGGTGATGTGGTTGGAGGCAGCTACAATTATCTCGGCACCGCTGGTCTGCGCTTCTCGCAAATAGTGATCGGCAGCTTGGGCCAAATAGTGGTCTAACGGTGTTTTATCTAAATTCCACCCTGCAAGTGCTGCGTAAGTGACGCCATCGACCTGGGCCTCGTGGTAGCCCGCCGAGAGGCCAGAGACCTTTGAATCCCATGGGAATCCAGGCCGCGTGGCGACGCGCACCTTCCAACCCGAATTGCTCAAACCGACCGCCACTCCATGCGAGCGGGTGGAATAGCCATTGGTGGCATGAGGCACGGACTGATGCAGACAATACAGAATGTGCCCACGGCGGGTGAAAAGCCCGGGATTTGGTTGCGGAGGAGGCACTGCCAAACCTGACTTGAGCCGGGCAATGCCATCAACAAAAGCCTTGAAATCTCGCTGCTGCTTGTCAAAGGTGAGGCCTTGTTTTGATAGCTTATTTAAGGCTACCTGAACAGTTGAGATTCGGCCGTATTTATAGAAGGCTTGGGTGGCCTCTTGAAATGTTGGCGAATTTTTTTGCTTTCCAAGTCGACCATTCAAAGAAACTCCAGAAGTATTCTGTCTTTGTGCAGGAATAACTGTTCCTGCCTGGCTGTTGAGACGCCGTTTGCAAATCTGGATATTCGCTCCAAAAAGCGATTTGCCCATCATCTGCTCTAAGCGCTCATAAATTTTTAGAGCTTCAGCGTAGTTGCCTTTGGCAAATGCCGCAGCAGCGAGTGCAACCTGTGAGTTACTCATTTGTAATGCCCTGTCAACAAATCATCCCAAGAGACCAACCGCATCAATCAGCAGAGGCTGTTGGCGCAGATCCCCACCTACCTCGGTGAATGCCCGGTGCTTCACCAGCACGCACACCACATCGGCCGAAGCAAGCGCCCCCTCCAAAGAAATCAGCCCTAAATTGGGCAAGCAGAGTTTTTTTGGCAGCACCTCTACATTTGGCTCAACCGCAAGCACCTGGCAGCCGAGCTTGGCAATTCCCGAGGCAATTTCAACGGCAGGGCTTTCGCGGAGGTCGTCGATGTCCGGCTTGAAGGCAAGGCCGAGGCAGGCGACTTTGAGGTCCGCGATGGTTTTGCTGGGGTTGGCGGCTAAGGCATCGGTGATGGCGGCTTTCACTTTTTCCAGCACCCATTCGGGTTTGTGGTCATTGACTTCGCGGGCAGTGCGGATGAGGCGGGCCAGCTCGGGCGCGCTGGAGACGATAAACCAGGGATCGACGGCGATGCAGTGCCCCCCAACCCCTGGGCCGGGCTGGAGCACTTTCACGCGCGGGTGGTGGTTGGCCAAGGTGATGAGTTCCCACACATTTATGCCGAGCTTGTCGCAGATCATGGAAAGCTCGTTGGCGAAGGCGATATTCACATCGCGGCAGCTGTTCTCGGTGAGCTTGCACATCTCGGCAGTGCGGGCATTGGTGATGAGGCACTTGCCTTCGACAAAGGTTTTGTAGAGGGCGCAGGCCTGCTCACTGGCGGCGCGGCTCATGCCGCCGATCACGCGGTCGTTCGAAACCAGCTCGTGGATTACCCGGCCGGGCAAGACGCGCTCGGGGCAGTAGGCGACTTGGATATCGGCCTCTTCACCGGCCTGCTGGGGGAATGACAAATCTGGGCGGCTCTCGGCAAGCCATGCGGCAAGCTTCTCGGTGGTTCCCACAGGCGAGGTGGATTCCAAAATGACTAAGTTCCCCTTTTGCAAAACGGGGGCGATGGAGCGCGCGGCGGCCTCCACATACGAGAGATCGGGCTGGTGGCCATCTTGAAAGGGCGTGGGCACGGCAATGAGAAAGGCATCAGCCGGTTCGGGCCGGGTAGTGGCGCGCAAATACCCCTCGTGCACAGCGGCATGCACCAGAATGTCCAGCTCTGGCTCGGTGATGTGGATTTTCCCTTGGTTAATGGTATCCACGGCGTGCTGGCTCACATCGACGCCGATGACCTGTTTTTTACGGGAGGCAAAGAGCGTAGCGGTGGGCAGGCCGATATAGCCGAGCCCGATCATGGAGATGGCGTGGAACATTATTTAGATTAGTGTGTTTATATAATTTAAAGTTAATGCTTAATCGTATCGGAACACCCAAATATGTCACTGTGTGGTTGGATCATCCTCAGTGTGGAATCCAATGCGTCTTTTTGGTGGGTCAGCAGGCGGTAGCAAGAGGGGTCTCATTTTTTGAATCACATCGCGCAGCGCCACATCGTGGGAAACCAAAGTTTTTTCGATTACAGCAAGCCTTTTTTCCAGCGTGGAATTGGCCGCCAACTCGTCCCGCATTTTGATAAAAGCCCGGATCACATAAATGCTCATGGCAGAGGCTCTGGGGCTGTTGAGGATATTGGCGGCTTGCAAGGCCCCGTGCTCAGTAAAAGCCCACGGGAGCGATCGGCGACCGCCGCGTCCGATTTTTGATATCGCAGATTGCGATGTCAAACCTTGAAACTCTTCCTTGGTAAGTTGAAAGAGAAAATCGCTCGGAAATTTCCCTATGTTTCTCCGCACAGCCTCGTTGAAGCGAAATGTCGGCACGCCATAAACGGCCGCCAGATCGGAGTCCAAAATGACTTTGAGCCCCCGAATTGTGCGGATTATGGAGTGAATATCGGGCCTTAGCATTTCAGCTGTCTTGTGGGTCAATATCGTGTGTTGGCGTTGGCGGATCGCCTGCGAGCGTATCGTTTGATGTCAGTCGAGACGCTTGACCTACAAAAACTTGTAAATTCGTAACGAGGACCTTGCAGGCATGGCTTTGACATATCAAAGCCCGCTTGCTTTTGGATTTTTGGAAAATGGAGCAGCAGCACACGGTCTCGGGGACCGCGCCCGCCCCCGGGCGCCGTCGGGTGCGCCCTGCGCCGGACATGTGGTGCCTCCACCGGCCTTGGGCCGCCGTTTTTTTCCGATCGCCTCGCGAGGGCGCGCGGCTGTGCACCTGAGGGTGGGTGCGCTCCCCGAGAGCACAAGAAATTGAGGATATTCCGATGCGTCGATCATCACTGGTGGTCCACCGCAAGAATCTCGCGAATGCGGCGCGCTGCTTGGCCGTCGCCGTAGGGGTTGTGCGCCCGGCTCATGTCCTCATAGGCGGCAGGATCATCCAGCAGGCGGGCGGCCTCGGCGAAAATCGCCTGCCGGTCGGTGCCCACAAGCTTCACCGTGCCGGCCTCGACGGCCTCGGGGCGCTCAGTGGTATTGCGCATGACCAACACCGGCTTGCCCAAGGAGGGGCCCTCCTCCTGCACGCCGCCAGAATCGGTGATGAGCAAGGCGGAGCGGTCCATAAGGTAAACGAAGGGCAGGTAATCCTGCGGCTCGATGAGGAAGATATTCGGCTGGGAAGCAAGGATGCGCTTCACGGGCTCCTGCACATTCGGGTTCAAGTGCACAGGGTAAACGATCTGCACATCCCCCCGGGCGGCGATGGCGGCGAGGCCGTAACAAATGCCCTCAAAGCCATCGCCGAAGTTCTCGCGCCGGTGGCCCGTAACGAGGATGAGGCGTTTGGCGGGATCGAGGAAGGAAAACCGCGACTCGAACTCGCACCGCAGGGTGGAGTCCGTGCGCACGCGGTGGGCGACATCCAGCAAGGCATCGATGACGGTGTTTCCAGTGACATGGATGGACTCCGCAGCGACTCCCTCCCGCAGGAGATTGGCACGGGCTTTCTCGGTGGGGGCGAAGTGAAGGTCGGCTAAATGCCCGGTGAGGGTGCGGTTGATCTCCTCTGGCCAAGGAGAGTGTTTGTTGAAGGTGCGGAGGCCCGCCTCGACATGGCCCACGCGCACCTTGGCGTAGTAGGCGGCGAGACTGGCGGCGAGTGTGGTGGTCGTGTCGCCGTGCACAAGGACCAGATCGGGCGTCCACTCGCGGAACACGCCGCGCAGGCCGAGCAGGACATTGCTGGTGATGTCCGTGAGGTCCTGCCCGGGCTTCATGAGATCGAGGTCGAAATCCGGGCGGAGCCCGAAGAGGTCGAGCACCTGATCCAGCATTTGCCGATGCTGGGCGGTAACGCAAAGACGCGTTTCAAATTTTTTATCGGATGCGAGTGCGCCGAAAACAGGAGCCATCTTGATGGCTTCAGGGCGCGTTCCAAATACGGTCAGAATTTTAAGCATGTCAAAAAAATATATTTATCAATATACAGGAACATCGCAAATAAATCCGCGTTTTTTGATGGCAAATAGCAAGCTTTCTTTGTAAAAGATTGATTGGGATTTTTTTGTATGCAATAAATTATTTCTCGATAAGAAAATAAATGTTGGCGTTGCATTGAAGCATTTAAATGTGTAATAGCCAAAATTTTTAAGATAGTCTTGAACAGCTTTGAACTCCAAATTGTTTTGGCACTCCGCAGCTATAACAGGTTGAAATTTTTCAATAAGCATTTTAGCGCCGCGCAATACATTTTCTTCCATTCCTTCAACATCAATTTTAAGTATTGAAGGAATCGCTCCATTTTCAAATTGGTTCCCGAAAATGGAGTCCAATGAATAAATCGGGATTTCTGTAGCAATTTTATTTCTTATAGCCGGTGAAAAATTTTTATTTTCTTCGCATTTAAATGAACCATAATTATTTTTAATAATTTGGTTTAAAATCATGGTGCAGTTTGTTTTTCCGCATCCAACATTCAAAGGATAAATTTTCCCTCTGTATTTGTTTATAATCGCGTTTAAGGATAAGCAAAAATAGTTGTTAGGTTCCGGTTCTATCGAAAAAACAATTGCATTATGTCTTTGTGCAAAATACAGAGAGTGATTTCCGATGTTGGCACCCACATCAATCACAAAACCGCCGTCAAAATGAAAACCGGCCAAAAAATCTAAAAAATCAGATTCGTAAAATTTAGATTCATTTCGGATTTTGAGTGAAATATAGTCATCCTTGATGTGAAAGAATCTTATTTTAAAATCTTCTTTATTAAGGATTGTTTCATCGAGATTTTTAAATTCAGTATTATTAGTCGAATTTTGCAAAATCACGGATGCCTCTGCTAGTAAAACTTCTGAGGCGTTTTGTTCTTCAGACAACTTTTTTGAAATAGAGGGAATGCCATTTTTTTGTAGGTAGGCATTTGAACTGCTTATCAAACTTTCCAATAGAGTATTTTTTTCAGATTCGAACGTGAATGCTCCGCTTCGATTTGAGTCTGAAGAATTATAATTGATTGTGTTCGGAATAAATTGGGGGGTGCTTTTGGTTTCGAAACCAAGTATTCCGATTTTTTGTGACACCCCTGCACCAGCAGGCACCAATCTGGAATGTTGTGAATTATTTAGATACTTCAATCCTTTTTGTGGCTTGTCGGCAAGGCAAGCGCCTATGCCCAGCGAAAGATGCAATCCACTCATCAGCACGCTGCAGATGAATCGATTGCTTGCCCCCCAACCCGCTGCTAAAGCCAGAAAATGTTTGCTTTTCTCTTTTTCACCACTTTGCATAAAACCGGCCGAGGCGAGCAAGGCCAGCTTTGCTCGATCCGGGTGGTGTTGGATCTGCTCCAAATCGAGCTTGGAGAGAGCCTCCCAATCCCCCATAAGCCACTGAATGCGGGCGCGGTCGAGAAGACCCGTGAAGAAGCCGTCTTGAGTCTCTTCAGAGGAGGAATCGAGAAGAGCTTGGCTTTGGTAGCCAACCGGGCGCGTTTCTTTGAGTTCGTAGATGGGCAGCGGCTTTGCCGCTGGCAGAGTCGAGGGTCGAGAGTCGAGGGTCGAGGGGAGCTGCTGCGCAGCTGTGGCGGGTAGCGGTCCGCTTTCGCGCTGCGCTTCTACGGCATGATGAAGTAGCGAGTGGCTGGGCCCTGTGGAGTAACCAGAAGACTCCACGGGCGAACTGGTGGGTGAAGAAGCGGAAGCCTGAGACCCGAAGGCTGAGACCGGAGATGGTGATGCCTGAGGATTCTCGACAAGCGCCTTGAGGGCGGCGATCTGCGCTTGTAGCTCGGACACTTGCGCGGCCAAATCCGGCGACTGGGCGGCTGTAGCGCGGGCGGCTGTAGCGCGTGATGAGTTACGAGTAGCTGGTGTGCGCTTCGTGCCGCGCTTTGATTTTTTGGCTCTCGACACTGGACTCTCGACGCTCGACATATTTTTGGCTTTCTTCGCTTTAATTGGCTTCATAGGTTGATTTTAACCGTAAGCAAGCAGTGGCGTCAGCGCGCGGACCCAGGCGGCTGGGAGGCCGCTCGGGAATCGAGGCTCTGGGTTGCGTCGAGAAAGACTGCCACAAGGCAGCTTCGAAGGAAGAGCAGGGTGGGAAAACCTGCGAATCAAACTGCCGCAGGTGGCCTTGCAAGGAG
>JALQZP010000103.1 GCA_023258235.1 Terrimicrobiaceae bacterium | reverse complement strand
AGGCTTGGCTTTGGCAACAGGCTTGGCTTTGGCAACAGGCTTGACTTTGGCAACAGGCTTGGAAGCCTTAGTGGCGGGCTTTTTTGCGGCGGCTTTTGCCTTCGCGGATGGTTTCGATTTTTTAGCCATGAGCTTGTTGGTTTTTAAGATAAGGGGCGAGATAAGTAGCCAAGCCGTACGGAAAGCGCAAGGGTAATCTTCAATAAAAAATGACAACAACCATGTTGGAGAGTTTTCCGGGCATGGAAATTTATTTGCCGACAAGAATGGCGATGGACCACTCGCGTACCGGATAGCTCTTCTGGTTGGGGAGTAGTTCTTCTTCGCCGATGGGGCAAATGTCCTTCGGTTCGGTAAGTCCGGTATCAGCAAAGCGGTGCCACTGCATTGTCTTTGGCAGTACCGGAAGCCCGAAAGTCAAAGGTTGGTAATACATGTTGCAAACAACATAGATGAATTGGTGGTTGCCGCCGATCGCTTGGCTGTGGCGGCCGCAAAGCATGAAGGCCATCGAGCGGCTGCCGGGAGTCCAGTCGGGGTGCCAAGGCAGTACGCCGTGCCAGCTGATGTCGGGATATCCACTGCCAACTTGGTCGCGCTCGCTGAGGAACTCGCTCTGCCGGAGCACGGCATTGTCCTTGCGGAAGGCGATCATGGCTTTGGTGAAACGCAGAAGTTTTTTACCGTCCTCGTCAGGCTCCCAGTCCATCCAGTTCCAGTCGGCGTCGTGACAATACGCGTTGTTGTTGCCGCGCTGGGTGCGTCCGCATTCGTCGCCCATGGAAAGCATCGGCACGCCTTGGCTGACCATCAGGAGCGCCATGGCATTTTTACTATGCCGGAGCCGGAGCTCCAGGATTGCGGGATCGTTTGTGGGGCCCTCGGTGCCGCAATTCCAGCTCAAATTGTCATTTGAGCCGTCATTGTTGTTTTCTCCGTTTTCGAGGTTGTGCTTGCCATTGTAGGAGAACAAATCCCGCAGGGTAAATCCGTCGTGACAGGTGATGAAGTTGACGCTGGCTGTGGGTTTGCGTCCGGCTGCGGCGTAGAGGTCGGGCGAACCCAAGATGCGCTGCACCATTTCCCCGACCATGCCTGGATCGCCCTTGAGGAAGCGTCTGGCGCAGTCGCGGTATTTTCCATTCCATTCCATCCAACGCCCGTAGGAGGGAAAATTTCCGACTTGATAGAGTCCGCCGGCATCCCAAGCCTCGGCGACGAGTTTGCAATCGGCCAATACGGGATCGTGCGCGAGAAACTCCAGGAGCGGCGGATTTGCAAGCGGGGTGCCAGTGGTGTCGCGGCCGAGGATCGACGCGAGATCGAAGCGGAAGCCGTCGATGTGGTATTCCGCCGCCCAGTAGCGAAGGCAGTTGATGACAAATTCGCGAACGGCGGGGTAGTTGCAATTCACGGTGTTTCCGCAGCCCGAGTAGTTCGCAAAGGCGCCCTTGTCGTCGAGGATATACCAGGTTTTGTTGTCGATGCCGCGAAATGAGAAGACGGGTCCATCGGCGCCGCCTTCGGCCGTGTGGTTGAAAACGACGTCGAGCATGACCTCGATGCCCGCTGCGTGCAGGGCGGAGACCATTTCTTTCATTTCCCGCACGGGAAGGCCCTCGCGGGCGCCCGCCGCGTAACTGGTTTTCGGAGCAAAGAAGCCGACGGTGCTGTAGCCCCAGTAGTTGCAAAGAGAGTCGCCGGTGACCGGATTTGTGCGCTGGTTTTCCGCCTCGTCAAATTCAAAAACCGGCATGAGTTCGACGCAATTCACGCCGAGATCCTTGAGGTAGGAGGCTTTTTCGGCGAGGCCGGCGAAGGTGCCGGGGTTTTTGACCCGGGCGCTCTTGTGGCGGGTGAAACCACGGAGGTGCATCTCGTAAATGATCAGGTCGTTGTTCTGGACGCGCTGGATGCGGCAGGGTTCGAGAACCTCTATGGCACCGGGAACGCGGGAGCGGAAGACCGGTTTGTGCAAACTAGACCGCTTTCCCATCCATTCCTCGCGTCCCACAATCTCGCGGGCATAGGGATCGAGAAGGATTTTGGAGGCATCGAAAAAATGACCGTCCCTCGGGCTCATCGGGCCATCAAAACGGAAGCCATACTCCAGTCCTTCCAGGGCCAGATCGTGCACGACCATCGCCCAGACGTGCCCGAGGCGATATTCGCGCGGGAACGGGATTTCGGCCACGGGAGTTTCGGCGTTGGATTTGAAAAGGACGAGTGTGCATGCGGTGGCATGCGCGCTGAAGATCGAGAAATTAACGCCTGTCGGCACATGGCTCACGCCGAAAGGCAAAAGATGCCCGCAACTTAACTTGTAGTCCCCTTCCTTCGGGGTCTTGACCAAGGATGCTTTCATTCAGGCGCGGATAGTAAATTGCGCGTGGCAAATCGCAAGCCGTCCTTTGAAGCGGATAACCGACTCCATTCGACTACAATCTTTTCCGTGCATCGTCTCCGAGCCAGTTCCAAAGGGACTCGAGCGAGGCCGTGACGTTTTTTTTGGCCTCGGCCACCTCGGCCGGACGGAATGGCGATGCCCCGGTTGGGCGCTGCACACCGAACATGTAGTATTTGATTTTCGGTTCCGTTCCGGACGGCCGGATCGCGACTCGGCGGCCGTCGGCAAGGGAGACCATGATCATGGCTTCGGGCGGAATGAGGTCACCCTCGATGTCATGGATCGTATCCGTGGCGAAATTCCGGACCGATTCGACCGGGGATCCATCTATTTCCTTCGGCGGGTTCGAGGCATACGAAGCCACGAGCTTGTTGATTTGAGCGGCGCCTTCGGCTCCATCCATGGTGAGCGACTCTCCGCGCTCGAGGTAAACGCCGAATTCGGCGAAAATCGCATCAAGCAATCCGGCGAGGGTGGTGCCCCGTGATTTCGCATAGGCGGCCGCCTCCGCAATGAGCACGGCGGCCGAGTTGCCATCCTTGTCGCGAACGAAATCCGATGCGCTGTAGCCGTAGCTTTCCTCGCCGCCGAAGACGTAAAACGAGGAATGCTCGAGTCGCAGGCGGCGGGTCTGCTCCTCGGAAAGGCCGGTGTAGCCCTGCCGCAACCCCTCGGGAATCGCCGCTTCATACTGGCCGAGTTTTTGGCCGATATATTTGAATCCCGTGAGAGTCTCGACGCACCGGAGACCGAATTTTTCCGCAATCGCCTTCTGCAGGTCCGTTGTCACGAATGTCTTAATAATCACCCCGCGCGATCTGTTGCCGTCATTCAGGATGCCTTTTTCAAAAAATTTCATCGTCCGATACCAAGCCAGTATGGAGCCGATCTGGTTGCCTGTGATGAGCTGCATGGCGCCATCGGCATTGCGAACGGCGATCCCCATGCGGTCGTCATCCGGGTCGGTCGCAATCACGAGGTCCGCCCCGGTTTTGTCGGCTTGGGCGATGGCCATACTGAGAGCCTCCGCATTTTCAGGGTTGGGGGATTTGACGGTCGGGAAGCGGCCATCGGGCACCTCCTGTTCAGCCACGCCTTCGCATTGGAAACCCAGGCGCGCGAGCATCGGCTTGATAATCACGCCGCCCACGCCGTGCAAGGGGGTGTAAACGATCTTGAGCGAATTTTCCCGGCGGATCAAATCGGGGTCCAGCGGGAGCGTGGCCAGGCGCGTCATGTAGGCTTCGTCGATATCCGCTCCCATCGGAATCACACGTCCGCGCTCGCTTTCGGGCACGGCCGGGTAGTCCTCGCTTTCGACGGCATTCACCTTGGCGATGATGGAGGAGGCGTGTGGTTCGACGACCTGACAGCCGTCCTCGAAATAAACTTTGTAGCCATTATACTCGGGCGGGTTGTGGCTGGCGGTGAGATTGATGCCCGCCTGGGCTTTGACGTGGCGAACGGCAAAGGAAAGCTCGGGAGTCGAGCGGGGACCCTCGAAAAGGTAGGCATCGCAACCGAGGTCGGTGATGATTTTTGCGGCCAACTCGGCAAACTCCCGTGAGAAAAACCGGGTGTCATGGCAGAGACAGATCGCCGGTTTTCCAGAGCGACCCTGCTTGGCGAAGTGCTCTTTGACATACAGGGTAAGGCCTTGGGTGGCGCGACTGATATTGTATTGGTTCATCGCATTTGTTCCCACGCAGGGGAATTCGGGGCGTCCGAGGGCCTGCGGTTCGCCACGTTCGGCTTGAGTGACCACAACACCGATCGTTTTTCCGCGTAATCCCCCCGTGCCAAAGGCGAGGGTGCGAAAAAAACGGTTGTTCAGCTCGACCCAGTTGTTGGAATCGACCAACTCCTTCACAGAGGCGGGATAAACCGGGGAGGAACTGCGGGAGAGGAGGGAAAGGATATTTTGAGCGGATTCGGGAAGGAGCAGGTTTTCGGAAGCGGCCTTTTGGATGGAGAGAATAAGCGGGCTCATAAAGTGGGTTTAGTTAGCATGCGAAGCGTGGGAATGTCCACCGAACACTTCTGGGATTTGAGCTCATGCTTGCATATGAAACGCATTTACGTGATAATGTGAAAACCCCGCTATCTATTTTGTGAGGCGGTGTATCCCACGAACCAACAATGAATCATTTTCTCAGTAAAATCCGGGTCACAAATTCTCTCTTCCTGATTGGAACCTTTATTGTCACCTTTACGGCAGTGCCTCTCTATATATGGCACTATGGGTTGAGCGGTTTCCAAATCGGTCTATTCTTTTACTTCACGGTTTCGACCGCGATGAGCATCACGCTCGGCTACCACCGCCTTTTTTCGCATCTCACCTTTCAAGCAAGCCCGATAGTGAAGCTCTACACCCTGCTTTTCGGCGCGGCGGCCTTTGAAGGTTCTGCGCTCGCCTGGTCGGCCGACCACCGTCGGCACCATAAATTTGTGGATCACGATGACGATCCCTACGATATCTCGCGTGGGCTTTTTCATGCCCATATTGGATGGCTTCTTTTCCGCCGCTCTCCGGACACCCCCCTCACGTGGGTGCGTGATTTGCAAAAAGACCGCCTCGCTTGGTGGCAGCACAACCATTACCTCAAAATCGCCATTTTGGTGAGTTTTGGTCTGCCGACGTTGATCGGTTGGCTCTATGGTGGACCGATCGTGGCACTCGGGTCTTTCCTGATTGCCGGATTTGCACGCGTGGTTTTTGTCCATCACATGACATTTTGTATCAATTCGCTGTGCCATTGGATCGGTGACCGCCCGTACTCCAGCCATTGCAGTGCGCGTGACAGTGTGATCATGGCCATATTGACCTTCGGTGAGGGATATCACAATTTCCACCATGAGTTTCAACACGACTACCGCAATGGAGTGAAACCATGGCAGATCGATGTCACGAAGTGGACGATCTGGCTCCTGAATAAATGCGGACTCGTTCGCAATCTTCGCACGGTGCCAGAGGAAAAAATCATCAAGGCCCAAATTGTGGAGCAGGAAATCCAGTTGCAGGCGCGTGTTTCGGCCCATCCATCCGCTTTCTCCGACTCGATCAAAGCGATGGTGGACAACGCTCGCGCACAAATGAACGAAGCCATGCTGCGTTGGGAGGAACTCCTTGTCGAATACCGCGCTGCGGCAGCCGGACAGACCGCGATCTCCCGCCGCGAAATGGCGGAACTCCGCCGCAATGTGAAGCAGGCTTCGGAACAATTCAAGCGCTCCCTCCGCGACTGGAAAAACGCTTGGAGCTGTATCCCGGCCCGAGCCTGATAAAACCATCTTAAAAAGGCCCCGGATGTATCCCGATCTGGGGCCAACTCCCGTCCCCGATCGAGGAGAAGGCCCTTTCTGTCGTTTTAGGCAGGGATGGAATAGCGGGTCCCGCGCTTCTTTTCAGCTCCGCGTTGACATGCCGTTCGTGTCTGCTATTCCTCTGCACTCAATTTATGGCAAAAACCACCAAGTCCACTACCACCGCAGCCCCGAAAAAGGGCAAATACGTTTATACTTTTGGAGCCGGAAAAGCCGACGGCGACGGAAAAATGAAGTCCCTCCTCGGCGGCAAGGGAGCGAATCTCGCGGAAATGACCCGCATCGGCCTGCCAGTGCCTCCAGGATTCACGATCTCCACGGAAGTTTGCGGATACTACTACGCCAACAAACGCACTTATCCAAAGGAACTCCAGGCCCAAATGGAAGCCGGTGTCCGCAATATGGAAAAAATCATGGGAACGAAATTCGGTGACGCCAAGGGGCTCCCGCTTCTCGTCGCCGTGCGATCGGGTGCTCGTGATTCGATGCCTGGCATGATGGATACGATTCTGAACCTCGGTCTCAATGACGAGACCGTTGACTCGCTGGCCAAGGCCACAAAAAACGAGCGTTTTGCGTGGGATTGCTACCGCCGCTTTGTCCAGATGTATGGGGACGTTGTGCTCGGTGTTCAAAAGCGTGAGGGCGAGGATCACGATCCCTTCGAGTCCGCCATCCACGATTACAAGCACGCAAAATACCACAAGGATGTCGTCGACAGCGAACTGACCGCGGACGACCAGAAGGAACTCGTCAAGAACTTCAAGAAACTCGTCAAAACCCGCACTGGAAAAACCTTTCCGAGCGATCCATGGGATCAGCTTCGCGGAGCCGCAGGCGCTGTTTTTGGGTCATGGATGAACGACCGCGCGATCGTGTATCGCCGTAAATATAACATCCCCGCCGCATGGGGCACGGCCGTCAACGTCCAAGCCATGGTCTACGGCAACACCGGCGAAACCTCCGGTTCCGGCGTGGCATTCACCCGCAACCCGGCAAACGGGGTGAACGAATTCTACGGTGAGTTCCTCATCAACGCCCAAGGCGAAGATGTGGTTGCCGGCGTCCGCACTCCAGAGCCGGTGAGCAAACTCAAGTCCGCGATGCCAAAATCGTTCGCGGAACTCATGAAAGTCCGGGCCATTCTGGAAAAGCATTTCAAGGACGTGCAGGACGTGGAGTTCACGATCCAAGAAGGCAAGTTGTTCATGCTTCAGACCCGCAACGGCAAGCGCACCGCCATGGCCGCGCTCAAGTTCTCGATGGACATGGTCAAAGAGAAGCTCATCGACTGGAAGACAGCGGTCCTTCTCAATCCAGCCGATCAGTTCGACCAGCTCCTCGCTCCGGTTTTTGACGTGGCCGAGGCCAAAAAAGCTAAGGTCATCGCCAGCGGTCTCCCCGCAGGTCCCGGAGCAGCCTCGGGTAAAATCTACCTCAATGCCGACCGCGCTGTCGAAGCCGCGGAGAAAGGCGAAAAAGTGCTCCTCGTCCGCGAAGAGACATCGCCTGAAGACTTGCGCGGCATGATCGCCGCCGAGGGCATTCTCACCGCTAAGGGCGGTGTTTCCTCGCACGCCGCGCTCGTTGCCCGCCAG
>JALQZP010000102.1 GCA_023258235.1 Terrimicrobiaceae bacterium | reverse complement strand
GCGCAAACAGAACCCCCAGCAGCATGCACAACTTGGAATTGGCGCGCATCGTGTTGGGATGGTTGATCCAGAGCTGGGCTATGGCGGTGATGAAAATGAGGACACAGAGGAGGAATTTTTTGGCCGGCTCTTCCTGCTGACCCGAGAAAATCAGCCCTGCCAGGCCGGCCACGAATGCGAGCAGGAGGATCGCGCGAACGATCCAACCGGATTGAAGGGCTTGCAAGAAATCGCTTTCCTCGATGGTGCGACGACGTTTGCCGCAATCCAATCCCTTACCCACAAGTCGCCAACGTCTCAAAAGTCCAAACATATCAAATTCTACTTTCGCGAGATCCGCGATGGTCCTTATAGGCCAGGATGATCGCCTGCACGAGGGGGTGCCTGACAACGTCCTTTTCGCCGAAAAAATGCATCCCGATGCCGGGAATCTCGCGAAGGGCACCGACGGCCTCCACCAACCCACTCAGTTTGTTGCGGGGAAGATCGATCTGCGTGACATCCCCCGTCACCACACAGCGAGACCCCATACCGATGCGGGTGAGAAACATAAACATCTGCTCGGTTGTCGTGTTCTGGGCCTCATCAAGGATCACAAACGAATTGCTCAACGTCCGGCCGCGCATGTAGGCCAAGGGCGCAATTTCGATAATGTTGCGATCCATCAATTTTTGCAGCTCGTCGGCATCCAGAAGGTCGTTCAGCGCGTCATAGAGCGGTCGCAAATAGGGAAGAATTTTTTCCTCCAGATCCCCGGGAAGGAAGCCAAGCGCCTCACCCGCTTCGACGGCCGGGCGAGTGAGAATGATGCGGTTGATTTTTTCCTGCTTGAGAGCGGCAACCGCCGAAGCCACGGCGAGATAGGTTTTTCCCGTGCCGGCCGGTCCAATACCGAAAGTGATATCGTGTCCGTTGATCGCCTGCACATAGGACTTCTGTCCAGCTGTGCGCGGAATGACGGGCGGCTTTCGCGGGGAGCAGTGGATGCGCGTGTCGATGAGGCTTTGCAGGGATTCCGCATTCCCGTCCCCGGCGGCCGCCTCCAGCGCATGATGGAACTCATGACGATGGATGGAAATGCCGCTCTTGACGGCGGAATGCAGTTGATTGAAAACGCTGCGCGCACGTGCCAGGGAGGCGGACTCCCCTTCGATACGGATCCAACCATCGCGCGAAGTGACGTGCACCTTCAGTCGAGCCTCGAGGTCGTGGAGGAGGCGGGGATCGTTGCCGTGGAGGGCTTGAGCCGTCCGGGCATTTTCAAATTCCAAGGTGATTGATTCCATTTGCAATGATCGCCAGACTTACTTGTAGGCGTAAACCAAAGCCCAACCCGTGCGCTCTTGAGGGGATTTGACAACGGTAACGATCGCAAAATAGGAGCCGGTTTTTGTCGGAACAACACGCACAGCCGAAAGGCGTCCGGTGCGAGTCGTCTCCGCATTCACCAGTTTTCCCTTCGAGTCGTAGATATTGACGGTCAGGACAGCGCCCTTGACGTCCGTACCGAGGCAAAACCAATATTCGTTCCCCTTGAAAAGCTGGGCCTGCATGGCCTGCTGCTCCTTCACGCCAAGATCCCCCCCCCAAGCATCCTCTCGAACAGAGAATCCCTTTTTGACATACGGAAGAGCGGCCTCTTGGGCGAAGGACAGCGCGTCATCCACATAGGCAAAGGCGGTGGAAAGAGCGAGGGCGAGTAAAATGACGGGAAGGATTTTCTTCACAAAAAAATTCAGGCCTCCTGCGATGTGATACTGACGACAATGTCGCGGGTTAATTGGTGGATTTTTTTCACGTTCTCGACAGGAATCGGGGCACCATCTTCATCGCCGATCAGAGGGCGAATACTGGTCAGCATTTTTCGAATGCGTATCACGAGGTCGTCATCGGCAAGGCGCCTGTTCGACATGGTTTCAAGTTTTTTGGAAAAAAAGTTCACGAGAGCGGGTTGGTGCAACAATTCGGCACCGTCGGTGGTGTAGCTTTTGCGCACAATGGAGGTAAGCACCTCCGTTCCCCGGATCCATCCCCCCACGCTTACCAACTGGGCCAAATCTCCGTCCCCCAACTCGATCATCGCCCCTTTGACGTCTTGGAGCGCACCGTCAAACTCCTTGCGTACCGCCTTCCAATCCTTCACATCGGCCTTGTCGATGATGCTTTTACTGCGCTCCAACACGGCTTTTTCGACATTGATGGCTTTGGAAAGAGCAAGGACACGGCGTCCGATATCTTTCACTTTTTCAGGATCTTCCGCCTCGACGGCAACGAAGCCCTCGGCGATGACCGTTCCCAAGAGCAAAGCCGCTTGGGCGCGATTGCCGGTTTGACGGCCTAGGGAATCGCGCATTTCGCCACGCCAGTTCGGATTCCCAAGCTTGTCGAGAACAAGGAAGACTTCGCTTGGCACCGGAACAACGACGTCGTCAATCGACTTGGCCGGAAAAGAAGAGAGGTCAACGGCATCGGGTGTCGGCTGGGCATTCAAGCCGGAAGCGGCTGCAAACAGAATTGCGGCGGCCACTGGTTTCAGGATATTCGGCATTTTCAAAATTTGAGCTTTGTTGTGCGGTCGAGGTCAGGTTAGAACTCGGCTACAACTTGGAATGAAACCCGACAGATTACAACATCTTCTTAGCGTGGCACGCGACCGACGGTTACTTGTGCTGGGCGATGTGATGCTGGACGAGTTTGTTTGGGGCACCGTATCCCGCATTTCGCCGGAGGCCCCTGTTCCGGTGGTCGAGGTGCTCAAAGAATCGTCCTACCCCGGCGGCGCGGCCAATGTGGCGCGCAATCTGAGGCCGTTTTGTGCCGGGGTTCATCTTTGCGGGCTTGTCGGAACAGATTCCCATGCCGGAAGATTGAGGGATCTCCTCGGTGTGGAGCGAATCGCGACCGATGCCTTGGTGGCCGACCCGGAGCGTCCGACTATTGTTAAAACCCGAATCGTCGCCCGCCAACAACAAGTCGTGCGAGTGGATCGCGAGCAACGCGGCGTGGCCGGCGAAGCCATCATCGACCACGCCTGCAAGGTAGTCACAACGCTGCTTCCCTCGGTCGATGCGATTATTTTTGAGGATTACGGGAAGGGCTTTCTTAGTCAAAGCTTGAAAGATCGGGTCACAGCGATAGCGAGAGACTCCGGCAAATTCATCTCGGCCGATCCCAACCCCTTGAATCCGCTGAATTGGACTGGGGTGGATCTGTTGAAACCCAACCGCCTGGAGGCCTTCGCCATGGCTGGGCTCCGCGACCCGGGAGCCACTGCGGATCCCCTTTCCGATGCGGCCTTGCAGATGGTCGGGTACCAGCTTTTACAAAAATGGAATCTCCCCGGCTTGCTGGTGACCCTTGGTGAGCACGGGATGATCCTCTTTCAAGCGAATGCCGCTCCGTATCACACACCAACGCGGGCAAGGGAGGTTTTTGATGTTTCCGGCGCAGGCGATACAGCCATAGCACTTTATACTCTAGCGATCTGCGCCGGCGCGACACCCGCCGAGGCTGCAGAAATTTCCAACCATGCCAGCGGCGTGGTCGTCGCGAAACTCGGCACGGCCACCCTCACCGCCGAGGAACTGCAAAGCGCATTTCATAAAAATGCCTGACCGTCCCGCCGTTTTTTTTGACCGGGATGGAACCCTCATGCACGAGGTGGATTATTGCAACGACCCCGCCACCGTCCGCGCCATCGCCGGTGCCGCCGCTGGATTGGCGCGACTCCGTGAAGCCGGCTGGATGATCGTCATCGTCACCAACCAGAGCGGACTCAGTTCCGGAAAAATAAGCCCCTCCCAATATGAGGCGGTTCATGCTGAACTGGCGCGACAACTGGATGACTTGATCGACGCGGTTTACTTTTGCCCTGATCCCCCGGCAAAACCGACGCACCGACGCAAACCGGGAACGGGAATGCTGGATGAAGCTTCACGCGACCACGGCATCGATCTCACGAGATCCTGGATGGTCGGAGACAAGGATATTGATATCGTTTGCGGACGAAACGCAGGCTGCCGCACAATCCTGGTGGAAACCGGCTATGGGAAAAATCACCTCTCGTCAGGGGCCGACTTCATTGCTCCCGACGTCTCAGCCGCGATGGAGATCATTCTCGGTCGCACGTTCTAGGTAAAACTTTCGAAAAATCCCACCCGTGCCGAGATGCGCGCCTCCCACCCAGTCGACGCGACACCCCGGACAATCGGGGGAAGATGGATTACCTGGCGTGTTGGACACGCACGCGGCGGACTTGGCCGTTTTTGCGGATCACGACGCGCCCGCTCTCAAACAGGTCAACCATCGCAGCGATTGTTTCGCGGCTGTTCTTAGCACAGGAACCGACTATAGAGATCAGCTCACCGAGCGAGTATTTGGTTCTATTGATTTTTTTGTAGTAGTTTTTCATGGCTTCGCTTTCTGTTGAATTGGACAGCATCAACAGTGCCAATGTTCAAAAAACCATTCCATGGGGAGAAACCCCCTGCATTTACCTAGATCAACTGAGCGCAAGCACAGAAGTAGGCCAGGAATATTCCCACGATGATTCCCACCCCCGAAACCCGAGCCGCAGAATCTGTCAGGGGTCCACGGCCGAAATGTCCACACAAACCGGCAAAAATGATCCAGGCCATCGGCAGCATGAACACCCAAAGGCCATTCAAGGCCAACCAGACGGGAAAGGGAGGGAAGGAGGAAGCCACATTGGCTGCGTAGCCGCCCGCCTTCAGCAATACATTCAGCGTAAGAATGCCGAGGGAAACAAAAACAAACTGGGTGAGTCCAATGGTGAGAATCATAAATCGGCAAGGAGAGCTTTCCGCATCACTTCGAGCGGGGCGGGACGGTTAAACCAGATTTCAAATGCCAGCGCGCCTTGATGGAGAAGCATGCCCAACCCATTCGCTCCGCGCGCTCCGACAGCGGCGGCATCGTCCAGCAATCTGGATCCGCCGCTCGTGTAGACCGCATCATACACAAGTAGATTGGGAGTGAGAAGCGAGGCCGGGATCACCGACTCATCGGAAGGCTTCATTCCAATCGAAGTGGCATTGATAACGATGTCGGCATTTTCCAGCTCGCGCCGCAGATCCGCCTCCTCAAACGGAATCGCGACCAATCGGTCAGCCCCCCCCGAAAACCTCCCGGATGGAAAATGAGGCTCCAGTTCGGCCGCCAGGCGTCGCGCCTTTTCGAGCGTCCGGTTCACCAACACCAATCGGGCGCAGCGCTCGATCGCGCATTGAACGGCAATCGCACGGCCGGCGCCGCCGCCAGCCCCCAGAAGAACAACGCGCAGATCGCGCAAATCGACGGAAAACTCCTCGCGAATCGCCCTTGAGAGACCGGGGCCGTCTGTACTGAATCCATGCAGCTTGTCGCCATTGACGACGATTGTATTCACACTGCCCGAAGCCCTAGCACCGGCATCCACCACATCCACGCCGGCCAATGCGGCGCCCTTGTGGGGGATCGTCACGTTGACTCCCAGAAAACCGGCTGCCGGTAGCGCGCGAAGGACCTCGGTGAACCGTGATGGCGGAACATGAAGGCGCGAGTATGAGGCCTCGATACCGCAGGCGCGGAGGGCGGCATTTTGAAAGCTGGGGGATTTTGAATGGGCCACAGGATCGCCAATCACCGCTAGACGCACGGGCGGCTCGAAACCCATGAACAGGGCCGGAGCCGAGATCAGGTCTTCTGCGGAAAATATGTCCGGTGTCGCCATTCCGCGATCTACGAAACCACCCCCCCGCCATACTGGCAAGGCCGATTGCTGGCAGTGGAAAGAACACCCCATACGCCCCACGATTGAAAACCTCGGGGTTTCCATGCATGCCGGGAGGGAGTAGGCTGCTTGCGGCATGGCAACCATCACCCGGCACAGCGGAAAGATTGTGGATATTTTCCACGAACGGATCTTTTCCGGAACGATCGAAGTTCGCGCAGGCCGGATCCACTCGATTTTCGAGGACGATTCGGTCACGGAGAGCAGCTTTCTCTGCCCCGGCTTTATCGACGCGCATGTTCACATCGAGAGCTCGATGCTGACCCCGCCCGAATTCGCACGCATCGCCGTTCGTCACGGAACCACCGCCACCGTTTCGGATCCGCACGAGATCGCCAACGTCTTGGGGATCGAAGGTGTGAAGTATATGCAACAACTCGCGACTCGGACCCCTCTTAAAATCCACTTCGGCATCCCCTCCTGCGTTCCCGCAACGGATTTTGAAACGGGCGGAGCGACGATGGGCCCGGATGCCATCGAGGAACTTTGCCTCGATCCCTCGCTTCTTTACCTCTCTGAGATGATGAACTTCCCGGGCGTGATCCACCGTGATCCGGTGGTAATGCAAAAACTCGCTATCGCCAAGCGACACGGAAAACGCATCGATGGACACGCTCCGGGACTGCGAGGACAAGACCTGCGCGCCTACGTCAAGGCCGGCATCGAGACAGACCACGAATGTTTTCAGATCGAAGAGGCGAGGGAAAAGATCGCACTCGGCCAAAAGATCCTCATCCGCGAAGGCTCCGCTGCACGGAATTTCAATGAACTATGGCCCCTCCTGGCCGAGCACCCCGATTCCTGTATGTTTTGTAGCGACGACAAACATCCGGACGGCTTGATGGCGGGCCACATCGACCGGCTCGTTGCAAGGGCGGTGGCTCTCGGAGCGCCGCTCTTTGCCGTTCTTCGCGCCGCCTGCGTAAATCCGGCCCTTCACTACGGCCTCCGCTGCGGATTGCTTCGACCGGGTGATGCCGCCGATTTCGTTCGATTGCGCGACTTGGATAACTTTGCCGTTCTGGAAACCTGGATCGATGGATGCTGCGTGGTTCGCAATTCGACTTCCCTTCTCCCCAAGTCGCTCTCCCCACGCGCAAACCGCTTCCGCGCTCGCGAAACATCACCACGCGACTTTCAAGTGACCGCCGGGATCGGCCGTATTCGCATCATTGAAGCATGGGATGGTCAAATCGTCACAGGCGCGAGCGAGGCAGACCCTCTTCTCAAAAACGGCTTGGCGCTCGCCGACCCGTCGCGGGACATTCTGAAAATCGCCGTCATCAATCGCTACCAACCCGCTCCACCATCAGTCGCGTTTGTGCGGGGAATTGGCCTCAAGACGGGCGCGATCGCATCCAGTGTCGCACACGATTGCCACAACATCGTCGCTGTCGGCACAACCGATGAGGCTCTCAACAGGGCTGTGAATATGATCATCCGAAAAGCCGGCGGCATCGCCGTATCCGGCCGCAACGCCTCCGGTCGCATCCTTCCGTTGCCCGTGGCCGGGCTCATGAGTGACGGCTATGCGGAGGAGGTCGCCGAAGGATACGCCAGCCTCACACGGGAGGCCCGGGAGCTTGGGAGCCCCCTTCAATCCCC
>JALQZP010000101.1 GCA_023258235.1 Terrimicrobiaceae bacterium | reverse complement strand
GGATGGACGACGACCCTCAACATCTATTCCCAAATCGGCCTTGTTACCCTCGTCGGCCTCATCGCCAAAAACGGGATTCTCATCGTCGAATTTGCGAATCAGATGCAGCAGCGGGGCCTCAAAAAAATCGATGCGGTTCGCCGTGCCGCACTCACCCGGTTCCGCCCGATTGTGATGACGACGATGGCCACGGTGCTCGGCCACTTTCCACTCGTGCTGGTGACCGGTGCGGGCGCGCAGGCCCGCAACTCGATCGGGCTTGTGCTGGTCGGGGGAATGGCGATCGGAACGATCTGCACTCTGTTCATCGTTCCTTCGCTCTACATGCTCATCGCAAAGCAACAAAACACCCCGCCGCCGGCGGCTTGATAGCCGTCAGTAAACCGTCGCGATCTCCTCGCCGATGATCTTGATCCCGTCGCGCACATCGGCGTCGGCCATGGCAAAAGAGATGCGGAGGCATTCATGCCGATGCTTCCACTCGGGATCGTCATCACCGAAGAAAAAATACTCCCCAGGCACAACCAGCACGCCGCGTTTTTTTAAATCCTCGTAGATCTGGCGCGAGGATTTCCGGGCCCCTTCGAGCCACAACCAAAGAAAGAGCGCGCCTTCGCTTTCATGGAAAGCATAAGGAATGTGATCCGGAAAAAACGTGTCCACCGCTTCCATCGCCGCATTGCGCTTTTGGAGATAATAGGGCCGAATGACTTCCCGCGCGAGGCGTGTGACCCTGCCGTCACCGATGAGCGGACCGGCAATGGCTTGACCGAAATTTCCGTTCGCAAGACCGGTCACCGCCATCATGGAAGATACGGCCTTGGCAATCGCGGGTGGCGCCACGACGAAAGCCGTTCGCGTCCCGGGCAACCCGAATTTCGAGAGACTCATCACATGGACAGTCTGCTCGTTCCAGATCGGTGCGGCTTCGCCGAAGACAATCCCAGGGAACGGCCACCCGTAGGCGTTGTCGATGATCAACGGGATCTGACGGTCCTTGGCCAAGGCAGCCAATTTTTTAAGTTCCGTATCCGGTATCACGTTTCCGCTCGGATTCGTGGGTCTGGAAACACAGAGCGCGGCCACGTCGGAAGCGGGTTTCAGGTTTTCAAAGTCAATGTGGTATTTGAAACGGTGCGGACCCGTGCGGGAAATCCGGGGGCGCTGGGCCGTGAACATTCCGGCTTCAAGCCCCTGGTTCGCGTAGCCGATATATTCGGGCATCAATGGAAACAGGATTCGCCCCATCGAGCCATCGGATCGACGACCACCGAAGAGATTGAAAAGAAAGTAAAATGCCGTCTGGCCGCCAGGCGTCACCGCGATGTTTTCGGGTCCGACTTGCCAACCGTATTCTTGACGCAGAAGCGCCGCGAGATCCTCGATCACACGCGCATTGCCGCGCGGCGGATCGTAAATCGCCAATGTCCGGCGCAAGGTCGCAGGGTCTTCGAGAATATCGCGCAGACGCTCCGCCCAGATCCGCTCCATTTCCGGAATGTGCGCGGGATTTCCACCGCCCAGCATGAGCGGAGAGGGACCGGTCGCCGAAAGGGCGTTGCCGAGATCGTCCATCAGCAACTCGATGCCGCTGCCGCCTGAGAGGCGTTGACCTAGTGCGGAGAATTTCATCTCCTTGAAAATACAAACGCTTCATCCGCGATTCGCGCTCCATGGGAGCGGAATCGGGACTGAAAAGTCATCGAATTAGAGGGTTTTGCAGAATTCCTCAATGCGATCGACGCCCGACTTGATGATGTCCAAGCTTGTGGCATAGCTGAGTCGCACCGTGCGGTCGTCGCCAAAGGCGATGCCCGGAACAATCGCCACGTTGGCCTTGCTCAAGAGACGATCGGCGAAATTTTGGGATTTGATGCCGAGACCACCGATATTGGCGAGGACATAGAATGCACCCTGCGGACGAACCGCGCTCACGCCTGGAATCTGGGAAAGACGTTCGTGCATGTATTGACGGCGAATATCGAACTCCTCGCGCATATCGACAACACATTGCTGGTCGCCGGTCAGGGCGGCCAATCCGCCGTATTGGGCGAAGGAACACGCATTCGAAGTCATGTGGCTCTGCATGGAATCGATCGCACGTGCGATGGGTTCCGGCGCGGCAAGGTAACCCAGACGCCAACCGGTCATCGCATAGGCCTTACTGAATCCATTGACGGTGATCGTCAGGTCGTAGGCTTCGGGAGAAACCGAGGCTATGCTGATGTGCTCGGCGCCATCATACGTGAGCTTCTCGTAGATCTCATCGGAGAGAATGAAGATGTCCTCCTCGGCGGCGACTTCAGCCAAGGCACGAAGCTCGTCACGGGTATAAACCGATCCAGTCGGATTGCCGGGCGAATTGATGATGATCATCTTCGTGCGAGGAGTCATCGCATTTTCAAAATCCTCCGCTGTGAGTTTCCAGTTGTTCTCTTCGCGGGTCTCCACAATAACGGGTTGACCGCCGACGAGACGAACCATCTCGGGGTAGCTCAGCCAGTAGGGTGCGGGAATGATGACCTCGTCCCCTTCGTTCACCACGGCCGCGATGGCATTGAAGCAGGATTGCTTGGCACCATTGCTGACGATCACTTGGTTGGACTTGTAGTCGAGGCCGTTGTCTTTAAGAAATTTTTGGGAAATCGCTTGGCGAAGCTCGGGAATACCGGCGCTAGGCGTGTATTTGGTGCGACCTTGTTGAAGCGCGGTGATCGCGGCCGCCTTGATGTGCTCCGGCGTATCCATGTCAGGCTCACCCGCCCCGAAACCAAAGACTTCGATGCCCTCGGCCTTCATGGCTTTGGCTTTGCTGTCGACAGCCAGTGTGAGGGAGGGGGTCAATAATTTAAGTCGGGTCGCTGTTTCCATAGATGATGTTAATTTAATTAAGGTCTTGTTTATAAATGTAGGGCCTGCTCACCGAGGAGCTTGGCAGTTCCGTATCAAGAGCCGAGCACGATAGCTTCAGCCCTCCATCGGAGTCAACAAACTTCGGCCGATTGGCACGATTTCCTGGTTTTTACTTCAACTCCGCTGCAGCGGGAGCATCGGCCAGAAGAGTGGCATTCTGCTGCGCGATCGGCCCGGCGGGAATCGTGGGATCACCGGCAAGCAATCGCGGGAGCATGGCGGCCTTCTCTCCTCCTGTGACGACCCACAGGATATGGCGGGAGCGATTCAGGATGGGATAAGTGAGCGTCATGCGGCGGCGGTTTTGGTAAACGCCGGTGAGAGCCACTTCGGCGTCATGAACCCCACAAACCGGATCGCCCGGAATAAGCGAAGCCGTGTGACCGTCCGGCCCCAGGCCCAAGTGCGCCAGATCGATCACGGCCGGGTTGCCGCAAAGAGATTGAAGAAGCGCGGTGTAATCCCGACAACCCTGGTCCAGATCTGCCGTTTCGACAGGCATGGCGTGGATTTGCTCCTCCGGAATGGGAGCATGGGAGAGCAAACTCGCGCGAAGATGAGTGAGGTTGCGGTCAGGGTCACCGGCGGGAGCGATGCGCTCATCGACCTGGATGACGTGAACCTTGGTCCATGGGACATCCTCGTTGGCAAGCGCACGGAGCATTTGCCATGGCGTGCGACCGCCACTCACGGCCATAACAAACATTCCACGGGTGGCAACGGCACTTCGCGCATCCCGGGCGATGATTTGGGCGGCACGGGCTGCAACATCATCAGCGGAGGAGAGGGTTTCAATTTGCATCGGAAATTTCATAAACACAGAACCAAGCGCGGTCACGCTTTCAATGAATTCGGATCCGATTGAAAAACGCACGCCTCCAGTGCCGGCGGCGGGACTCGAACCCGCACACCCCTTTCGGGATAAGGGATTTTAAGTCCCTTGCGTCTGCCATTTCGCCACGCCGGCATTTGGTGGTCGGCCACCTGTGGGAGCCGTTCGCTGAGTGGATGGAACCGAGGTGCCCTTGCTCAAACGAGCGCCGAATCTCTCCGCAGTCCCGTTCGTCCGCAAGAGCAAAATCGCGGCCACCCGTGTCCCGGCCTTAAAAAACTAAACCTTCCGGACAAAACAGGCTTTCAAGCCCATGGCCGCGCCCTCGATCTTGCAGGAAATCTCATGGTCACCATCCACCAGGCGAATCCCTTTGGCTTTGGTGCCGCCTTTAAGAACTTGGGATGATCCCTTCAACTTGAGGTCCTTGATCAAGGCCACTGAGTCGCCGTCGGCCAAGATGGTCCCAAAGGCGTCTTTCACCACTCTGGCTTCCGGGCCCGCCGCTTCGCGGGGCCATTCATGCCCACAGGTGAGGCACTCCCACTGTTCGGCGTGTTCAAGAAGTTCGGGCATTTCACACATCGGACAAGCAGTTTTATTCATATCCCGCAGACTAATCCTTTAAGGTAGGCGCATACAATCGCCGACTTGCAGGGTTTCGACTCTCATACTGGGTGAAGTCCTACACAAAAAAGCGTGAAATAATATTGTCACATGAAGTGGATATGAGAGATTCGCCGCGGCAACTTGCCTAGAAAGGAGGAGGACAAATCAAAATGAAATTCGCAACAATCGCTGCAGTAGCAGCTCTCGCAGTGGCGGCTCTCGGCCTCGGCGCATGCGCCAGCAAGCCAAAAGCAGCACCTGCTCCAAGCACAATCGGCACGTCCAAATAAGACGTCCCTTAAGGCCGGGCGGACCGAGTGTCCGCCCGACCTTATACCCCCTTCTTTCCTCTCCCTTTCCATGGGCAGAGTTTTTTTATGCCATTCAGGCGGTATCGTCAGATACGATCGCTGCTGCCTGAACCGGCAACCCACTCTGGATCGATGAAAACAAAAAAACTGACAAAAACAAAAAAGCCCCTTGTAGGAGTCGTGATGGGAAGCCGCTCGGATTGGACGACCATGAAAGAGGCCTCCGCCATGCTGGATCTCATGGGTATCGCGCATGAGTGCAGGGTCGTTTCCGCCCACCGAACTCCGGATCTTTTGAGCGACTATGCCAAAGAGGCCGCCAAGCGGGGCTTGAGGGCGATCATCGCTGGCGCGGGAGGCGCCGCCCATCTCCCGGGAATGTTGGCTGCCCACACCCACGTGCCTGTGTTGGGCGTGCCGGTCGAAAGCCATGCTCTCCGCGGCCAGGATTCCCTTCTCTCGATCGTCCAGATGCCCGCTGGCATTCCCGTGGCCACATTTGCGATCGGTGTCGCGGGAGCGAAGAATGCCGCCCTTTTTGCTGCTTCCCTCCTCGCGCCGGAAATGCCCGCCGTTCTCAACGCGCTTCTCACCTTCCGTCAGAAACAAACGAACGACGTTCTCGATATCTCACTGGATTGAACACGCGAACGGACCGGCCAGAGCGAGGAATCGCCACTGCGATCGAAATTCTCAAGGCGGGCGGCATCGTCGCTCTGCCAACAGAAACCGTGTATGGGCTCGCAGGCGATGCCCTTTCGCCGGAGGCCTGCGCCGCGATTTTCGAGGCCAAGGAACGCCCTTTGAGCGATCCACTCATTGTTCATCTTCCCTCACTCGATTGGCTCTCTCGCCTCACATCCCCTTCCCCTCTTGCCTTGGCTCTGGCTGAGAAGTTTTGGCCTGGGCCGCTGACCATGGTTCTGCCACGTAATCCCTGTGTGCCTGATATTGTCACAGCAGGCCAGGATACGGTCGCCGTGAGAATGAGTGCCCATCCCGCGTTTCGCTCTGTGGTCGAGGGCTTCGGCAGACCTCTGGCCGCCCCCAGCGCCAATCGCTTCGGCCGGATAAGCCCAACCACCGCCGACCATGTGATGAGCGAACTCGGCGGGAATATCCCTTTCATACTGGATGGCGGACCCTGCCGCCACGGGATTGAATCCACCATTGTTCACGTGCTCGATGATCGACTGCAAATTCTTAGACAGGGCCCTGTGACAGAGGAACAATCGCGCGAGTTTGCGCCGGTTTTTCACGGCCCCGCCGGAGTCGCCGCGCCGGGTGGACTCAAGAGCCACTACGCTCCCCGCACTCCGCTACGGATAGCCGACAGGCCAACACCGGGAGGTCCGCGCGAGGGCTTGCTGGCATGGTCGAATGCCCCCGAGGGCTTTGCGGTCGTGGAGCAACTGGCCCCCACCGGTGACTTGCGCGAGGCTGCGGCGAATTTATACGGAGCCATGCGCCGTCTCGACGACGCCGGCTTGGATCTCATCGTAGCCGAGGCCCTCCCAAAAAACGGAATCGGCGCAGCCATCATGGAGCGTCTTCAAAAAGCCGCTGCCGCCAAATGAACGACGGTAAAAAACTCAACACACGAGCCAGCGGAATCATTGCCATCGCCGTGATGTGCAGCCGGGTGCTGGGTCTTGTGCGGGAAGTGCTTTTCAACTCCCTTTTCGGAACAGCCGCCATGGGGCTTTTTCTGATCGCGTTCCGTCTTCCGAATCTTCTTCGCGATCTCTTTGCCGAGGGGGCGCTCTCTACCGCGTTCGTGACGGTTTTTTCTCAAAAGATCGAAAAAGAAGGGCCTGCCGCCGCATGGGAACTGGCTTCCAAGATGCTTACCATCGCCACCGTCTTTATGAGCGCGGTCAGCCTGCTGGGCATCGTTTTTGCGGAACCGCTGGTGAGATTGCTCGCGCCCGGTTTTGATCCGGCCGATGCCGGATTCACGATCCTACTCACCCAGATCATGTATCCGTTCATTTTACTGGTGTCCTTGGCGGCGCTGGTGATGGGGGCCTTGAACTCGCGACAGATTTTTACCGCCCCAGCCATGGCCTCGAGTTTTTTCAATATCGGCTCGATCGCGGGCGACGTGATCTTCGGATGGTTGATTGATCGCAGCTTCGGCCGCAATGCCCTGATTGGATTAGCCATCGGCACTCTCGTCGGGGGCCTCCTGCAATTGCTCGTCCAGATGCCAAGCCTTCGTCGGGCGGGCTTCCGATTCAAACCCGACTTCCGCTGGAAGGACGAAGGCATCCAAAAAATCCTCACGCTCATGGTGCCATCGGTCATCGCAGCCAGCGCCGTGCAAGTGAATGTGCTGGTGAACTCCCGCTTTGCTTCTTATGCCGGCGCCGAGGCTGTGACCTGGCTCAATAGTGCCTTCCGCCTCATGCAACTTCCGATCGGGGTCTTCGGCGTGGCCGTGGCCACGATCACCCTGCCGGTGATCTCCCGCATCGCGGCGGACACCGACACGAGTCGCTTCGGCCCGACGCTCGGGAAAGCGATGCGACTCGCGGTTTTTCTCACCCTCCCGTCGGCAGTCGGCCTTTGGTTTCTGGCCAACCCGATCATTGCGCTCATCTACGAGCACGGGCATTTTATAGCCGAGGATACCAAGCAGACGGCCCTGGCACTCCAATACTACGCGGTTGGATTGGTCGCGTATTCGGGCATCAAAGTTCTCTCGCCCGCTTTCTATGCAATCGACCGCAAGTGGACACCCATGCTCGTGAGCTTCGCCTCGGTGGGGCTCAATCTGGCCCTGA
>JALQZP010000100.1 GCA_023258235.1 Terrimicrobiaceae bacterium | reverse complement strand
CGGGCGACATCATGGTGGATCATCTCGAACTTCCAGGCGAAGGCCCGTGGTGGGTCGCCTATCCCGACGCCCAACCGCAACTTCCTCCAGGCCGTGAAAACTTCGGCATTGGCTCGCGCGCCTTTATCATCCGCTCTTTCAAGGGCACCTTCGGCGGCAAGGAATACAAAAATCCCTCGATCACTCTGCAGGTCCACAATGTGCGAAGTGAAGGCAAGCTGGATATCGATGCCCTTGTTGTTCCACCGAAAGGACTCGCGGATTTTCAAACCGGCGACCGCTTGGAAATGAATACCGAATGGCTCTGCGTGCCTCGCCATGCGGACGACTACCACGGCCCGAACGAAGCCTTGCGCCAACACCTCACCGACTCGCCGCGTTCATGGAAAACCATCCACCGCGAGGCCGTCGGCAACGCTCTCGAAGTCGTGGCCACCGGCGGCACATTGCTCCGCAGCTATCCAATCATTGTGAGGGCGGAAAAGCCCCTTTCGGCGGCAGAGTCGCTTTGGAAAAAGTTGAAGGGCTACTCCGGGGTATTTGGCAACATGGAAGTCCCGGACTTTCTGAAATCCCAAGCACCGCCCGAGATCATGCTCGCGATTCGCGGCGGTGTCGGCTATGTCCCGGTTCGCTTTGAGGGATTGAAATCCATCGAAGGCTACAAGCTCTACGAAAAAACCGGCGAAAAGCTCGTTCCTCTCGACCAATCAGTGCATGGAAACGATTTTTGGCAGACCGATTTCGACGCGGCCTCCCAAACCTACTGCCTCACCTACAATCTCCCTCTCGACGGCAAACTCACATCCACATGGGTGCTCAAAAAATGAAGCACTCTATTTTCGCTTCGATACGCTCCTCAAAAAAGGATTGTGTCTGGGGATTGCTTGTTCAGCCGCGTGATGGCCGGCCTTCATAACACACGCAGCGCGCGGATCACCTTCCGCGATTGCGAGGTGAATGCCCTGCCGTGCATGGGCTTTCTTAGCCAGTTCACGGATACCATGACATTCGAGCGGGTGAATGGAGTTCGACCCGTCGAGGCGATAAGGACTTGTCCAGCCCGGGTGGATATTTTTCAGTCCTCGAATTGCAAGGAAGAAGTCGTCGTGGATTTCTGCCGCCTGTCTTTCATGCAGGAGGATGCGTTGAATTGCCATGGAGCCTGCCTCGTTGTTGTCGGGAAAGGTGGGGATCGCCAACTGTTGGTGCGCTCGCCCGAGCAGGAAGAGCCTGTGCATGAAAACGTCCGGATTCGGAACAACAAGTTTAATACATTTGAAAATAGCGGCATTGTTGTCCGGACAGCCGTGCAAGGTTTGCTCATCGAAGGCAATGAATCGACCCCTTACCCGCTCAAGATTTATGTAGAGCCCTCCCGCACGGCGGTGAAAGGCGACCGAAATGAACTCAAGAAATGAAAGATCATAAAATAACGCCATGAATGATTGTTCTGCTTTCGTCGAGCTGTCAGAAGCCCTAAGGAAACGGTCACTTATGAACCCAAAAACTCTCCCCGCGATGGCGGCATTCGCCCTGACGCTGACGGCATGTGCCTTTGCCAGAGAAGATGCAGGTTCTGCAGCTTCGCTGACGAAACCCGTCCTCAAACGGGGAAGCACTTTGATCACCGACCATGGCGCCAAGCCTGACGGTTTTACAGTGAACACGAAGGCTATCCAGACCGCTATCGATGCCTGTCACCAGGCTGGTGGAGGCAAGGTGGTGATTCCGGCGGGCCGGTTCGTGACGGGGACGATCCATATGAAGGACAACGTGACGTTGCACCTTGACGAGGGTGCCTCTCTACTGGGTAGCACAAAGCTGACGGACTATGACGCCGACATCGTTGGAGCCGTGGAGGCCCCCGCGTTCAACCGCTGCCTTATCTACGCCCATAAGGCAAAAAACATCGGGTTCAGCGGCAAGGGCATTGTGGACGGGCGAGGTAGTCCGGCGGCGTTCCCGGTGAAAATTGGCCAGAAGCTGGGTGAACGGCCGATGCTGATGCGTCTTGTTGAATGCGAGCATATCTCAATGAAAGACTTGGTTTTCAGGAAATCAGCTTCCTGGGGACTGCATCTGCTCTTGTGCCGGAATGCACATATCGACGGCATTCGAATCGATAGTCAAAACAACAACATGAACAACGACGGGATAGACCTCGACGGCTGCGTAAATGTGTTGATCGAGAACAGCGTGATCAACGCGGGGGACGATGCGATCTGTCCGAAGAGCACGACCACGCAGGTCTGCTCGAACATCGTGGTGCGGGACTGCACGATCAGTAGTCACACGGCGGCCTACAAGTTGGGGACATCCTCACGAGGTGGTTTCGTAAACATGAAGGTATCAAATTGCCGGTTCCATGATTGCCCGATGGGGGCTATCAAGCTGCTAATGGTGGACGGTGGGCGGTTGGAGAATGTGGAAATTTCCAATATCACGATGGACAATGTGGGTGGCCCGATCTTTATCCGTTTGGGGAACCGGGGACGCCTATACGACATGCCGACCGAGCAAGTCTACGGCAAGGAGTCAACCTCCGAGGGGGCGCCTGTAGGCATCTTGAGGAAAGTCCGGATCCGGAATATCCATGCCAAGGTTAAAGGGAATCAGCGCGACCGGCTGGGGATTATGATCAGCGGGATTCCGGGGCACAAAGTCGAGGATGTGATACTCGAAAAAATCACAATCAGCCTGCCGGGCGGAGGAACAGCGGCGGATGCTGCGCGCGTGGTGCCGGAGGATGTGGCCCGTTACCCTGAGCAGTTTTTCTTTGGCGTCCTGCCGTCGAGTGTGCTGTATGCAAGGCATGTTAAGGGGATGGTAGTAAGGGATCTGGATGTGACGTTCGAAAAGCCTGACGCAAGAAGTCCGGTCTATGTCGAGGATGTTGAAGGGATGGAGCAGGCCGGGGTTCGATGCGAGATCATAACCAAAGATGAAACGGTAAAACGCGATACCACGCCCGCCGCCGCAAAAACTAAGCAATGAAAAATACCCTCATCATTATTCTATCAGCCATGTCACTGCTAAAATCATCTTTTGCCGAAGCGCAAACCCCTCCGAACGAAATCATCGCTTTATGGCCTGCAGGAACGGCGGGTATTGATCCTGCCGCCGCGGAGAAGACCCTTGCCGATGCGCCTGCGATGATTTCCAGCGTCTACAACCCGACGCTTACGGTTTACCGCCCCTCCTCACCGAATGGCTGCGCCGTTGTGGTCTGCCCCGGCGGGGGCTATGCCGTGCTGTCGAGTTTGAATGAGGGGTCCAGAGTGGCGGAGTGGTTGACGGGGCAGGGGATAACGGCCTTTGTGCTAAAATATCGCCTGCCGGCAATGGCCGACGCAAACTTCAAGGATCCAGTTCCTTTGTCCGACTCCTTGCGCGCCGTCCAGTGGGTGCGCAGCCACGCCAAAGACTTCCATGTCGATCCGGCCCGCATTGGAATCATGGGCTTCTCGGCCGGAGGTCACTTGGCCGCAAGCGCGGGCACGCTTTTCTCCCGCGCTTCCGAGTTTGCGAAGGACGCAGTTGCTCAAACCTCGGCCCGGCCAGACTTCATGGCTCTGATCTATGCGGTGATCACAAATGAGAAAGATTTTCGCCACGGCTGTCTTAATACTCTTTTGCCAAGAGCCGCCTCGCCCGAGGACTTGGACGCTGTCTCGCGTGAAAAATCTGTGAGAGCGGATACTCCGCCTGCATTTATCGTCCATGCGAAGGATGACAAAGTCGTCTTGTATCAAAATAGCGTTCTGATGGATGACGCCCTGAAAAAGAACGGCGTCGCCTCAAATATAAAACTCTATGAGCGAGGCGGCCATGGATTTGGACTGGGTCGCAAGGGGGATGATTCCGCGCAATGGACAGGGGAATTTATGGCGTGGCTCAAGACCGGCGGATTCCTTGGCGCAAACCCTGCAAAAACTAATCGATCATGAAACCCAACATGCTAGGTGTCGTTGTCCTCACAGGACTGATTGGAGCAAGCCATCTGCGAGCGGAGAAGGATTCCCTGCCGCCATTGGTGGAGGGCAATGGCACAAACCAAACCATCGCCAAAGCGATGTCGTACGAGCCGATAGAACTGGTGAATGTTTTTCTTGGTTCGGATTCAAGCGCGGAATGCTCGCCAGCGGCCATCCGGCCTTTCGGCATGATATCGCCCGGGCCGGTAAATAGTCCGACTTGGGCTTCTGGTTATTCTCATAGGGGAGTTAACGATTTGCTAGGATTTGCACACACTCATTTGCAAGGCACCGGGGTCGGTTCGTATGGTGTGATCGCTCTATTGCCGGTGACGGGCGAAAAGGGACTGGGGACGAGGACCAAAAGCTTGCCCGAAAAGCGAGCCGGTGAGCCTGGGTATTACAAGGCCGAGCTCGATGATGAGGGGATCGCCGCCGAGATGACCTGCACGAAGCGGGCGGCGATTCATCGCTACACCGATTTCAAGGGAACCAAAACTTGTCGCGTTTTGCTGGATTTGAGCCACGCCATTTGCGCGGAGAAGGGAAAATCCGATGGTGATGTCTCCTTGGTTGGGGACCGTGCCTTGGAGGGGTATGCCCGCACCACTGCATGGGGGGAACACAAGACTTGGTTCTACATGGAGTTCAATAAACCCATTCGCTTCCAAAAAGAGAGCGACAAGGGGGGGATTGTCGAATTTCCGGAGCAGGATGGTTCGCCTGTGCTTGTGAAGGTCGGCATCTCGTATGTGAGCGAGAAAAACGCCCGTGAAAATTTGCAGGCAGAAATTCCCGGTTGGGATTTTGATGCCGTGCACGCATCCGCCCGCGCCGAATGGAATGAAAAACTTTCCAAGCTCGCGGTTGAGGGAGGCACACGCGACCAGCAGGTCAATTTCCACACGGCACACTACCATGCGCTGTTTCATCCTCAACTTGCGAGCGATGTGAATGGCGAATACCGCGGCCTTGACGGGCAGGTTCATCAGGCTGAAGACCACAGCCATTACACGGTGCTATCGACTTGGGACACCTTCCGTGCGGCTCACCCGCTCTACACGCTCGTCGAACCCGAACTTCAACTCGATGTTATCAAGACGATGCTCGATGACTACAAGGACAGTGGCTGGGGGCCGATGTGGAAACTCGCTTACAAGGACGTCCTTTGCATGTCTGGAACATGGTGCGATGTCATCATCCCGGACGCCTACATCAAAGGGATTCGCGGCTTTGACACCAAGACCGCGTGGGAGTTGATAGAGAAAAATGCGACGGTTGAGGGACGCCGAAAAAATGTCGGTGACTACCGCAAGCTAGGTTATGTGCCTTTTCCAGGCTACATCAATGTCTCGCTCACCATGGAGTGCGCGTATTTGGATTTCTCGATCGCGCGATTCGCCGAGGCGCTGGGCAAAAAGGACAAGGCCGAGGAGTTCGACCGCCGTGCGCTCAGCTACCGCAATCTTTGGGATCCGAAGACCGGCTTTTTCCGTGGCAAGGACAAGGCTGGCAACTGGTCGCATCTGGATACATTCAACCCGAAAACCTACACTGGCAAAGGCAACGATGATTACTGCGAAGGGAATGCCTGGCAGTGGTTATGGCATACAATGCATGATACCCAAGGCCTCATCGGGTTGCTCGGCGGCGAAGAGGGCTTCAGGAAAAAACTGGACGCTTTTTTCACGACGACAGGAGGCGAGCAGATGAGTTGGCGCGACCTCACCAACATCAACAGCTTCGGCCAGTATTGGCATGGAAATGAACCCGACCAGCATTCCCCGTATTGCTACAACTATGTCGGGCAACCCGCTAAGACTGCGGAACTCGTCAGGCGCATTCTCGATTTGGAGTATCGCAATGATCCCTGGGGCATGAGTGGCAATGAGGACGCAGGGCAGATGTCGGCGTGGTATGTTTTCAGCGCCCTTGGTTTCTATCCCTATCTCCAATCCGTGCCGGAATACACGATCGGCACGCCGCTTTTTGATAAAGCGAATCTTAACCTACCGGCGGCAAGATTGTGATCACCGCAAAAAACAACTCGAGTGAGAATAAATTCATCCAGTCCATGAGCATCAACGGAAAACCTTGGAATAAAAACTGGCTCCCGCACTCCGTCCTTCAAGGCAACAATTCGATAGAATTCGTCATGGGTCCCAAGCCCTCGGATTGGGGCACCACGCCCGAGGCCCGCCCGTATTCGCTAACGCACCCAATTCATCAACAATGAAAACCATCCTTATCACACTCGTGTCTGCCCTTGCCCTGTTGCGACCCCTGCTCGCGGAGGCACCCAACGCCCCGACGGAGACGATTGCCGTATGGCCAGCAGGAACACCAGGGATCGATCCTTCCATTCCAGAGAAGCTTGTTCCAAATCCGAACGCTATAATTATTAACAATATTCACAACCCCACGCTCACAGTTTACCGTCCGTCCTCGCCGAATGGCTGTGCCGTAGTGATCTGCCCTGGCGGGGCCTATGCCGTCCTGTCGATTGTGAATGAGGGCTCGAAAGTGGCGGAGTGGTTGACGGGCCAAGGAATAACGGCCTTTGTCCTCAAGTATCGACTGCCCACGACGGCTGACGCGAACTTCAAGGATCCAGTCCCCCTGTCCGACGCCCTGCGCGCCATCCAGTGGGTGCGTAGCCACGCCAAAGAATACCAACTTGATCCGGCGCGCATCGGGATTATGGGGTTCTCGGCGGGTGGACACTTGGCCGCAAGCGCGGGCACGCTTTTCTCACGCGCCGCCGAGTTTGGCCAAGACGCCGTGTCCCAAACCTCGGCCCGCCCGGACTTCATGGCCCTGATTTATCCGGCGATCACGAATGAGAAGGATTTTCGCCACGCCTGCCTCGACAATCTTTTGCCGGCCAATCCCACGCCCGAGGCTCTGGACGCGCTCTCACGGGAGAAGTCTGTGAGAGCAGATACGCCGCCTGCGTTTCTCGCCCATGCCAAGGATGACAAAGTCGTGGTGTATCAAAACAGCGTTCTCATGCATGAAGCCCTGCAGAAGAACGGCATTGCCTCAAAATTGAATCTCTATGAACAAGGTGGACACGGCTTCGGTTTGGGTCGCGGCTCCGATGATTCTACGAAATGGCCGGGCGAATTTATTGCGTGGCTGAAGTCCAATGGATTCCTTGGCTCAAACCCTGCAGCAAAAAACTAATCAAATAAAAACTATGATCAAAACCAGTATGCTGAGTGCCGTTGTCCTTGCCGCAACGACAGACGCTGTAACGCAAAAAAGTAAGGTGGACTTCGTCTCATTGTCCTTCTACGGACTATTCCCAGTTAATAAAATCTCATGAAACTAAATAATCAAAACTGGTTGCTCATACTCCTCGGCTGTGTGTCTTTGCCAGAGGAAGAAACATCAAGACCAAGACTCTCCTTCTGACTTTGCTGATTTGCACGATTTCCAGAGGAAAGAAGCCCACGAATTCCAGCTCCAGCAGCAGCAGAGTCAAGTGCAGCAGCAC